>JAKSKX010000030.1 GCA_024401535.1 Paludibacteraceae bacterium | reverse complement strand
GAAATATTAGGGGAAAACTTATGAATCCTTTAGTTTTCAAAGCTATACTTTTGCAGCCAAGATTTAGTCTAGCCTAATCTTAATGTGTATGCTCTCCGTCACATTTAATCTTTTATTACTACCTCGTTTGGGAGCGTGAGGTACAAAAGGAGTATAAAATGAAAATTGATCCAATTGTAGTAGCTGACTACGGGAAAAAGGTAATGGCATGGCTGTTGCTCGCAGAGAAGAAAGTAGAGGATTTTTTCGTCGCAGTAGATAATCTTTTTCCAGATGTTACAGTTAATGTCGTAAACGAAGATGTTACTGAAACCCTTTCTAACGAGATTTTTTTTGGTATCATTAAAAAGCATGCTGTTGCTGGAGCTAATGGTATGGCTGTAATTTATAAGAAGAATGCAGATGACGACATCTTCTATTTGGCCTCTGTAAAAGATAAGGAGTTAATTGATGAGAAGAACAATAAGTTTGTTGTAGTTAAGGCTACAGACGGCGTAAAGAAAGAGGTGAAGGAGATGTTTTCCTCTGCATTGGAAACAGATTTTGGTAAACTAATAATAATTAGATAAGTTATGGTATTTTTGAGTGGTATTTGGGAGTTTTTGAAGGGCGTAGCTAGAGCATTTTGGGATGCATGCAAGAGAATTTATGCCGTAGTTACTGAGTTTTTTTCAACAGTAGTAAACAATTTTAGAAATCTTTTTCGCAATGGAAAAATTCGACAAGGTAAGGATACTCCGTTTATTACCAAAGGAGAAACTCTTGGTCAGTTAGTACATGATGCTCCTAATATCCCTGCGGGAGTTTTTGCTGCTACCTATAATGAGGAAACAGAAGAAGTAGAGAACCAAACAATTGTTGAAGGCCAGTTAGATTCTCAGACAAAGTCAGCATTGGAGCGTTCTGAAAATGGTATTGTTACATTAAGCTAATTCGTTATGGAAGGTACTACTATTTTGTGTTTGATTATTTCTGTAATTGTTGCCATATTTCTTTGGTCAATGATGGGTAGAACTTCATCAAATGAGGGTTCTCCAATAGATGTAGATTCCAAGAATAATGATGATTTTCAGAAGAAAGATTGTTCTCAGTCTGTTGCAGAGAACATAGCCGATTCTGATGAGGTTGAGGAAATTCCCCAAGGTGTTAAATTCAATAACCTTGAGGTGGCTGATTATCCTAAAGATTTCAAGGAGGTAGTGGAGTTGAGCGATGTAGTCGCCTATTTCAAGGGATTGCTTGGAAAGATAAAGCAAGGGGAAGACACTCCTTTTATTGCTAAGGCCACAGCTGTTTTGAAATTTGTGCAGGGACTAGAGATTGCCAATCCCGACTCATCTTTGTTATTGGCCACATACAATGAAAGGACTGAGTCTGTGGAGAATATTTTGATTCTTGAGTACAAAGGGTTAGGAGAAACTTTAGTAAAAGCTTTCTCTAATTCTAAAAATGGAATAGTTACTTTAAGTTAAAAAGCTATGGCATTAAGTGTGTTGTTGATATTTCCTTTGTTGCCGATATTGGGTTATGCTTTATTGGCAGGCGCAGCAGGAGGGGCAGCCAGTCTTGTTGTTAATTTTGTTTTGTTCCGATTAATGGGTTGGGATGAAGAAAAAGTAAAAAATCAGATTAAGAATAAATGTCCGAAAGCAGATAAGTTTAAGATAGAAAGTAAAAATTTCCATTCAGGTAGTTATCATGTGGATGCAGGAGTCTTTTGTGGCACGAATAAGTGTGGCACCTTGCCTATAGAAACTCAGCAATGTCCTGATTCTGTGTATGTGGGTCGAGTATATTATATAGATAAATAGGGTTATGAAATACGAAGTACAGCTACCTGAATCTTCTCTGGACAATTTAAAAGATTTTGAGAAGAATTTTAATGAGAAAGTACAGTCTCTTGCTAATGAACAAAGGTTTATACATCTTCGCATAGGGGTTTCTATGCGGGTTGTTAAGCCTACGCTTAATGACAAAGTTTATGCTTTGGTTTCAAATTCTAAGTTCTCAGTTTCCGGAACTATGGACTTTCGTGCAGAAATTTCTATGTTCATGGAGAATTATAGAAACAAGTTAAGTGATGTTTTGAAAGAAGATGCTCTTTTAGTTGTTCAATTGAATTTTCAGGAGAGGGAAGTGTCAGATTCCTCTGCTTCAGAAGATAAGGATGAACCGTCACCATTTGTTGCCAAAGAGCCAATCTATACCCTTGACCAGATGATTCTGCCAGAGGAGTTGTTGAAAGATATGCAGTCTGCAATAAACGCAGTCAAATACCAGAAGCTGATTTACGAGGATTGGGGATTTGTCGAGGTTGATCCCGTACCTAAGTGCGTGTTGAACTTTTATGGCCCTCCTGGAACAGGAAAGACTATGGCTGCCCATGCTCTTGCGGCTTCGATTGGAAAGAAGATTATGGAGGCAAACTATGGAGACATTGAGTCAAAATTCGTAGGTGACGCTCCGAAGAACATGAAGAAGGTGTTTGAACGCGCAACCGAAGAGGATTGTGTATTGTTCTTTGACGAAGCGGATTCTGTAATGGGCAAGCGTATGGAGAATGCTTCAAGCGGAGCCGAACAAGCTATCAATTCACTGAGAAGCGAAACGCTGAAACACCTTGAACAGCACTCCGGTGTAATCATCATGGCAACAAATCTGATGACTACATACGACCAGGCATTTAAGAGCAGAATACTAAAGAGCTTGAAGTTTGAGTTGCCTAACAAGGAGGCTCGAATTGATATGATTAGGAAGAAAATACCTTCTAAAATGCCTATTGATGCACCTATATCTGACGAACAACTGTCGGAGTTGTCAGAAATTGCAGATGGTATGTCCGGCCGTGAAATCAAGAACTGTTTCATAGATATGGCTCAACGAAAAGCGAACGATTGCGGTGAGTCTGCAGTGTTTACATTCGATGATTTCAAGGGTGCTTTCTCTCGACAGAAGGAGATGATGGAAAACCTAAAAAAGGAGGAGCGCCGAGCTAAGGAAGAGAAGATTCTCAATGCTCTCAAGAGGAAGACTCCAGAAGAGGCAAAGGGTAGAATTCAGTCCTTGCTCGAGGACTTGACTCCTGAAGAGAGAAAGAATGTGATGGAACAGGTCAATGCGAATTTGGAAGAGATTGACAGAATGAGAACTGATGAGTTGAAGAAGCAGGAGCAATCCAATGATTCGGAGACTCAGAAAGATGAGAATACTAGCCATGAAGCAGGCATTACTGATTTAAACAAATAGCACTATGTCATTACTTGATTATCTTAAAGATGCGCTTGATCTTGGTGGCCCCTTGGGTGGCTATTGGCATTGCACATGTCCTAAATGCGGAACTAAAAGAAAGATACCTAAAGGAGATATCGTTTGTTGGATTTCATTCTCTCAGTATGCTAAGGCATGCGGTTTTCCGAAATGTCCTAATTGTGGAACTGATATGAAAGGTTAATTCTTCTGTAATGTAAAAAGAGGTCTCTTCAAAATGTGAAGTGACCTCTTTTGTCCTTAATTTCTGACAGTCTATTATAGACCTAGAGCATTGAGAAACTTATCTGAATTAGATGAGAATGTGAATACATTTCTCAGTCTTGAATAATGTTCCTTATCGACACAGTAGTCGTAGGCAAAAACTAAGAAATCAACCTTCTTATCATCAAAAGAGAATTGCTTTGCCATAGATTCAAGTCCGCCTACTGTGATAGGCCTAACCTTGACAAACAACTTAGCTACGGGCATTCTGTTGTCATCAAAATTTAGTTTCTTTAGAGTAGAAGTTATCTCTGCAATCTCTTCTGGAGTGTAGGCCGGAACAACGCAAACATGCTCATGTCTGTGAGGCTCTCTTCTTTGTTGGTGTCCTACTTCAATGTCCTGTGCATTGAATGTTAATGATGATACTGTCATCATTAGTATTAAAACTAGTTTTTTCATATGCTTTTGTATTTATTGTTTTCTGCAAAGTTAGTTAATAGTTATGAATATGTGTCCCCATTTTGAGTTTAATATTGAGTCTTTTGTTAAATTTGCTTAAATTTTATAACTTATGGATTCTGTTCAGGTACTTAATTGGATTTATGACTACAAGTTGGTGGCAGCGAACAAGAGGAATGCTCACCTTATATACAAACTAAAAATAGAAGGCGAAGATTTAAGCTTGGCATCTGCGGAAGAAAAGAAGAGCAAACTGCGTGCTATAGAGAATAGGGAGAAGACTAAACCTGAGCAGGTAGTGTCTGACTATGAAAAGATTATTATTGATCTCTATGAGATTGACGTGCCGTTTTCCTTGTATGATTACTATAGCAGTTATTTGCTAGCGAGACAAATAGTGACAGCTCTTCTTGACCTATATGAAGGTGTTTGCAACCACAAGAATGAGCCAGGCAAAATTGTCTCGTTTAATTCTTTGGAGAACCTATCTCCAAGGGAGTCTTTGTTTTTTCTTGCTGTTTCTGGAATGAATTTCTTGAAATGCAAAGGAGATTTCACTGGCGAACTTTTCATAGATGACGCTATTTTGAACTATCCGTCATTGTCAATCAAGCTGATGCGAGTTAATACATTGCTGCATTCGGTTCGTTCGATGGATATTTTGGGCAAAACATTCGTTTGGGAGTTTGTTTTCTTTGAACTGTTGCAGGAGAATGTAGGTTCGGATAAAAAGGAACTTCACTGGAATAAGATGGAGAAGAAAGGTCAGGAGATTTTGTCAAATGTAGTGAACTATGTTAAGTCCATGCCTGTAAAACAGAGCCAATTGGAGGAATATATGCCGACAAGGAGAAATGCCTATGTGTCATGTATGATGGACTATTTCTATAATTTTCGTATTGATTTTATGACGCTGATAGGCTGTTTCATAGACAAGCACGAAAAACTGAATTCTATGGTTTATCTGTGTCCGATATGGAAGAAACGATTTACGGAATTACACAAGGTTCACTTTATAGATGAGAAGCAGAACCTACTTTTTGAGTTTACGCGAAGCACATTCGGCCATTATGCCGAGGTTTACGACGAGTCTGGTAGAATCCTTAACGAATATTTTGAGTTTAATTCAACTGAAATTGACGATAATAATGGACTTATTCGTTGATATGTTACCGTTTGCGAAGATTTTAATCCGATAGAAAGAGATTTTGTTACTACACCAACCTCAATATATTGGTTTTCGTATTCTCTGGACGGAGAAAGTCTGGTCTTGTATGATGACGACGATGAGGTTTTGCTTGATTTGAAACGAGCAGATAGAGCAAAGTCAAACCATTGTCTGTTTGCTGTGCAGAACAAGATTGGAAACGATAAAGAGGTTTATAAAAACAGTCTTGTGGACGAATGGAGGTATGCAGACATTTCAAGAAGCGAGAGATATTTCAATTTTACGTTTGTCAATAGCAAAAATGAGCAAGTCATGTATCGAATAGAGACAGATTCTGACCCAAGGCTTGAATATATAAAGTTTAATGACATAGTATATTTATACCAATCTCAGCAAGGGGAGATGTATTTGACTATAGAGGCTGTTGGTTTCATTCCAATCTCCTTTATGGAACGCTGTTAATATATTCTATAACACAAAACGAAGATAAAAACGCAGTGATTTATTTACTTTTTCGTGGTATTAGTTGTGTTTGTTCCGGAAAAAGTGCAAATTTGTGCCAATGTTTAATTAAATAGTATATAGAACATGGGATTGTTGGATATTTTCAAGAACGTTTTGAGTAACCCTAATAATATATCAGCGGCTCTAAAGCTGATGAACGGAAAGATTGATGTGAAGTCTTTGGCAACAATTTTTGCCACATACTTGTTGCAGAGCAAGTTGTCTTCCTCTAACAAGGCTGCTCAGGCTGAAGGAAACTCTTTCGCACAGCAGATTGCAAGCGTTATCAATTTGAGCCAGTGTTCTGGTATTGGTGACGTTATTTCAAAGCTTCAGTCTTCGGACAAGCAGGGGACAGATGATTTGGCAAGCAAGCTTTCCAAGGCTGTTGATGTAATCAAGATGTTTGGCAACAAGGCTTAATAGTTCTTGCAGGCAATGTTATTTTATAGGCAGACATTCGTGTCTGCCTTTTATATGTTTTATTTTTTATGTTTCTTTCTATTCTTATTCCAACACATAACTATTCGTGTGTCGCATTGTGTCGAGAGATGTCGAGACAAGTCGCTGATGCAGGTATTGATGCTGAAATAATTGTTGTGGATGACGCTTCGGATGATGTACAGTCATTGACAGATAACAGAAGCATAAATGACATTGCCTATTGTCGCTTGATCGAAATTCCGGACAATATAGGCATTGCGCGAAACCGTAACCGTCTAGCCCAAGAGGCGCAGGGAGAATATCTGCTGTTTTTAGATTCCGACGTGTATCCTGTTAAATCCACTTTCGTGAAGGAGTATGTCCGAATGAAAGATTTAGGTGGAGTGTTGTGTGGTGGATTGACCTACAGATTGGATGGACCTGCTGAAGTGTGCCCTTTGCGATATGCTTACGGAATGAAGTATGAGGTTGTGCAATCTCATTTCATTTCCCTTAATTTCTTTATGTCAGCAGAATTGTTCCACAAGGTTGAGTTTGATGAGTCTTTTTCGAAGTACGGGCATGAGGACACAAAATTCGGTATGGAGATAGAAAAACTTGGCTATTCATTGAACATAGTAAATAATCCGGTTTATCACGACAATAATGACTCAAGCGAATTGTTTCTGAAGAAGACACGTGTAGCTATTGACAATCTTGTTGAGCATAGGGATGTCTTGTCTTCTACATCGCGACTGCTGCAGTTTTATGACAAGCTGAAACCTTTTCATTTAGGTAAGATTATAGGCATCCCATATTCTTGGTTTAGAGGTGCTATGGAGCGCAATCTCCTAGGGAAGAGGCCTTCGTTGTTTGTCTATAACATTTATAAGATTTCTTATCTCTGCACGAGATTGTGAAAGTAGTACATAACTACTTTTTGTCTTTTATGATACCTTAATTATTTTTTGTATCTTTGCACCCGTTATGAGCGAAGATTTGAAACAATATATCAAACAGTTGGCAGAGAGATATAATGTAACCGAATTTATAAAAAACGATCCGGTTCAATTTCCTCACAGATACAAGGAGAAACGAGACATTGAGGTATCTGCAATGATAACCCAGTGGATTTCCTATGGCAACAGAAAAGCTATAATAGAAACAGGAAACAAACTTGATGCCTTGTTTTGTGGGGCTCCTTACAATTATATAGTGAGTGGCCAGTGGCAGAAGTTCAAAGACGAAACTACTTCCTTGTATCGTTTCTATAAGTGGCACGATTTCTATATGTTGTGCTCTGCCTTGTACCAAGTGTATAAGAAATATGACTCTCTGGAGGATGCGATAGATCCCGAAGGAGACTATTCTATCGAACTATACAGCCATTTCATGGATGTGAACGGCATTCCAGATCCATCTGTTGGTTCGGCATCAAAGAGAATATGGATGATGTTGCGTTGGCTTGTCCGAAGGGATGGTATTGTAGATTTGGGTGTTTGGATGAAACTTTCTCCGGAGCGTCTGCTTATCCCTGTTGATGTTCATGTTTTGCAGGAAGCACAGAAACTTGGACTGACACAAAGAAAGTCCGCAAGTATTCTTGTCGCCAGAGAAATTTCAGAGTTTATGGCGAGCGTTTTCCCAGGAGATCCTGTCAAGGGAGACTTCGCATTGTTTGGTTTAGGTGTAGATAAATAAGGAGGAAATTTGATATGTTGAATCCTACAGAGAAAGACGAAAGATCGTACTTGCATACGGTTATTGATTTGATGAGGCAGATTATAGCTAGCCTCGATGAAATCGTAAAGAAGAATCAAAAGGAACTAAAGGAATACAAAGAATATCTCTGGGAGAACTTGTCCGAATTAGATCGTGCAGAAAAGAGTGCGGTTCGAAACAATGTGACAAATTCTGTTTTGAGTTCTGAGGCAATCATGGAGCGTAAAAAAAGACTGCGCAAAATGATAGAGGTGCCGTATTTCGGTCGTATCGACTTTACAAAAGCAGGAGATAAGGAACCTTTAGAGATTTATGTCGGAATCCATTCCCTTTATGATCCTAAGAACAACAGGCATATTATCTATGATTGGAGAGCTCCGATTTCAACCATGTTCTATGATTATGAATTGGGCGAGGCAAAGTATGACTCTCCGGTTGGAGAACTAACAGGAAGAATTGATTTGAAGCGTCAGTTCCGTATTCGTCAGTCCATTATGGAGCTCATGCTGGAAAATTCCATAAATATTGACGACGATATTCTTCAGAAGGAGTTGAGTACTACGACCGATGAAAGAATGAAGAACATTGTTGCTACTATTCAAAAGGAGCAGAACGCTATCATCCGAAACGAGGAGGCAAGAAACTTGATTATTCAAGGTGTGGCAGGTTCTGGAAAGACAAGTATCGCCCTTCATCGTGTGGCTTATATTTTATACACTTACAAGGGACAAATAAAATCTGAAGATATTCTGATCATTTCTCCAAACAAAGTTTTCTCGGATTATATTTCAAATGTCCTTCCAGAATTGGGAGAGGAGCAGATTGAAGAGTGTCTGATGGAAGAGCTGATCTCGAAAAAAGTATTGGAGGACAAATATACATATCAGACATTTTTTGAACAGGTTTCAGAGATTCTGGAAACAAAAGATGCAACTTTGATTGCTAGCGTTAAGTTCAAGTCAAGCCGAGAGTTCATCAAACTGTTAGATGAATATATAGTGCATTTGGAGAATACGGCATTCCAGCCCATTGATATTATGGTTGGAATAATCCCAGTTGCAAACGAATGGATTAAGGAGCGCTTCCTTGCTCTGAACCGTTTGCCTATGCGTTCCAGAATACCACAGATTGCAAAGGATATAAAGGCGGAGTTCCTTCATCATTTCAAGAAAGAACTCACTACGCAGGAAATGACAAGAATTCGTGCTGAATTAAAGAAAATGCTTGTTCTTGGGACCGACCTTGCCGTATATGAGTCTTTTTTTAAGTGGTGTGGCCATTCCGAGTATTTCTTCAAAAGAAAAGGCAAAAAGCTTGACTATTCCGATTTGGCTCCAATTGCTTATTTGCATATCGCGTTGGAAGGATTGAAAGAGGAAATGCCAGTCAAACATTTGCTTGTCGATGAAATGCAGGACTATTCCCCTATACAATATAGACTTCTAACTAAATTATTTAGGTGTAAGAAAACAATACTTGGGGATGCCCAGCAAAATGTAAACCCTTTTAGTTCGACAAATTATGATGATATTGCTTTTGCGCTCTATGATGCAGAGGTGATGAAGCTTTGTAAGAGTTATCGTTCAAGTTTCGAGATTACTGAGTTTGCACAGAAAATTTCAAAGAGTATTGACTTGGTTGCTGTCGAGCGTCATGGCGAAGCACCAAAGGTTATAAAATGCAAGGGTAGTGAATACGAGGAATTAGGAGCTATCATTAAGGATTTCGAAAAGTCAGGCGGCAGTTCGATGGGTGTCATCTGCAAGACTGAGAAGGATGCCAAAGAACTATACGATAACATATTGTCATATAGCCAGCAGGTTTGTCTGCTGTCTTCTGAAAGTGCGGCTTTTTCCAATGGTATAGTAGTAACTACTGCCCACATGGCCAAAGGTTTGGAGTTCGACGAAGTGGTTGTCCCTTCCGTAACAGCAGAGAACTATTCCGACGAAATGGACAAGAGTCTGCTTTATGTCGCATGCACTCGTGCAATGCATAAGTTGACCCTGTTGTATGTTGGCAATAAGTCGCCGTTGATTGAGTAAAATGAAAATTTACTTGATTAGGTAAAAAAAAAGGCAAAAATATGCTCCATAATATAAAAATTAGAGTAATTTTGCACATAAAGATAACTCTATATAATGTCTAACGACTAATAAAAAAGTATTAATTAAATTAAAATGAGTGATTTAACTAACAAAGTAGCTCCTATTTCGGATTTCGATTGGGATAGCTATGCATCAGGTGAGGTTCTCTCACAGGAGTCTCGTGAGGCTCAGCAGGCAAAGTACGACCAGACTCTTAACGCGATTAAGGACAAGGACGTAGTTGTCGGAAAGGTCATCTCCCTTAACAAGCGTGAGGTCGTTGTTAACGTAGGTGGTAAGTCAGACGGTATCGTTTCTATGAACGAGTTCCGTTACAACCCAGATCTTAAGATTGGTGACGAGGTAGAAGTTTACATCGAGAGCCAGGAGGATAAGAAGGGTCAGCTAACTCTTTCTCACAAGAAGGCACGTGCAGCTCGTTCTTGGGATAGAGTTAATGAGGCATTGGATTCAAATGAGGTTATCAAGGGTTACATCAAGTGCAGAACTAAGGGTGGTATGATCGTTGACGTATTCGGCATCGAGGCATTCTTGCCAGGTTCTCAGATTGATGTTAAGCCTATCCGTGACTACGACGTATTCGTAGGTAAGACTATGGAGTTCAAGGTTGTTAAGATCAACCACGAGTTCAAGAACGTAGTCGTTTCTCACAAGGCTCTTATCGAGGCTGACCTTGAGCGTCAGAAGAAGGAGATTATTTCTCAGCTTCAGAAGGGTCAGGTTCTTGAGGGTACAGTTAAGAACATCACATCATACGGTGTATTCATCGACCTTGGTGGCGTAGATGGTCTTATCCACATTACAGATCTTTCTTGGGGTCGTGTAAGTGATCCAAAGGAGGTTGTTGAGCTTGACCAGAAGATCAATGTAGTAATTCTTGATTTCGATAATGAGAAGAAGAGAATCGCTCTAGGTTTGAAGCAGCTTACTCCTCACCCATGGGATGCTCTTGATCCAAACTTGAAGGTTGGTGATAAGGTTAAGGGTAAGGTAGTCGTTATGGCTGATTACGGTGCATTCGTAGAGATTGCTCCAGGTGTTGAGGGACTTATCCATGTATCAGAGATGTCTTGGAGCGCTCACTTGCGTTCTGCTCAGGATTTCATGTCAGTTGGTGATACAGTTGAGGCTGTAGTTCTAACACTTGACCGTGAGGAGAGAAAGATGAGCCTAGGTATCAAGCAGTTGAAGGATGATCCTTGGAAGGATATCGACACTAAGTATGCTGTAGGTTCTCGCCACACTGCTAAGGTTCGCAACTTCACTAACTTTGGTGTATTTGTAGAGCTAGAGGAGGGAGTTGATGGTCTAATCCATATCTCTGATCTTTCTTGGACAAAGAAGGTTAAGCATCCATCAGAGTTCACTCAGAATGGTGCTGATATCGAGGTTCAGGTTCTTGAGATCGATAAGGAGACTCGTCGTTTGAGCCTTGGTCACAAGCAGCTTGAGGATAATCCTTGGGATGTATTTGAGACTGTATTTACTGAGGGTTCTGAGCACGAGGGTACAATCAAGGAGATGCTTGACAAGGGTGCTGTAGTTGAGTTGAAGTATGGTGTTGAGGGATTCTGTACACCTAAGCACTTGACTAAGGCTGACGGTTCTCAGGCAAAGATTGACGAGACTTTGATGTTCAAGGTGATCGAGTTCAATAAGGAGTCAAAGAGAATCATTCTTTCTCATAGCCGTACTTTCGAGGAGGGCGCTGCAGATGAGAAGAAGGAGACTAAGAAGAGAAAGCCATCTAAGAAGGCAGAGGCTCAGCCAGCTCAGAATATTGAGAAGACTACTCTTGGCGATCTAGACGCTCTTGCTGCTCTTAAGAACAAGCTAGAGAACAAGTAATAAATTGTAATGTCTAATTAAACTTTATAATAAAGTATGTATAGAAAAATTTTCGCACTTGCAATGGCTTCAGGTCTTGCTTGTGGTGCTTTTGCACAGGAGGCTTCGGCTGATACAGCTGTAGCAAAGCAGAAGGGTATCAACCACTGGTCCCTAGGCGTTAAGGGTGGTGTTAACTATATGAAGAACGCACCATACGCTGATTTGGATCGTACTTTGTCAGGTACAATTAATGGACAGTTCGGTGTTTTCACTGAGGCTACTTTTAATCCTCGTTGGGGTCTTGGCCTAGGTTATACTTTCGCTATCAACAATCAGGGTGGTGAGGCTGGTTATCCTTCATGGGATGGTAAGAAGCATGAGATTGATTTGGTTTCTTCTTTCAACATATCTAACATTGTTTCTCCATACCGTCGTGCTGGTTTGCAGAAGTTGAATGTTTTCATTAATCCTGGTATTTTGTGTGCTATCGGTACATGGGAGAATGCTGAGAACTTAATTCAGTACTACGAGGTAGAGGATACTAAGGTTTCTATGGGTCTTACTACAAGAGGTGCTATTGAGTACAATGTTAGCAACTATGTTGCAGTTGGTCTTGAGGGTGGCCTTAATTGGTATGCTCGTGAGTATTGTCCAATGCTTCGCAGAAGTTACAGTGCAGACGCTAACCTAACAGTACGTTATAAGTTCGGTGGTGAGCGTAACATCCGTAACATTGCTTGGGTAGATTACGCACCTAAGTGTGAGGTTCCTGATTTGACTCCAATCCTTGAGGAGCAGAAGCGTCAGTGTGAGGAGCTTACTTCTAAGCTAGAGGAGCAGATTGTTAACCAGAATGTTGCAATTAATAAGCTTCAGCAGCAGATTAAGTTCACTCAGGATTCTCTTGATCGTCACATCCGTGCTACTCGTGAGGCTGTTAAGTACGTTCCAACTAAGGAAGAGGACGAAATCATTAAGACTGCATTCGCTCAGCTTGAGTTCGAGTCTTCTAAGGCTATTATCAAGCAGGCTTCTTACTCTTCACTTGATGGTCTAGCAATGCTTCTTAAGAGCCATCCAGAGTGGTCTGTAATCCTTAAGGGATACACAGATAACTCAGGTAATGCTGCTAAGAACCTTCAGCTTTCTAAGGATCGTGCTGCTTCTGTAAAGAACTACTTGATCAACAAGGGAGTTTCTGCAGCTAACATCCAGTCTCAGGGTTATGGTTCAGCTAATCCAATCGCTTCTAACTCAACTCTTGATGGTCGTGCTAAGAACCGTCGTGTTGAGATCGAGCTTTTCTCTAAGTAATATTAGGTAAGCGATAAATAAAGAAGAGGCAAGTCTTTATTGACTTGCCTCTTTTTCTTTATTATTGTACGTTAAATTTTTTCTGATTATTCGGTAATAAATAAAGATGGAAATCTCTTTATGATTTCCAGCTTTATTTATATTGTTACTTTTATTTATTCTATTGCTTGTTTTTGCTCAGTATAAAGTCTCTTACAGCTTCCATTTGCCACTTTGGTGTTGAAGTTGCTCCGCAAATGCCTATACTTTTTGCACCTTTAAGTTTTTCTATGTCAAGTTCGTCAACATTAGAAATTCTTATTGTGTTCGGGTTTTCTTGTAAGCAGTGTTCATACAGTACTTTCCCATTTGAACTTTTGTTTCCACAAACAAATAGTACTATATCGTATTTTGACACAAAGTTGATGATTTTGGGAATTCTATTTGCGACTTGTCGGCAAATAGTGTCATTGTATTTGAAAATCACCTTGCCTTTCAATTTAGCTTGGATTTTGGTTACAATTTCGTTAAATCCTTCAATGCTTTTTGTTGTTTGAGAGAACAGAATGATATCTTTTGAATAATCCAGTTTGATTAAGTCATCTGCTGACTCTAGAACAATTGCAGTGCCATCTGTTTGTCCAACTAGTCCGTTTACTTCTGCGTGCCCTTTCTTTCCGTATATAACTATTTGCTGTTCCTTGTTGCTCTCTTCGTATGCCTTTTTTATTTTTCTCTGAAGAGCCAATACTACTGGGCAAGTGGCGTCAATTATATTGATGTCTAGTTCCTTTGCCATTGCGTATGTTGTAGGCGGCTCTCCGTGTGCTCTTAGAAGAACAGTAGCGCCACTCAAGTTTTTTAGGTCAGAGTGTTCTATTGTTTTTAAGCCCTTGTTAGAAAGACGCGCAACTTCTTCGCCATTGTGTACTATATCTCCTAGACAGTAGAGTGAACCTGAGCGTTCCAACTCATTTTCTGCTTTAGTTATAGCTCCAACGACACCATTACAGAAGCCGGAATTGTCATCAATATCAATAATCATAATTATTTTGTTCTCTCGTTGAAAATCTTCATTAGCCAAGCATCTTGTTCTTCGATCGTCATCAAACCGTTGTCTAGCTCAACTGCGTCTTCAGCCTTTCTAAGTGGAGATTCTGTGCGTGTCATGTCGATATGGTCTCGTTCCTTTACGTTTGCAAGAATCTCGTCATAGTTAGCGCTTCCTTCCTTTTCTACAAGTTCCTTGTAGCGTCTGTCTGCGCGTACTTCTGCGGAAGCTGTAACGAAGATTTTAAGTTCTGCATTAGGAAAAACGGTAGTTCCGATGTCTCTTCCATCCATTACAATACCGCCTTTTTCTCCCATTTTGCGCTGTAGGTCAACTAGTGCGTGTCGAACGAAAGGAATAGCTGCTATTGGGCTAACATTGTTAGAAACTTCCATAAGTCTTATTTCACGCTCTACATTTTCGTCATTCAAGTAAGTTTCGCTCTTACCTAATTCCGGATTGAACTTGAATTCAATTCTAATGTTGTTCATTTCCTTTTCAAGAGCCTGAGTGTCAACAACTCCGTTAGATATAAAGTTGTGTCTAAGTGCATATAGAGTTACTGATCGATACATAGCGCCGCTGTCAACGTAGCTGTACCCAACTTTCTTTGCTAGAGCCTTAGCCATTGTGCTTTTTCCACAAGAGCTGAAGCCATCTATTGCAACAGTTATTTTCTTCATATTTTGTTTTTTCTCAAGTTCTTTGGCTTCGTTCCAATATTTGTCCATTTCTTCCAAAGTAAGAGTCTTAAGGTCAATGCCTTTCTTTATTGTTTGGCTTTCCAAATAGTTGAAGCGGAATATAAACTTGTTGTTTGTGCTTTCCAGAGCGTTGTCTGGATTTATTTTGTAGAGTCTGGCAGCATTTATCATGCTGAACATTAAGTCGCCAAACTCTTTCTCCATATTGATATTGTCGCCTTTCTTTATTTCTTCGCGAAGTTCGTTTAACTCTTCCTGTACCTTATCCCAAACTTGTTCTTTATCTTTCCAGTCAAAGCCTACGTTTCTTGCCTTGTCTTGTATTCTGTAGGCTTTTATCAGCGAGGGTAGTGCAGAAGGAACACCGCTAAGGACTGTTTTATTTCCATCCTTTTCCTTCATTTTCAACTGTTCCCAGTTAAGCTCCACTTCTCCTGCATTCTTTGCTGCTGCCTCCCCGAAAACGTGAGGGTGTCTGTAGATAAGTTTCTCGCAAAGAGAATTGCAAACATCAGAGATGTCGAAATCATTTGTCTCTGACGCTATTTTTGAGTAGAAAACTATGTGAAGAAGAACATCACCAAGCTCCTTTTTGACGTCTTTCATGTCATGCTTTGCAATAGCGTCGCATAACTCGTAAGTTTCTTCGATAGTATTTGGTCTTAAGGAGTCCAATGTCTGCTTTTTGTCCCACGGACATTTCTCCCTAAGTTCATCCATCACATCAAGCAGTCTTGTGAAAGCTTCTATTTGTTTTGTTCTGTCTTTAGCCATAGTATTTTATTTCTTTTCGTTAAGACCGTTAACCAATGTAACAATTCCGATTATAGCAATAACGAAACTTATTGCAAAAATTGTCCCAAATGGGTTGTTGACTCCATCGCTATTCTGATAAATGTCGTAGCAAGCCAAAACTAGAGCGATTAGAAAAAGACAAGCTCCAATTATGGTTTTAGGAGAAGTGTAGTTGTTAGATACTTCTTCGGAGTTAAGTTTGTTGTTCTCCTTGTGCTCTCTAACAATTTCTTTTGCCCTTTCAAGGTCACTGTCTTTGACGAACAATCTTACGCCACCGTCTGTGCTTGCAAACAAAGGCAAAATCACGCTCATTGACTTTCCACTGGTAACAGATGGAATGCCGTTGTTTTCAAGGAGACCTCTGACAATATCAGCCTGGAAGTCTGAGTCGAAGGTGTCAAGCAATACAGTCTTTTCTGTTACATTTTCCATAGGTCCTGTCTTTTCTTGCCAATTCTACCGAAAGATATGATATAAAGAGTAAGAATAGGAATAAGTATTTCAAATATCACGAACTTGAAGGCGTAGCCCTTCTCGTTGAATATATGTGCTGCAGTTGTGAATGTATAGCACTGTATGCCATATCTTATTAGTCCTGCAAGGGCTGCTATACCAGTTGCTAAAAACTCGCCCTCTACCAACGAATATGCAATAAGTGAAATCAAAGATATGTAGTACAACATTCTTGTTGCAACTTCTAGTCCGATTCTAAATTTTATTCCGGAAGGGTATAAACTTCCAGTTTCCACATTGCTGTCTTTCAAGAAAAGATATTTTTTGAATGTCATTTCCTTGTGCGACGTAATGATGGATGAAGTACTAAGTTCGACTGCTACATTTGAACCGTTGTTATTCTCGGAAACGAACACATCATCCTCTCCTTTTTCAAGGTTTAAGCTTGATGCATAGGCTTTGCAACGGTCGAAAGTCTCCCTTCTGAATGCCATGTTGTTTGTAGTTCCCTTGTATGCAAGTCCATGGCAGGCATAGCCCATATACTTGACGGCACCGAACAGATTGTCGAATCTAAGCAGAGATGCAAAGAATCCGGGCTTGTCCTGTTCCTGATGAGAGTATCCAAGTACAATTTCCTTCTCTGGTGTGAAGTTTCTCATCATCTCACTTAGCCAATCTCTTGAGGTAGGCTCGCAGTCAGAGTCTGTTACAATAATATAGTCGTAGCTTGCAGCCATTTTTCCTATCGTGATGCACATTTTTCTTCTGCTCATGTACTTTGCATTCATAGGAAGAAATGAAGTCTTCAAGTTTGTATGTTTGCTCTTTAATTTGTCCAACAGTACCGTACTGGCTTCTGTTGCTCCATCATTGACCACTACAACCTCGTATTTGGGGTAGTTCTGGTCCAACAACAAAGGAAGAAATTTTTCAAGTTCCTCTGTGGCATATCTTGCTGTAACAATAATGCTTACAGGATGGCGTTTAATCTCGTGTGTTACTTGTCCCCTGTACTCTTGCTTTTGTCTTCTGATTACTGCATTGTAGTAGTACAAGTAAAAGAAAAGTTGGACAATCCACGAAATGCCCAACACTGAAAGTAATACAAGTGAGACTAACGAAAAGTCAGCCTCACTAATGTATTCTTGTATTGATTCAAAAAATTGATTCATAATAATTTAATCCCTTATAGCCTATAGCTCTGTAGAAAGGTATCCTACAGGAAGCTCTCTTAGATTATATCTTGAAGCCATAATCTCGCCATACGCACCGGCTGAACGAAGTGCAAGCAAATCTCCTCTCTTGACACCGTTTAGCTTGCAGTCCTTCTGGAAAACGTCCGATGACTCGCAGATAGGTCCCACAACATCGTAAGTCTCTACAGCAGAATCTGTTGTAATAGCCTCGATCTTGTGGTATGCCTGGTATAGGGCTGGACGGATAAGGTCTGTCATACCGCCGTCAACGATAGCGAATTGCTTCTCCTTACCTTTCTTTACGTATGTAACCTTAGTGATTAGGCTGCCGCACTGAGCAACAACAGAACGACCAGGCTCACAGTGCAACTTCTGTCCGTTTCTTAGTTTCAAGTGCTGGGCGAACTGAGAGAAGTAAGTCTTGAAATCAGGAATTGGGTTAGTGTTAGGGTTCTCGTAGTCGATACCAAGGCCTCCACCTACATTGATATTCTCAAGCTTTACTCCCATAGCCTCAACTTGGTCCTGTAGTGCGTTGATTCTCTCACAAAGAGGAACGAAGCATCCAAGGTCTGTAATCTGAGAGCCGATGTGGAAGTGAAGTCCGATAAGCTTGATGTTCTTTAATCCTTTGATTAGGTTGATTACCTTCTCTAGGTCATCCATGCTGAATCCGAACTTGTTCTCGTTAAGACCGGTTGTGATGTATGCGTGTGTGTGCGCGTCAACATTCGGGTTGATACGAAGCTCTACGCTTGCAACCTTTCCTTTGGCAGCTGCAAGTTCGTTGATAACTTCAAGCTCTGGAATAGACTCTGCGTTGAAGCAGAAGATATTTGCGTCAAGTGCTGTGTTGATCTCCTTGTCAGTCTTTCCTACACCAGCAAAAACAATTTTGTCTGCTGGGAAACCAGCTGCGATGGCTGCGCTTACCTCGTTTCCGCTCACGCAGTCAGCTCCAAGCCCTTTCTTTGCTATAAGGGCAGTCACCTTGGCGTTAGCGTTAGCCTTCATGGCATAATGAGGGCAGAAACCATATTTGTTTGCCTCGCTCATTAGCATGTCAAGAGTCTTGTTTAGAAGCTCAACATCGTAGTAATAGAAAGGAGTCTGCACCTTCTTTAGTTTATCAATAGGAAAGTTTCCTTTAGTATTCATCTTAATAAAATTATAGTTCAAAAAAATATGTGATTAAAGCTCTATTTTTAATTTTGAAATCGCAAATTCAGTCTTCTGGCGGGCTTCGTCTGTATCTTTGCCTCTTGCAAGGATTACGGCCATTCTTCTTTTCGAATGTACTTCCGGTTTACCGAAAATTCTAATCTGTGTATCTGGTAAGCTTAGAACCTCCTCAAGTCCAGAGAATGTTACATTCTTGCTGTCTCCCTCAACAACTACAGCTCTTGAGGCTGAAGGTCCGTGAAATGCAATGTTTGGAATAGGAAGACCAAGAACTGCGCGAACATGAAGTGCGAACTCTGACAAATCCTGAGAAATCATTGTAACCATACCAGTATCATGCGGACGAGGAGAAACTTCGCTAAAAATAACTTCATCGCCTTGAACGAATAGTTCCACTCCGAAAAGTCCTCGACCTCCAAGTGCTGTTGTTACCTTCTCTGCAATCTCCTGAGCCTTTTTCAATGTGTTTGGATTCATAGCCTGAGGCTGCCATGACTCGCGGTAGTCTCCGTCAACCTGCTTGTGACCGATAGGCTCAAGGAAGCTAGTTCCTCCGACGTGTCTTACTGTAAGCAATGTGATCTCGTAGTCAAAGTTTATGAAACCCTCAACGATGACCTTGCCTGCACCAGCGCGACCGCCTTCCTGAGCTTCCTTCCATGCGGCGTCGATGTCAGACTCCTTTTTGATTACTGACTGGCCGTGTCCGGAAGAACTCATGATTGGCTTGACAACGCAAGGAATACCAATTTCTTTTACCGCAACATCAAACTCTTCTTTTGTAGCGGCAAACTTATAAGGAGAAGTCTTAACTCCTAGCTCTTCAGCTGCAAGACGTCTGATTCCCTCACGATTCATTGTAAGGTAAGTTGCTTTTGCTGTAGGAATAACATTATAACCCTCTTTCTCAAGTTCAATAAGAGTGCTTGTAGCGATGCTTTCTACCTCAGGAATGATATAATCTGGGTTTTCAAGCTCTACAACCGCTCTCAACTGACGAGGGTCTAACATATTGATTACGTAAGATTTGTGAGCCACCTGCATAGCTGGAGCATGCTCATACTTATCTACTGCAACTACAAGAACACCAAGACGTTGCAACTCGATTACAACCTCTTTACCAAGTTCTCCCGCACCGCAAAGTAGAGCTTTCTTACCTCTTTCTGTGCCTGTTGTTCCTATTGTTATCATACAACTATACTTTTCAGTAATAAAATAATGATGCAAATTTACTGTTTTTTCTGCTCTCCCAAGGCATGTTTCTCTTGAAAAATAAGAGCATTTGTTGTTTTTTCTTACGAATTGTAAGTTTTAAGCAGCCTTGTGTTATAATTTCGAAATGTAGTTCATTCCTCACAGATTGAGTTTCTGTGTTAAGTTGTTAGCGCCAATAATAGTACAATTCAGTGCTATCATTAGAAATTCTTATGCCGAATGTTTCTGGATCTCCATTGGTACAATGCAACCAGTCTATATTTTCTAGTTGGTCAATGACATGAGGAGCATCAAGCAGTTCATTCACCTCGTTATCCATTATCCATTTAAAGTTGTTGCATTCCTTTTTGAACCAGTCGATTAGTTCCTTTTCGTCTTTCCATTTCTCTTTAGAAGTGTTGTATGCAATCAAGTAGAAATTTTGCCAAGCAGGAACACACCCGTTATCGCTACAGCCTCCGTGTCTTATTATTTTGCATTTATAACCTTCGGCAGAAGTGTACATTAATTCGTATTTTGATTGGCTTATAAGTCTGTCGGAATAGTTTTTGCTATTAAGCTGAATGTCTTCCACTGGAATTTTGAAGCATTCATCCGTAGAATCGACAGAATATAAGTTGCTGTCTTCTTCTGCAGACATTGTTTCAGACGACGTTTCGATAGATTTTTGAGAGTCTGTTTTTTGGGCAGGGATCTCTGTAATGTTAATAATGTTATCGCCTGTCTTGGGCTGTTCTTCCTTTGGGTTTGCATTGGAACATGCGGAAAACAGTAGTATGCTGAACGGAATTATTGCAGAGAGTTTATTTTTGTTCATTGCTTTTGAGTGTTGCTTGTTGTAAATAAAAAGAGGAGGGTAGTATGAAACTACACTCCTCTATGATGCTTTTGTCTATGTTATTAGTTCTGCTCCTTCTCAGGACGTGGCTGACGCTCTGGGCGTGGCAACAATACCTTGTGAGAAAGTTTGAACTTACCGCTCTTCTGGTCGATCTCCAAAAGTTTGACACTGATTGTGTCTCCCTCCTTGATTCCAGTCTGCTCCATAGTTTCGAATCTCTTCCACTCGATCTCAGAGATGTGAAGAAGACCCTCCTTGCCAGGCATGAACTCAACGAATGCACCGTAAGGCATAATGCTCTTAACCTTTGCATCGTAAGTCTCGCCAACCTCAGGAACAGCAACGATAGCCTTGATACGAGTAACAGCAGCATCGATAGACTGCTTGCAAGTAGCAGAAATCTCGATATGTCCCTTACCATCAGCCTCCTCAATAGAAACTGTAGCGCCGCTCTTCTCCTGAATATCCTGAATAATCTTACCGCCAGGTCCGATTACTGCACCAATCATGTCCTTAGGGATGTCCATAGTCACGATTCTTGGTGCGTTATCCTTAAGCTCTGGTCTTGGAGCAGGAATTGTCTCCAAAATCTTGCCAAGAATATGCTCGCGTCCAGCCTTTGCCTGAGCAAGAGCCTTCTCGATTACCTCGTATGATAGACCGTCAACCTTGATATCCATCTGAGTTGCAGTAATACCGTCCTTTGTACCTGTTACCTTGAAGTCCATATCTCCCAAGTGGTCCTCGTCACCAAGGATATCTGAAAGAATTGCGTACTTTCCATAGCAGTTACCACCGTCAGCGATTAGACCCATTGCGATACCAGCAACTGGCTTCTTGATTGCAACACCTGCATCCATAAGGGCAAGAGTTCCAGCACAAACAGTAGCCATAGATGAAGAACCGTTACTCTCCATGATGTCAGACACAACGCGAACGCAGTATGGATAGTTAGCAGGAATCATACCCTTAAGGGCACGCCATGCCAAATGACCGTGACCGATCTCACGACGACCTACACCTCTCTGAGCCTTAGCCTCACCAGTAGAGAATGGAGGGAAGTTGTAGTGAAGAAGGAATCTCTCCTTGCCCTGATTTAGAACATCATCAATAAGCTTCTCATCCTGCTTTGTTCCAAGAGTACAAGTTGTAAGTGACTGAGTTTCTCCACGAGTAAAGATAGATGAACCATGAGCACCTGGAAGGTAGTCAACCTCGCACCAGATAGGGCGGATCTCTGTAGTCTTACGACCGTCAAGACGCTTGCCCTCGTCAAGGATAGAACGGCGCATAGCCTCCTTCTCAACTGCGTGGTAATATCTGTCAATCATTCCAGCCTTAGCCTCAAGCTCCTCGTCAGAAAGGTTTAGAGATGCAATGTACTCCTCCTTTACGCTGCGGAACTTAGCCTCACGGTCATGCTTGTCTGTGTTTGCCGAAGAAGCGAATGCGTAAGCCTTGTCATAGCACTTAGCCCAAACATCCTTCTTCAAATCCTCGTCGTTATCCTCGTGGTTGTACTCACGCTTTACTGTCTTGCCAACAGCCTCAGTAAGCTCCTTCTGAACAAGACAAGCTGTCTTGATAGCCTCGTGGGCAACCTTCAAGGCCTCAAGCATAGTAGCCTCAGAAACCTCGTTCATCTCACCCTCAACCATCATGATGTTCTCGTAAGTAGCGGCAACCATGATATCAAGGTCGCAACCCTCCATCTGCTCGAAAGTAGGGTCGATGATGAACTTGCCGTCCTTAAGGATAACACGAACCTCAGAGATTGGTCCGTTGAAAGGAATGTCTGAAACTGCAAGGGCTGCAGAAGCTGCAAGTCCGGCAAGGCAGTCAGGTTGATCCTTTCCGTCAGCAGAAATCATAAGTACGTTTACGAATGTCTCTGCGTGATAGTTATCTGGGAATAGAGGACGAAGCGCACGGTCAACAAGACGTGCAGTAAGTATTTCGTAGTCCGAAGCCTTACCCTCTCTCTTAGTGAAACCACCAGGGAAGCGGCCGTAAGCTCCGTACTTCTCTTTGTATTCAACTGTTAGTGGCATGAAGTCTGTGCCTGGAACAGCATCTGTCGCAGTACAAACTGTGGCAAGCAACATCGTATTGCCAAGACGAACTACCACCGAGCCGTCAGCCTGCTTTGCCAATTTTCCTGTCTCAATCGTAATCTCTCTGCCATCAGGGAGCTTTACCGATTTTGTAACAACATTTAACATCTTTAACTTCTTTTTATTTCATCGAATTTTTGCAAAGCTAAAGTAAAAAATGATAAATCGCAAACTTTTTTGAGAAAATATGTTTTTACTTCAGTATTTGTTTCTTAAAAATGTTGGACAGCAACTATTTCCTTGATTTGAATAAAAATATTGTTGTTTTGTTGTGGCGAGTTGAGATTCTGAGGTTGCAGATTGACGCAGAGAACTCTTTTTGTTGTATCAAACCATATATTTTGTCAATTTATTTTAATATGTATATTCTTTTTCTTATTTTTGCACACATTAAAATACAGAATTAGAGTATGACAAGAGAAGAATTATTTGAGAATATCAAGCGCAAGAAGTCTTTTCTTTGCGTTGGTCTTGATACAGACGTTAATAAGATTCCTGAGTTTTTGTTCGACAAGTTCGAGGGTGATTACATCTTCGAGTTCAACAAGGCAATTATAGACGCGACTGCAAAGTTTGCTGTGGCATACAAGCCAAACCTTGCTTTCTACGAGAGTCTTGGCGCTGAGGGATTGGACGTGTTGGAGCGTACAGTTGACTATATCCGCAAGAACCATCCCGACATGTTCCTTATAGCCGATGCAAAGCGTGGTGACATTGGAAACACTTCGGCAATGTATGCTCGCACATTCTTTGGTGCTATGGACTTTGACTCGGTGACAGTTGCCCCTTACATGGGAGAGGACAGCGTTACACCATTCCTTACATACGAGAACAAGTGGGTTACACTTCTTGCTTTGACTTCAAACAAGGGTGCATTCGACTTCCAGTTCATGAAGGATGCAGAGACAGGCGAGACTCTTTATCAGAAGGTGCTAAAGACTTCTCAGAAGTGGGGTAATGCAGACAACATGATGTACGTTGTTGGTGCTACTAAGGCAGAGATGCTTTCTGACATTCGTGAGATTATTCCTGACCATTTCCTTCTTGTTCCAGGTGTTGGCGCTCAGGGAGGAAGCCTTGCAGAGGTTGTTAAGTATGGTATGAACAAGCAGTGTGGTTTGCTTGTGAACTCATCTCGTGCAATCATCTATGCGGCTAACGACGAGACTTTTGCTGAGGCAGCAGGTCGTGAGGCAGAAAAGGTGCAGAAAGAGATGGAGAAGCACCTTGCTGACGCAGGATTGATTTAATACACTATCTTGATAAAGAGCATGGGATTTTTCCCATGCTCTTTTCGTTTTCCAATGAAATGTTCGGATTATGAGTACTGTAGCAATACTTAATTTCGTAAATCAGACTGAATGTGTTTCCTTAAAATCGCAGTTTAATATCCCCATCTTGTCTTGCAACCAGATTCAGGACAAGGGTTTGTCTTCCTCCGTCTCGTTCATGATTGAGGAGGTCAAGTCTTTCAAGTGCGATTATGTAATGCTTTTCCTTTCAAATCTTCACTACGAGTTCTGTGAAGGGGGATTGAATAGGATGGTAGAGATTGCTGAGCAAAGTGGCAAAGACTTTGTTTACTTTGACCTCAAAAGAAAAGACAACGAAGGTAACGAGGAAGTCTGGACTCTTTGTGACTATCAGCTTGGGTCGCTTCGTGACGACTTCGACTTCGGAGAAATAGTCTTTATCAGGAAAGATGCTTTGCTCAAGGCAAATATAGAGGATGGGCTGAAGTTCGCTGCCTTCTACAGCTTGAGATTGCAGTGCTGTAACTTTGACGGAGAAAGCAGTTCAGTGTTCCATTCCATAGAGGTGCTTTACACTGTAAGCGAACCTGACAACCGTACTTCGGGAGAGAAGCAGTTCGACTACGTTGCACCCAATGCTCGAGAGAAGCAGATAGAGATGGAGCGTGTTCACACTTTCAACTTGAAGAGAATAGGTGCATTTCTTTCTCCAGTAAAAAACAAGAATTGTCAAATCGACGATGCGAAGGGAGTCAATACAATGAAGGCTTGCGGAAATACTATGTCTGTAGTGATTCCGGTAAAGAACAGAGCCAAAACAATAAAGGACGCAGTAATGTCTGCGGCAAACCAGAAAGGTGTTGACTACAACATTATTGTTGTCGATAACTATTCTAACGACGGTACAAGCGAGATTCTTAATGAATTGACAAAGACTGTAAAGAACCTTGTCGTGCTTCAGCCTGAGCAAGATAATTTGCAGATTGGCGGCTGTTGGATGTATGCTGTAAACAGCGAGCATTGTGGTGACTATGCCGTTCAGCTTGACTCTGACGATGTCTATTCGGGAGACGATACACTCCTTAAGGTTAAGCAGTGTTTCGAGAGTACAGGTGCAAAGATGGTTATCGGAACATACGACTTGACAGATTTCGACTTGAATCCTATTCCGCCGGGAATTATTGCTCACAAGGAATGGACTGACGACAACGGAGCTAACAATGCTTTGAGAATTAACGGACTTGGCGCTCCTCGTGCCTTTGTGCGTGATGTGTTGAGAGAGAATCCGCTTCCGAATGTGTCTTATGGCGAGGATTATGCGGCAGGCTTGCGTTTCTCTCGTGACTTTGCCATAGGCAGAATCTATGATGTTCTTTACCATTGTCGCAGATGGGGAGGAAACAGTGACTCAAGCCTTTCGCCAGCAAAGTTGAAGAAGAATAATGAATACAAGGACTCTCTTCGTACTAACGAGGTGAGAGAACGCATGAAGATTTCAAAATAATGAGTTTGACGAAGCACCCAAAAGGTTTATACCTGCTGTTCTTCACAGAGATGTGGGAGCGTTTCAGCTATTATGGTATGCGAGGAATCTTGGTATTGTTTCTTACCAAGGCCATGCTTATGAATACTGCTGAAGCAAGCAACATTTATGGCAACTTCACAGGACTTGTCTATCTGACGCCATTGATAGGAGGCTACATTGCCGACAGATATTGGGGAAACAAGCGTTCAATAGTCCTTGGTGGAATATTGATGGCTATAGGTCAGTTCCTGATGTTCTGCTCTGCTTCGATGTTGTCGCAGATGGAAATGTCTCGACTGCTGTTGTTTGTTGCCTTAACTTTCCTTATTGTCGGCAACGGTTTCTTTAAGCCGAACATTTCGAGCATGGTCGGAGATTTGTATGAGCAGGGAGACAAGAGAAAAGACTCTGCCTACACTATATTCTATATGGGAATAAATCTCGGTGCATTCATTTCTCCGCTTATATGTGGTAGTTTGGCAGAGACAGAAGATGTCAGCGATTTCCGTTGGGGTTTTCTGGTTGCCTGTTTAGGAATGATTTTCGGTGTTGTGACTTTCCTTTTCAAGAGTAAAAGTCTTTTGGTTTCCCCTCGTGGTGAGGAAATAGGAGGAAAGCCGAAGAAAACCGAATCATCTGTCACAAAGTCCAGTTTCAATGTCTTGAGCGCGATAAAGTTCGTTGCCATAGGAAGTGCGCTTGTTTGCGCGTTTTTCTATCTTGGTACGGACTTAATCGGTTCGTTCATCTTTGCTTTCAGCATACTTGTTCCCTGCTATGTCTTGTTTGACTCTAGTCTGACAAAGGACGAGAGGGTTAACATAGGCATTATAATTGTGCTTTCGTTCTTCGCGATATTCTTTTTTGCGGCTTTCGAGCAGGCAGGAGCTTCACTGACTTTCTTCACTGACGAGCATGTTGACAGAATGCTTTTCGGCTATGAAATCAAGACAAGTCACTTCCAGAGCCTGAACGCACTGTTCGTCATAATGTTTGCTCCTGTTATGTCGTCGCTGTGGATGTACCTCGAGTCAAAGGATATACAGGTTTCTTCGCCAACGAAACAGGCAATAGGAATGACGCTCTTGTCAATTAGCTACTTCTTTATCGCCTTCGGTGTAAATAATGTCGGAGTGGCAGAAAAGGTGTCGATGATGTGGATTGTGACGCTTTACTGGATTCATACGATTGGAGAGCTTTCCTTGTCACCTATAGGTCTTTCCTTGGTGAACAAGCTTTCTCCGGCTCGCTTTGCTTCGATAATGATGAGTGTGTGGCTTCTTTCGTCGTCTGCGGCAGCAAAACTTTCGGGAACTCTTTCCGAGCTTTATCCGGACGAGGGCGAGGTGAAGAGCCTGTTGGGCTACAGCATCTGTAACCTGCACGACTTCTTCATGGTGTTTGCCGTGATGGTTGGAATAGCCGCCATAGCGTTGTCTGTTGTGGCTTACTTCATAAATAAAAGAATAAAAATCTAAAAAATAAAGATAATTATGTTTTCAGGAATTGTTGAGGCTATGGGTGTTGTGTCTCGCCTCGAGAAGGAAGGCACAAATCTGCATATTACAGTAAAATGTCCGTTTGTCGATGAGCTAAAGATTGACCAGAGTGTGGCGCACAACGGAGTCTGCCTTACTGTTGTCAAGATTGAGAACGGAGAATATACAGTTACTGCCATCAAGGAGACTCTTGAGCGCAGTAACCTTGGACTTCTCGAGGTCGGCTCGTTCGTAAACCTTGAGCGCAGTATGATGATGAATGGAAGATTGGACGGACATATCGTTCAGGGACATGTTGACCAGACTGCTCGCTGCATCAGTAAGAAGTTCGAGAACGGAAGCCACTTCTTCACTTTCAAGTACGAGAGCAACAAGGAGATGGTTCAGGGCGGCTACTTTACAGTAGAGAAAGGTTCTGTGACAGTGAATGGAACAAGCCTGACAGTGTGCCAGAGCAAGCCAGACGAGTTTTCTGTCGCTATCATCCCTTACACATTCGAGCATACTAATTTCTGCAAGATAGAGGAGGGCAGTGTCGTGAACATTGAGTTCGACATCATCGGCAAGTACATCGCAAGATTGAAGAACTTGGAGTAAACTATGCAGTGATTAACTGACTTTTTGGAAAGGCGGCTTCGGTCGCCTTTTTTTGTTTATCATCACAATTCATAATTGTGCATTGTGCATTACCAAAAATTGCCCGAGCATGAACTCTCGTCCATGCTCGGGCAAAAACTTAATACTAGTACAATGATATTCTGATTCAAATATGTTTTGTATATCGAATTAGTTGGTAGCCCGAATAGATGTTCCAATATATGCTAAACTAAATGTTTTGTATCGATGTCAGTAAATAATAATTGTGGGCTACCATCCTATCGACAATGCAAAGATATAGCCCTTTGAAAACTTTGTATTGCAAAATACAATCAAAATTGCTGAGGGCGTGATTTTGTATCTATTTTCCATATTCCTGAGAATATTTTACAACTTGGATTTTTTAGTCACAGCTGTGCAATAGTTGTATTCAAATTATTGATATCTTTGCATCTGTTAAATAAATATAGTATGAAGAAAATTATTGGAAATCTTTTGTTTTGCTTTGTCGCAGTACTAACTCTGTGCCAGTGCGACAGTGATGCTCCCACAATGAAAATCAAGAAAGTCAATCTTCTGTATGACCATGAACTTAAAGGGAAAGTCAAGAAGATTAAACGATTTGATTTGGAATATAATGATGGAAAGGTCGAGAAAGGTGGCATGATTGAGTATGTTCTTGTTGATACCTTCGGTAATTATACGGAGGAATACCTTGTCGCTGAAAGTGGCGAGGAGACTCTTGTATATCAGGGAGAGTTCTACTCAAACGGCTATCCGAAAACCCAGACCTATTTTGATATCTACAGTGGGGAAAAGAGTGTTGCTGAATATAAGTATAACTCGAATGAAAATTCAGTAGAAGTTGATGAATACAGGAATGTGGGCTTTTCGTTCTTCTCTAGGTGTTTTAATGATAGAACAACTGTTCGCAAATATGATGAGCAAGGAAATCTGATTGAATTTACATACCCTGATTTTGAAGGTCCAACAAAGAAAGAGATTTCAAAATATGATTCTCAAAACAGATTGGTTGAGAAAATAATTACTACGTCCAGCGAATTGTTTGATTATGCCGATACCATTTCATTCAAATACACAGACAATGGCAAAATTGAGTATTTTAATGGAATAGAGATACGTCGATTTAACGAAAAGGGTGATGTCTTGGAAACACCTGAATACGAATCCTCTGGAAAAGCAAGATACGAGTATGTCTATGATTCGAAAGGCAATGTCCTTCAACAGCTTAGATACGAGAATATTGCCAATATGCCTCCTTCTCCGGACGAAGATTCCGAATCAAAATGCACAAGGAAATCCGACGAGGTGCTTCGTCAGAAGTATGTAGTCAAGTATGATGATAAAGGCAATGCTGTGCAATGGATGACTTTCCGTTATGACAATTGCGGAGAGGAAATAGGAAAACCATACGGATGCATCGTAGAATACGAATACTATGAGTAGAAATACATAACAAGCTAAGAGGCTGAATCGAGAGGTTCAGCCTCTTTTTTTTTTGATGTAAAAAAACTTTGGAAAAGAGTTCTGAACAGCAAAATTCCTTAATTATTTAGTCGATGAGAGTTCTCATCGCCCATTTCCTTTAAGGGAAATCGTTGTTGAGAGTTTACATCGTCCATTTCCCTTAAGAGAAATCGTTGTTGAGAGCAAGGGTAGCCGATAGGCGTTCGCCCATCGTCAACCCTTGCCTTTGTAGCGAACCGTTGCCACGGTTCTTATTTATT
>JAKSKX010000003.1 GCA_024401535.1 Paludibacteraceae bacterium | reverse complement strand
CCGCCGTCTTTAATGGAGTCGATCCTCTGGGTCGCCTCCTTTTTTGTGTGGGGGGTAGGTGTTGAATGTTCGTAATGTGGGCTATTGAATTCTTAATGGAATGACTCTTAAATTGTTTACATTCTCATTTATTTTATATTTATTCCTGTTAGTTAGGAATCGGAACAATATAAAAGTAATGCGCTTGTTCTCCTCCAACATAGGTTTAGTGTACTTTCCTCCCCCAAGATGCAAATAATAAGTCCTATAATATTAGTTAGTGCATCAATGAATGTGCTTTGAAGAACAAATTAGTCTAGTTTAAATTTGTGAAATTAGACGAATATAAATGTTATCTTTGCATCATAAAAATGTAAACTTATGAATGACATGTTTCCCACAATTATTTATGGTAACACTGTTTCTCAATGGATGGTTGCCTTGTTATATTTAGTATCATCAATAATTATAGCTAAGTTCGTATATTGGTTTATTTCTAGGTTCCTCAAGCGATTAGCTGAGAAAACTACAACGGATTTAGATGATATATTGATCGACATGTTCGAGGAACCTTTTGTTTTGGGAATAGTCTTATTCGGATCCTATATGTCTATATCCAAGTTAAATATAGATTCAGATTTGAATCATTGGGTAAGTAAGATATTCACTGTTTTAGTTACTATTAATGTTACTTGGTTTGTCGCACGTACTATCATCGCATTAATAGATAATTATCTCCAACCAAAGATGCAGGCTGCTGAAGGAGAAAAAGACAAATATGTTTTCCCTATAGTCCGAAGATTGATTAATATATTTGTATGGGGTATTGGTATAGTTACGGCTCTAAACAATGCGGGTTATGATATCACAGCGATGATTGCTGGACTTGGAATAGGAGGTTTGGCTTTAGCTATGGCTGCGCAGGATTCCGTTTCGAACTTTTTTGGAGGTTTTACAATCTTCACAGATCACCCATTTGCTGTTGGTGAACGTATCTGTATAAATGGGTTTGATGGTTATGTCAGTGAAATAGGAATGCGCTCGTTTAGACTTCGAACCCTAAATGGAACTGAAGTTGTTATCCCTAACTCTCAAGTTACAAATAGCATAATAGAGAATATTTCTCGTGCTCCTTCCAAAAAGATAAAACTAGAATTGGGCTTGACTTACGACACTACTCCAGAGAAGATTGAGGAGGCTAAACTTATTCTTCAAGATATAGCAAAGAATCATAAGGATATAGGAGATGATTTTGCCACATATTTTATGAGTTTTGGAGATTTTTCCCTCGGTATTCTTTTCGTATATTATATCAGAAATAGTGCAGATATTTTTCAAGTCCAAAGTGAAGTGAACATGTCTATTTTAAGTAGATTCAATGCTGCCGGACTTAACTTTGCTTTCCCTTCTCAGACAATATATACAGCTAAATAAAATAGTATATTTCTAATCCTCTGCTGTTCAGCAGAGGATTTCTCTTTTCCTGCAATAATTTTGCATAAAATATAGATTTGTTGCATAATTATTGGGCAAATATTTTATCTTTGCAGTATATATAAATATTAAACATTTAGTACTATGAAAGGCATTTGGTGTAAATATTTGATGGCAATAGTTATTGGAATGCTGTCATTTTCAAGTTGTGACGATAACGACAATGAGAACGGTGAAAATTTTTCAAAAAACATTGAAGAGGAGTTGGTCGGAGATTGGAGTGCGATAGCTGTAACTAACAACATTAATGAGCCGTTTTTAGATGAGAATGGAAATTTGATTGCTCCCACAGATATTGGTTCTTTGAATTTTAATGGAGCATCAAAGGTGTGTAACTCTACTTCTGGAAACATTTTCTCTTTCAAGGATGAGAAGTATTCTGTTTCCGGAGGATATGACCCGACTTTGACTATCGGTGGTGTCGATTTCCCTTTGGATTGGAACGAGAATAATAAAGTTTTCGTAATGGAGTGCAATTATTATCTTGATAAAGTCGGCAAGCATTTGACTTACTTTGTCACTTTCAAGAAAAACTAGTAGATTGTCTTGTCAATTGACATAAGATTCAAAAAATTAGCAGAGTATTCAAGTCTTTGGGAATACACTTGATTTGTTAAAAAATGTGAACGGAGCTACGGATTTGCGTAGTTCCGTCTCTTTTTTTCGATTGTTTTGTTAACTTTGCATTATTGATATTATGATTTAAGAAATATGGCTATGAAAGGTACATTGAGCAGATATTTGTTGGTATTCCTTTTGGGACTCCTTTCCTTTTCGAGTTGTTCGGATTTGGACGAAGACGAAAATGCAGAACTTAACCGCGAAATAAAAAGAGGTTTGTCCGGTACTTGGGTTGCTGTTTCTGTGCAGAATGAGTATAGTGAACCTTTTTATGATGTTGAAGGGTATGAGGTTTCTCCTCAAGATTTCGGGTACCTGCGTTTCGAAGACGGTATTGATGTAGATGCTTGCTATACAAGCAGTCACAGCTTCTTGGAATTTATTGGAGAGCCTTACTATGTTGTCAGAGATCAGCAACTAATGGTTGGAGATAAGTATTATCCTTTGGTTTGGAATGGAGCCGACAATGAATTTACAATGAAGTGCAGATACTATTATGATACAGTAGGAAACTATTTGGTTTATTTTGTCACTTTCAAAAGGTTTAAATGAAAGCAGAAGTAGATAATATAGTATCTGAAAGTCAGAGTTTATTTGGTGAAATAAATGCCAAAATAATCACTACAGACTCCGAACCTAAAGTTACTGAGGTTGCAGAAGGGATTCAAGATGTAAACTCTAATGTAACGGATGTGTCGGGAGCTAAGATTTATGAGCTTCCAAACCAAATAGTCCCTAAAAAGGTAGAGAATTTCTCTGACGAGGAACTTTTGGCAATGCTGCTTGAAAACGGCACCGAAGAAAAGCGTTTGAGTGTTTCTAAAGATTTGTTGTCTGCTCATGGTGAAAAGTTTTCGTTTCTGTTCCGAAAGAATGAAAGTGACTTGATTCAGTACAGGACTACAGTCGGTGACTATGCCGCAAAAAGAATTGCCGTTGTCAGTGAAATCATAAAAAGAGTTCTGAGGGAGAATATAAATTTCAGCGAGCCTGTAACATCAAGCCCCAAAGTCTTTGATTTGGTGCGGGAAATGGCTTTCCTTTCACAAGAGGAACTCTGGTTATTGATATTAAATTCTCAGAATCAATGTCAGGAAATCATTAAGCTGACAAAGGGTACAATCGACAGGTCGTTGTTCGATGTTTCCTTGATTTTGTCCAATGTGCTTAGAAGAGGTGTGAAGAGGTTCGTTGTTGTACATAATCATCCAGGTGGGACTTCTTTGCCCAGCAGGGAGGACAATGATGCGACAGATAGACTATTGAACAGTTGTAAGACCTTAGGCTTGGCGCTCCTTGACCATTTGATAGTTTTCGGTCCGAGAGATACGGATTATTATAGCTACAGTGATGATGGAAAGCTATGGTAAAATAAACATATTTATATCCCAGAGTGAGACCGGTAGTCAGGCTATGCTTGAGTATGTGTTCACTCAAATATTTTGTGAGTGGTATGGCAGGGAAATCAATGTCTTTTCAGATACTTCTCTGATTTCAACTGCCCATATTGTCTATTGTGACAGTCCTTCATTATGTAATAGTTGTTCAGCGTTGACGGTCTATAGGCATCATAATATAGATGAGGAAATAAGTCAGTTAGGCAAATGGAATGAATTGCCTGTCTTTTTTGAAAGCAAGGAAGCATACAACTCTTTTGACATTCCATTCGATATTTTTCAGGCTGTTTTTTTGTTGATTTCCAGGAGAGAAGAATATCCCTCTCTTAATAGGAATCTGTCTTTTGACAAGCATGGAAGGTATGACTACAAACAAAGCCTTGCATATAGGTTGGACTTTCTTGACAGACCTTTAGTTGATGAGTGGCTGACAGAATTCGAGAAAGCCTTCAACTCAAAAATACAAGGCATTTCCCTTGTTCCCAAGAATAATCAGCACCTAATAACAATAGATGTTGACAATATTTATGCCATTAAGAACAAAGGTATTGTAAAGACTTTACTCTCTCTTGCGATTGCCAAGATAAAAGGCAGAGAGTCAGATCTGAAACTTAGACTGGCCGTGTTGTTCCGAAAGAAGGAAGACCCGTTCTTTAATATATGCGAAATTGCAGTTAAACTGCCTCGCGAGAGCGTGATGTTCTTTCATTGTGGAGGTTATGGTAAGAATGACAAAAAGACTCTGTTCCCAAGTCTGAAGTACTGGAAAGCAAAGCAGAGAATAGACAAGATGATAAATGTTGGTCTGCATCCTTCCTATAGGTCTGCACATAGTTTGGCATTGTTGAAGTTTGAAAAGTGGATCTTGGAGAAATGTCTTGGACGCAAGGTTACATCGACACGAATGCACTATCTTTTGTTCAATTTTCCCAAGACTGCACATACTTTGATGAATATCGGTATTACCGATGACTATTCTTTGGCTTATTCCGATATTCCAGGCTATAGGGCAAGTACTGCGAGAAGCTTCAAATTTTTTGACTGCGAGAAGAATTGCGCGACAAATTTGACACTTCATCCATTGATTGTCATGGACAAAACCTTGCGAAGTAATCTTAATATGTCTCCCGATCAGGCAGTCATTTACCTCAAAAAATTGAAGGAACAGTGCGAAAAGAGTAATGTCCCTCTCACGATGTTGTTCCATAATCAGAATCTTTCCGAAATTGACGGATGGGGTGAATGGAACAAAGTGTTTGACAGCGTATTATAAAAGTAATGGATTATGTGTTTTGCTATCTTTCTCTCTGTATTTAGAAAGAAGATTGAGTATGGGAAAAATTTGGTTGGATTTGTGAAAAATCTTGTCCTACAACATAAAAATCCATAGAAAAAGTGCAGAAAATCGGAAAAAAGTTCTAATTTTGCAATCTCAAAAAATAGATTTTTAAGTAATAAAACTATACAATGCAAAAGGTTAGAAATGTGGCAATCATTGCCCATGTGGATCACGGTAAGACAACGCTCGTGGATAAGATGCTCCTTGCCGGACAGCTTTTCAAGGATCACGAGAAGCCTACTGAGTTGATTTTGGACAATAACGATCTCGAGAGAGAGCGTGGAATAACGATTGTGTCTAAGAATGTTTCTATCCGTTACAAGGGTTACAAGATCAACATCATTGATACTCCGGGACACTCGGATTTCGGTGGAGAGGTTGAGCGTGTCTTGAACATGGCGGATGGAGTGCTTTTGCTTGTTGACGCGTTTGAGGGACCAATGCCTCAGACTCGTTTCGTTCTACAGAAGGCTATAGAGATTGGTTTGAAGCCAATCGTAGTTATCAATAAGGTTGATAAGCCAAATTGCCGTCCTGAGGAGGTTCAGGAGGAGGTTTTTGACCTAATGTTCTCTCTTGACGCAACAGAGGAGCAGTTGGATTTCCCTACAATTTATGGTTCTGCAAAGAACAACTGGATGAGCACAGACTGGAAGGCTCCAAGAGTTGATGATATCACTCCAGTTCTTGATGCCATCATCGAGCATATCCCAGAGCCTAACTACAACGAAGGTTCTACTCAGATGTTGATTACTTCTCTTGACTATTCTTCTTTCGTTGGACGTATCGCTATCGGTCGTGTTCACAGAGGAAAGATCAGAGAGGGTCAGGACATCGCTCTAGTTAAGCGTGATGGCTCTATCCAGAAGAACAGAATTAAGGAGTTGAGAGTATTCGAAGGATTCTCTCAGGCTAAGGTATATGAGGCAGAGTGCGGAGAGATCGTAGCTGTTATTGGTGTCGAGAACTTCGAGATTGGTGATTCAATCTGTGATTTCGAGAATCCTGAGCCACTTCCTCCAATCGCTATTGATGAGCCAACAATGAGTATGGTGTTCACAATCAATGACTCTCCTTTCTTTGGTAAGGATGGTAAGTTCGTTACTTCACGTCATATCAATGATCGTTTGGTTAAGGAGCTTGACCGCAACCTTGCGCTACGTGTTAAGAAGTCTGAGTCTGAGGACGTTTGGTCTGTATTCGGTCGTGGTGTACTTCACTTGTCAGTTCTTATCGAGACTATGCGTCGTGAAGGATACGAGCTTCAGGTAGGTCAGCCTCAGGTTATCTATAAGGAAATCGGCGGAAAGAAATGCGAGCCTATCGAGGAGTTGACAATCAACACTCCAGAGGATGTAAGCGGTAAGGTTATCGAGCTTGTTTCTGTTCGTAAGGGTGAGATGGTTTCAATGGAGAAGAAGGGTGACCGTGTTCACTTGGTGTTCCAGATCCCATCAAGAGGTATCATCGGTCTTCGTACTAACGTACTTACAGCTACTGCAGGAGAGGCTGTTATGGCGCACAGATTCCTTGAGTACCAGCCATACAAGGGTGAGATCGAGAAGAGAACAAACGGTTCTATGATTGCTATGGAGAGCGGTACAGCATTCGCCTATGCCATAGATAAGCTTCAAGATCGTGGTAAGTTCTTCATCTTCCCTCAGGACGAAGTTTATGCAGGTCAGGTAGTTGGTGAGCACAGCAAGGACAATGACTTGGTTGTAAATGTAACTAAGGCTAAGCAGCTTACAAATATGCGTTCTAAGAGTTCGGACGAGAAGGCTAAGATTATTCCTCCTATCGTGTTCTCTCTTGAGGAGGCTCTTGAGTACATCAAGGAGGACGAGTACGTTGAGGTTACTCCTAACCACATGCGTCTTCGTAAGATTATCCTTGACGAGACTGAGCGTAAGAAAGCTAACAAGCAGTAACAATTCGTAATAAGAAACAAATACATAAGAAAGCGAACCTTGAGAGATATTCTTGTGGTTCGTTTTCTCTTTTTAATTTTACTTCTTCATTATGGCATTAACACAATTAGGTAATAAAACAGAATACAAAACTTCTTATGCCCCAGAAGTGTTGGAAACTTTTGACAACAAGCATCCCGAGAGAGACTATTGGGTAAAGTTTAACTGTCCAGAGTTTACAAGTCTATGTCCTATTACAGGACAGCCCGACTTTGCTACTATCTATATTAGTTATATTCCGAACATAAAAATGGTGGAGAGCAAGAGCTTGAAGCTATATTTGTTCAGTTATCGCAACCACGGAGACTTTCACGAGGATTGCGTAAATAAGATAATGTCTGACCTTATTGCTTTGATGGATCCTAAATACATCGAAGTATGGGGAAAGTTTTTGCCTCGTGGAGGAATAAGCATTGATCCATATTGCAACTATGGAAAGCCAGGAACTCAGTTCGAGAAGATGGCTGAACATCGTATGCTTTGGCATGACATGGCTCCTGAGATGGTGAATAACCGTTAGCCCCCGTCGTTATGAAGATAGAACTAAATATTGTCGGAAAAGATTGGCAGACTAACCGGAAAGGAATATACTTCCGTGGTTATATTGTCAATAAGAATTCTGGTGAGGTATTAAAGGATATTGACGATGTAAAGCAATATTTTTTCAATGATTACTATGAATTTGTAGAGGGCGAGTACACCTATATAGAGGAGCAAAATGGATTAGTTTGCATAAAAACTGATGCTACCAAGCTTTATCCTCTTTGGTATCGTGTATTTGCTGACAGGATAGTTATTGCCGATGATATTTACTCTTTAATAACAGAAGACACTAAAATAGATAAGACTCAAAGAAAAATCTTTGAACAGAATGGAGCATTATTAGGCGACGGAACACTCTATAACGAGATTCGGCGAGTAGAAAGAATAATGGTGTTCTATGAGAATCCAGTTGAGAATTACACTAATCTTGTTAAGATAGACCATCCCGATTCATTCTTCTTTATTGAAACTTCTACTGATGAAACCATAGAGAAAGATTTTTGTAAAGCTATAGATAGAGCTTTTGATGTAATGTTCTCTTCCTTAAGTGTTGAGCAGCAGATAGTTATTCCTTTAAGTGGAGGGTACGATTCACGTTTAATAGCTTGTCAAGTTAAGAAAAGAGGTTGGAAGAATGTTCTTGCTTACACCATGGGCAAGGATATAGAGGGGGAGCAGAATATTGCAAGAGAAGTGGCTCATAAACTTGGCTTCAAGTTCGTACAAATAGACTTTGAAAAGGTAGTGCCACAAAGTGAAGTTGATTCTGTTTCTTCGGATTTGAAGAAGTGTATCGACTTCGTTGGACAAGGTCAAAATTTTGAGTGGCTTGCTGATTATTATGCCATTAAGTATCTGCGTTCTATGGAGTTACTCGAAGATAATGCAGTCTTTGTTCCTGGTTTCTGTGGTGATGTGAATGGTGGATCGTATCATAGAAAGTTGATGGTAAGTCAAGTTACTCGTGACTTAGGTGCGGAATTCGATATGATAGACAAACTAATTGCTTTGCGTTTTGAGAGAGGCAATCCATATAATCTGTTAATTCATAATAGGTTGTGCAGTTATTTGTCGTTATGTGGAAGTAATATGCAGTTCTTTATGGAGCAATATTTGCCTAACAAGATACTCAATGCCTGCAGAGTACCGTTTTATTTCGGTTACGAAGTTCGCTTGCCTTTCTTTAACAGATATTTTCTTGAGTTCTGCTATAAGTTGCCGGTCAAGTACTTGAAGAAAAGAATTGTCTATAACGAAGTTCTTATGAAGTATTATTTCGAGCCTTATGATGTATGTTTTAAAAAGAAGGAAACTTCAAAGACTGCCTATGTCAAACAGTATTTAAAGTCGTATGTAAAGGCTCTTTTGCCCCGCTGCCTATGTGTTAGAAACAAAAAATATGTGGATACAGTTCAGGAGGTTTACCTTGCTACCGGGATGAGAAAAGAACTGGTCGGTAAAGGGCTAATGAAAGATATGGATGACTACCTAAGTGCCAACGAAGTAATGTCAAAGTATTTATTGACAAGAATCAAAGAAAGAATAGCAAAGGAGGGTTGAAAAACTCTCCTTTTTATTGTACCTTTGCCAAAAAGAATTTAACATGATAAACAAACAGTCACTTTCTCAAACCATAGATTATGTCAGGTTCCCTCTGATTATTCTTGTGCTGTTCATTCATACCGGTATAGAGCAATTCTCTGCTGAATATAGCTACTCAGGTTTCAATTTTGTTCGTCATTTTGTTACTGACGAGTTTGCTTGTTTGGGAGTTCCTTTGTTCTTTTTCATATCTGGATTTTTATTCTTTTACAACTGCGAGTTTTCGTTTGACGTATATAAGCAGAAACTGAAGTCCAGAGTGAAGTCCTTGCTGATTCCGTACATAATCTGGAATTTAGCATACGTAATTTTGAAGTTTCTCTCCGAGTCGTTTACGTCAGTTCACGTGGAGTCCACTATGGTAAAGGATTATGGCTTGTTGGACTGGATTCAAGTCTTTTGGGATGCGAGAGAAGGTAATCCGATAAACGGGCCTTTATGGTTTGTTCGTGATTTGATGGTTATGACGCTTCTTTCCTATGTGTTCCATTATTTGATAAGGAAGTTGGATTTCATCTTTCCTTTTTTTCTGCTGTTGCTTTGGATATATGATGCGCCTTGTCTGCATCCATTTTCTTGGCAGTGGGCGTTTTTTGTTTTTGGAGCATACTTCAGCATAACACAGAAAGACTTTATCTATACAGAGACCAGGGTGCTTGTCTATATGACATTGATGTATTTTGCATTGACTTTATATTCAACATATTGCGGCGCAGATTTCTACCTTCACAAGTGGGATAGAGTTTTCGGTATCTTTTGTGTCTTTGGATGGGTATATAAAGGTATAGAATGTGGTTATCTTAGTGTGAATAAGTTCTTGGCAAAGAGTTCGTTCTTTATTTTCTGTTTCCACTATCTGTTCGAGGAAAGAATTACCATGACATTGATGAACAAGCTTGCTCCGGTGTCAGAGGTCGTAATGCTTGTAATATATCTTTCTGTTCCTGCTATAGTAGTGCTTGTTTCTTTGGGAGTATATTATATCTTGACAAGGTTTATGCCAGGGTTGAGCGCAATATTATTGGGCAGCAGAAAATAAAAGGATATTGTAATAAAATTTCGTTTGACAAGGTTTCGGCAAAGGTGAAATCCGTTTCGTTTTGTCTCTTGGAGGAATTATAAAAAACAAATTGATGTTTTGAATTGTTCGAAGGTCAATATTAAAATGTAAAAACGACTATAAAATAGTTTTTGAAGCTTTCCCTTTTTGAAAGTTTAAGTTTAAATCGTTTTGCATATAGATTTCGATTATAAAATTCGAGTGCGAGTTTGTTAGTGTTAATAATTGTTAATGTTTATCTCGTCTCAAAATAAATGTAGAAAGAAATTCGTTTCTTTTTGTATATTTGCAATGTAATTAAAGTTAAAAGTTATGATAAAGAGGATTATTGCGTCATTGGTTGTATTGCTTGGAATACAGTGTTCTGCGCAGTCGGTAAGTGGAAAAATAGATGGCTATGATTATGTAGATTTAGGCTTGCCAAGTGGTTTGAAGTGGGCAACTATGAATGTAGGAGCATCAAGTCCAGAAGAGTGTGGAGACTATTTCGCATGGGGCGAGGTAAAAACAAAAGATAGTTATAATCTTGATAATTCTATCACTCTAAGAGAAACACCATCAAAATTAGAGTCAGCCTCTATTATAGGTAAAGATGGCAATCTAACTGCACAATATGATGCAGCATCGCAGAATTGGGGTGGTAAATGGAGAATGCCGACAAAGGCTGAGTTTGACGAATTGTTTAAAAACTGTACTTGGACATGGACTTCAATAGGTGGAGTGAATGGATATAAAGTATCAAGCAAGGTGGCAGGTAACAACAACTGGATTTTCCTTCCTGCCGCTGGCTACCGCAATGGTACTTCTAGCGACGGTGTGGGCTCTTACGGCCTCTACTGGAGTTCTACTGTGAACGAGAGCACTAGTAACGGCGCTTACGGCCTTGGCTTCGATTCGAGCAGAAAGGGCACGGGCAACGACAGCCGCGACTACGGGCACACTGTCCGTCCAGTCACAGAATAAAGTGCCGGGCGAACGCCCGCGTCGGATTATTGGATTATTTTGTTATAAAAAAGGCAGGGAGCATCATTTGATGCTCCCTGCCTTTATGCTGTGAAAAACTTTTAATAGTTTCTGTTGTCCTCTCCGTCAAGGAAAACAATTTTGGGTTGGAAATCTTTTGCCTCGTCAGTTGTCATTATTCCATATGACATGATTATGACAACATCTCCGATTTGTGCTTTGCGAGCAGCGGCACCATTCAAACAGACGATACCCGAACCTCTTTCTCCGGGGATGACATAAGTCTCAAGTCTCTCTCCGTTATTATTGTTGACGATCTGCACTTTCTCGTTAGGGTACAGACCGGCTTCATCCATCAAATTTTCGTCAACAGTCACGCTGCCGATGTAAGAAAGCTTAGCCTCTGTTACTACAGCGCGGTGTATCTTTGATTTCATTACTTGTATGAACATTGACTCTTAGTATTTGATGTTATCGATTAGTCTGACATCGCCAAGATATACAGTTATACAACCCACAGGGTAAGAAGTCTCTTTCCAGTCAGAGATAGGTTGAAGTGTGTTGCCGTCAACAATCTCGTAGTACTCAACTTCCATTCCGTCGATAGCGTTGATAGTGTCAATAACCCATTGCTTAGTCTCGGCTACGTTCTTGCTGTTTTTGATATTCTTGCTATCAAACAAAGCTTTAGAGATACCGACTGCTGTCTTTTTCTGTGAATCGGAAAGACGAGCATTTCGGCTGCTCAAAGCAAGTCCGCTCTCTTCACGAACGATTGGACAACCTACAATCTCAAGGTCATTGTATCCATATTTGCGACACATTTCACGGATGATTGCTAGCTGCTGGAAATCCTTTTCTCCAAAGTATGCGCGATTTGGCTTTGTGATGTCGAATAGTCTAGAAACAACCTGAGCCACTCCGTTGAAATGTCCGGGACGCATAGGTCCTTCCATTACCTTGTCAAGAGGAGTGAAGTCGAACTGGCGAGTATCTGGATATGGATAAATCTGGTCAACTGTTGGAGCAAAAGCGATGTTAGCTCCAAGGCTCTCTAGAAGCTTACAGTCAGCTTCAAGAGTTCGTGGGTATGTGGCTAAATCGTTAGCGTTGTTGAACTGAGTGGGATTGACGAACACACTCACGATGCAGACGTCATTCTCTGCAACGCACTTTTTTACGAGGCTTGCATGGCCGTTGTGGAGTGCTCCCATTGTAGGAACAAGACCGACAGTCAAACCTAATTCCTTGAAGAAGGAAACGGCAACCTCTAACTCAGATGTAGCACTTATAACTTTCATACTTACTGTCAATTTTGTTGCTTGCTGCTATAGAATCATAGCAGGTTATGAATTTTGTGCAAAAATACTATAAAAAAGATATTTATCAGCATATTTTTTTATTTTCCATTTACAAAAATGCGATATTTTTCGTTTTTTTATGTATATTTGCAACGTTAAAACCCAGATTTGGGACTAATGCAGATAACTAAATGTAAAGAATGGGAGCATTAAAAGTATTATACATTTCACCAGAGGTTACTCCATATTTGCCTTCAAACGAACGAGCTGACATGTGTCGCTATCTGCCTCAGGCAATTCAGGAAAAGGGTAAGGAGATAAGAATATTTATGCCTAAGTTCGGAAATGTTAACGAACGCAGAAACCAGTTGCACGAGGTTCAGCGCTTGTCCGGTATGAATATCATTATCGACGACACTGACCATCCTCTTGTGATCAAGGTTGCTTCTATACTAAAGGCTCGCATGCAGGTGTATTTCATCGACAACGATGATTTCTTTACTCGCAAGAATACTGTGGCTGATGAAAACGGTGTTGAGTATGAGGACAATGAGGATAGAATCTTCTTCTTCATGCGTGGAGTCTTGGAGACAGTAAAGAAGCTTCGCTGGAGTCCGGATATCATCCATTGTCATGGTTGGGTGAGTGCCCTTGCCCCTCTGCTAATCAAGAAGGCGTATTGCACAGACCCATTCTTCAAAAACACGAAGATAGTTTATTCAGTATATAACGATGACTTCAACAGACCATTCAGCGCTCGCTTTGCAGAGAAGATTAAAATGAATGGTATCGAGGACGCAGACCTTGAGCCTATAGCAGGCAAGGAGGTTAGCTATGTTGATTTGACAAAGTTCGCCTTGAAGTTTTCTGATGGAGTAATCGAGGGAAGCGAGACTATCAATACTGATTTGAAGGAGGCTGTTGACTCGTTCGGCGATTTGCATTTGGGCTATCAGGGAGCTGAGTATGTTGATTCGTACAATGCTCTATACGACAAGATCGGAGAAATAGAGTAATCTTACTATATATTTAGATTTGGAAATGTTGAACAAATTGAGAAATATTGGTTTTCTCTTGTGCGGTGTGCTTGCGCTTTCTTCATGTAAGGATGATGATGGTGTGGGTCTAAGCATTCAACCTGATGAAGATATATTGAACACTTATTCGGGAAGTGTGAAGGTCAAGACTTCGGCTTCCAGTGTTGATAGTGTTCTTTCGAAGTCCAGCTATTTGTACCTTGGACAATATACAGATAAGAACTTCGGTATTTCCCGTTCTGAGTTCATGACTCAGATAGACGGAAGGATAGGAGGCGTTTCTCTTCCTGATACCACTATTGCGGCGTCTTCCAAGTATAATGGAATACTTGTGTCTATTCTTAATTCTTTGGACGATAAGTATGGAGATGTAGAGTCCATCTCATCCCCAACGGATGTAAGGTTGGATTCGGTTAGCTTCTATATCCAGTATAGTGATTCGTATTTGGGTGATTCCGTTTCTTTGCAGTCTGTCTCAATATATGGATTAAATAAGGATCTGCCTCACTCTAACAAGCAGTTTTCAAATGTAAATCCTTCTGATTACTATTCAGAGGGTGATTTGTTGGGACAACAGACCTATTCTATCAAAGGGAAAAGAATCATTCGTGTTGCTCTTCCTAATGAGTATGGAGAAAAGTTATTGAAATCTTATATTGACAACTCATTCGCTACACAGGAAGAGTTCGCTAGACAATACAAAGGTTTCTATGTCAAGCATTCTTTCAACGAAGGTGCTATAATAAATTGTTCAGGTGTCGGCCTACAGCTATATTATTCATACGATGCAGATATAAAGACAAAGTATGAAGGAAGAGATACTGTAGTCAGGGCTTCAAAGTTTGAAGTAAACGGACAAAAGATTAATCCTTTGTTTTCAAGCTTTATCTTGACTGCCAACAAGGGAGTCGAGCAGATAAACTTGTTCTCTCATCCAGATTTGGCCGAGAGGTTGGAGTCCGAGTTGAACAACAAGGAATTGTTCTATTCCTACACTCCAGCAGGTCTTTTGGGTAGTGTTTCTATTCCTTTTGATGATGTGATGTCTAAAGTAAGTCAGGATGCAAAAGACCCATCTATGGTAATGTTCAACTCTGCAAGGCTTTGTGTTCGTGCAAAATATATTGATTGGGTAACGCACTATCGAAAGTCTCCTAACAAATATATGCTGTTGGTTGAGCGAGACAAGATGGTTGACTTCTTCTATAACAACGAGGAAGAGGACAGTGAAAGTTCGTTCATTGCTGTGTATGACAGCACGCAGAATGTTTATGCTTTCGATTTAACTCGTGCTGCACAGATGAAGTTAAAGGGTTCTAATACGCTTAAAGATATGGTGTTGGTTCCAGTTAGTGCATCAACAGTTGACAGTAAGTACTACTATAAGCAGATGCTTGCTCCGACAGCAACAATGTTCTATAGTGACCAAGCGGCTGATTCGCTTGCACCTTTCTTTGATTTCGTATATACAGAGAGAAAGTAATACTTTCGTAGGATATAAACAAAAGAGAAGAAGCCGAACATTCGGCTTCTTCTCTTTTTTCTTATATCAATGCTATTCTATAGTCTTGCCATTGCCTCGATAGTGTCTTCTCTTGTTGCGAATCCAGTGAAGCGGACATACCCTTCGCCTCCTGGACAAAAGCCTACGCCGGGGGTACAGACAACATTGTGTTCATATAGAAGCTGCTCGAAGAATCTCCATGACGTTACGCCCTCCGGAGTCTTTGCCCAAACATACGGAGAATTTTCTCCACCAACAACCTTTAGTCCTTTGCTAAGAAGTTTGGTGCGTATGATTTCAGCATTCTTCATGTAGTACTCAGTTCTTTCCTTCAGCTCTTTTTGTCCTTGAGGTGTGTAAAGAGCCTCTGCAGAGCAAAGTGTCATATATGGAAGCCCTGAGAACTTTGAAGTCTGCTTTCTGTGCCATATTTTGTTAAGCGATATGCTTTCTCCGACTTCGGTATAAACAAACACTTCTTTAGGCACAACCGTGAAAGCGAAGTCTGTTCCCGTATAACCTGTTGTTTTCGAGAAACTCCTTAGCTCTATTGCGCATTTTTGCGCTCCCTTGATTTCGTAGATAGAACGAGGCACTTTCTTGTCCTGTATGTAGTGCGCATGCGAAGCGTCAAATATTATCAGTGTCTTTGTTGCCAGAGCGTACTTTATCCATTTCTTTAGTTCCTCTGTAGTAAGAGTCGTTCCTGTTGGGTTGTTTGGAAGCGAGAGGTATATCACATCCACACGCTCTTTCGGAGGCATAGGCGAGAAGTTGCAAGACTCGTCACAAGGTATATAGACGAGGTTGCTCCAATGTCCATCACCCATTTTCTCTCCGGCTCTTCCATTCATTACATTGTTATATATGTATGCTGGATATGATGGGTCAAACACTCCGATAATGTTGTCCTTGGAAAGGAAATCAGACACTTCAGAAGCTGCGTTCAAAGCAGAATCGTTTAGGAACACTTCCTCTGCACCGAGCTTTATTCCTCTAGATTCATAGTCTGTTTTAAGTACAAGATTGATCAGCTCTTTTGTACGAGAAACGGTGTCGGCAGAGTGTGTGCTGTTCATATCTGCCATTTCCTTAACGCTGTTCAGCAGTGCGTTTGATATTTCGTTCTGAAGAATACAGCTTGCATCACCTTTGTCAAGATGGATAACTTTACTACCCGACGCTGGTCGTGTAACTTTGAATATGTTTACCTTTTTGTTGATTTCGGTAAATAGATAATCTTCAGGGAGTTTTAAGTAATCTTCGTTTATTAGTGCCATCTTTTCCTATACGTTTTATGTGATATACATAAATCTATTATGTTCTGTTGATGCAAGTTTAACTATTAATAATGACAATCAAAAATTTTTTTCTACAAAACGACTATAAAAGCCGATGAAAACTTTCCCCTTTAAAAACTTTGACACTATTTGACACTATTAGCCAATTTTTTTTTTTAGCCCTTATTTCGTCAAATTCACTAATGAAACCGTAAAGTTAAGCATTTTTTTCTTTCAAAATCATAGAAGCTTTCCTTCCTGTCAACAATATCGAAAATTTTTTACAAAAGATTTACGAGGCTTAAATTAAAAGAACTTTTTTGTCGGCATCTATATTTTTTACTCTTTGTTAAAGTCAAATTCTCAGCAGAGATATTTGATGTGAGAATAAAATGTTCAGAACCCCATTCCAATATGTTAGAATATCTTTATGAAAAGTTGCATTTCAAAATATATATCCATCGTTCCTCTTTTGGGATTTAACTTTTTAGATCTGAGATACTTTGAATTAGAAATGTTGTGTTTTCCGAAAAAAAGAGTAATTTTGCAACGGTAAATTGCTTAACGATGAAGTATTTTCTATTAACAATAGTATTGGTAATCTCATCTTTTGTTTCCGTATCGGCTAGCCAAAGTGAGTTTTCAATTATATCAGTGTCTGCCGATGGTTCCCAGGTTACGGTGACATTGAACAAAATAAAGAAGCTGATGTTCGGGAAAAGTGCATCAGGTTCCGTTATACTTGCCCACAACAGAAACGGACAGATTGTGAGTGGGGATGCAAGAAAAATCTATTTCAGAAACATTCCAGTTAAAGAGCCGGAGGATACTGTAGTTGTACCGCCTATAGACACAACAATCGTACCGCCAGTTGATACAACTATTGTACCGCCAGCAGATACGACTATTGTTCCACCGGTAGATACGACAATTGTTCCACCAGCGGACACGACAATCGTACCTCCAGTTGATACAACTATTGTTCCACCAGCAGACACGACAATCGTGCCAGAGGTTAATCCACAAGATACTGTTATTGTACCGGTTACACCAGATGTCGAGCCGGAAAATCCTACAGAGCCGGAGTTTAAGTACGAAGGACCTGTTGTTGCGTATCCAAACCCGGTGTCTGACTATTTGACAATCTTGGGAATTGAGGAGGACACAGTTGTCCGTATCTATAATTTGAACGGAAGACTATGCCTTGAATCGAAAGGCAGAAAAGTTGATGTTAGCAGATTGTTGAAGGGTTCGTATCTGCTTCGTGTAAAGGACTGCGATATGATGTTTATTAAGAAATAATTCATTCAGAATATGATAAGAAATATACTCTCGATTTTATTCTCGTTATTTGTTACATTGTTTGTCTCGGCTCAGGACAATTATTACATATGGCAAGGAGGAACCGCATATCAGTTCGATGCGACCAAGACAGACAGTATTGATTTTGACGCTCCGAAGGAAACTGTGTTCTCTTTTGGAGGAAGTAATCTTATCGTTGTTGAACAGGGTGATGTTGCCACTCTTGATTTCCAGAGTGTGCCGGCAGTACTGCTTCAGGATGTAGTGTGGTCAAGCAGTGACGACAATATAGCAGTTGTGGCTAATGGAGTTGTGTTTGCAAAGAATGTCGGCGTTGTGTCGATAACTGCCGAATCCAATGGAATGAAGTCTCAGCGTACAGTGGTTGTTAAGGACAAGACAAATGCCCTTGAGTCTATTTCTTTCGCAGAGACATCCATTACTTTGAATCCATACGAACTGCGTCAGCTGATGCCTACTATTGTTCCGTTTTCAATTCCTGCGTCTGGCATCAAGTGGAGTTCTTCGGACAAGTCGGTTGTCGATGTGATAAACGGTGTTGTTGTGTCCAAAGCAGCCGGAACATCCGTAGTGACAGCTAAGCTTGGAAAGTTAAGTGCGAGTGTGGAGGTTAATGTATTGTCACCTGTTTCGTCAATAACCGCAGACGTTAAGATATTGAGGGTGTCAGTCGGTGACAGTGTAGCATTAAAAGAACTAGGAGTTCGTTTGAGTTCCGGTGTTCAGTCGGAAGTTTCCTATTCAGTTCTGGAAGATGATATTGCGGAAATCGACGGAGAATATCTTGTGGCCAAGTCTCGCGGTACAACATTGTTGTCTGCAACGATTGGCTCGGAGTCTATAGGCATAAAGGTTGAAACATATATCGGTAAGTATGACTTTATTGCTCTTAATCCAGAGGTTACTATGCAGATGGGTGAGGTTTTGCCTTTGTCTCAGTTGGGCGTTTCTATAACACCGGTTGACGCAGAGTATGCCCCTATAGAGTGGAAATTGAATGGTACAAGTGCAATGATTTCTGCAGAGTCAGTTGTGGCGATAATGCCTGGCAAGGTAACTGTTACGGCAACAAGCGGAGAAAAGAGCATTTCCGTAGTAGTAAACATTGAACTTAGAGCTGCGGAAATTACCGCTGTGCCTACGCTCGAGATGGTGGAGGGTGTTTCGATAGATACATCTGAATTGAAGATTAGAGTGCTTCCTATGGGAACAACCGATTCAATATCACTTTCATCTTCGGATAACTCGATTGTGACTATCTCCGGAGGAAAGATTTCAGCATTGAAGGAAGGTACATGTGACATCATAGCGGAAGCAGGAAGCAAGTCTGTTGGAATTGAAGTTAATGTCAAGCCTACAGCAAAACAGCTAACATTCGGTGCAGATACAATAAAGATAGCCAGCATCAACACGGTAGGCATAAATGTAATTAACGCGTTGGGCGTAAAGGTGCTTCCGGCTAATGCTGCGCAGAACGAAACAGACTGTGTTTGGTCGGTATTGGACGAGTCTGTCGCAAAAATTGTTTACAAGGAGAACAAGCCTTATTTGGTGCCTGTTGCTGAAAATGGGGAGTCTATGATTGTTGCGACATTGGGAACGCTTTCCGACACTGCTGTTGTAAAGGTGTTTGTTGCAGCATCGTCTGTAAATATCGATTCTGACCCGTTGGTAATAGCTGAGGGTGATGTGTTGCCTCTAAGCAATCTGAATTTGATAGTGCTTCCTGTAAACAGCAGTGCACAGGTTAAGTGGTCGTCTTCGAACGAGGATGTGTTCGAGGTGGACAACTTTAATGTTATAGCAAAGAAGAAAGGTTCTGCGAAGCTTATAGCTACATCCGGAGAATTGTCGGATGAACTTGACGTGACAGTTTACATTCCTGTTGACACCGTATCGTTTGCTGAGGATGAGATTGAATTGTTGGTAGGTGAGGGTGGACGCTCGGTTTCAACTCTCGGCATGACTTATTTGCCTGCGAATGCAGATGATGCAGATGTTAACTGGTCAGTTGAGGATGCTAGTGTGACTAAGATTAAGAATGTACTTGGTAACATTACAATAATTCCTGTGTCAGTGGGCGAAACAAACCTAATTGTAAAAGCCGGAAGAAAGCAAGCCTCTCTAAAGGTTGTAGTCAAGGCAGCAGTAGAGAGCATCAATATCGTTCCAGACACAATCGAAATACCAAAGAACGACATCAGAGATTTGTCTATGTACGAGTTGGAGATTCTTCCTGCAAACGCAACTTATGACAAGGTTGAGTGGAGCATCGCTAACACAGAGATAGCTGAAATAACTTCGGACAACAAGATAAATGCAAAGAAATCTGGAGTGACTACAATCACTGCGACGGTAAATGGCAAGAGTGATGTGGCAAAACTTATAGTTAAGGTTGATGTGTCAAGCGTTACCCTTAATTCAGAAGCGTTGACAAAGGAGATAGGAGAGTCATTCGGTGTCAATTCGCTTGAGCCAGTAGTTATGCCTCTTGACGCTACATTCCAGACAATAGAATGGAGCAGCAGCAATACAGATGTGGCCGAGATCAAGACAGTGCTTGGTTCTAAAGTCATCAAGTGCATTGGTGGAGGTACTTCTACAATCACAGCCAAGTGCGGTGAGCAGGCAGCAATATTGAAGCTTACTGTTGTGGTTCCTGTGGCTTCTGTATCCTTCGAAGAGAGCGTTGTAAAGGTTAACAAGAACTCTGCATTGAACGTCAGTGCTATAGGCTTGGTCATTTCCCCTTCAAGCGCTACAGACAAAAACATAGAGTGGAAGATTGAAAACACAGATATAGCGTCTTTCGATTCCGAAACTGGAGTAATCAAGGGATTGACTGCCGGAACAACCACATTGACAGCTACAGTCGGAGGTAAGTCCGCCACAGTTCCGTTCAGAGTAGTATCTCCGCTTACAGAATTGAACTTCACTAAGGAGTCTTATTCAGTTAATACTGACGAGACTTTGGTTTTGAATCCTTTTGTGTCATTCACTCCAGAAGATGCGTCTGATGTTGAGCTGGTTTGGACAGTCAGTGACACTGAAGTAGCAGAGATTGAAACAGTCGAAGCTTCAAAGCTAAGCGTTCTAAAGCCTAAGAAGGGTGGCGAGATAGTACTAAGCTGTTCTTCCGGCTCGATTACAACTACTACAAAGGTGTCTGTTCTCATTCCTTTGAAGTCTATTGAGTTGAGCAAAGAGACAATAGACATCAAGAAGGGCGAGACAATAGGTGCAGCTGACTTGGAGGTAATCTTTACACCAGGCAATGCTTCCAATAAATCTTTGGTATGGACATCCGCGGATGAAAGCGTTGCCAAGGTTGAGGTGTTCGAGCAGACTGGGGCTTATGTCATTACAGCTGTTGATGGAGGTACAACTACTATTACTGCAACTCAAGGTGATTTGTCTGCGTCAGTTACCGTAAATGTAACTGTTGAGGCTGAGGACATAGCGGTTCCTACAGAATTGGTTGATTTGCCTCTTGGAACTCAGGTCTCTCCTGCAGACTTGAATATCTCGGTGTTGCCGGAGAATACAGCAAACAAGAGAATATCTTATACAAGTTCAAATGACGATGTTGTCAAAGTTGTTTCCGTATTTGATGCTACAATCATCACAGCCAAGTCTCTTGGTGAGTCAACTATCACTGCAACTTGCGGCAATGTGACTAAGGAGTTTGTCATCCGAGTTATGATTCCTTTGGATTCAGTCTCAATCGACTCTACAAGCATCACTATAGGCACTGGCAAGACAATGGCGGTGTCTGATCTAGGCATAACATTCACGCCAGATACTGCAACATATCAGGAGTTGGCTTGGGTTTCAACTGATGAAGCAGTCGCTAAGGTCGAGGACGGAAACATCGTGGGTGTTGCAGACGGTAGTGCGACATTGACCGGAACCACTAAGGAAGGCAAGTCCGTTTCCGTAGATGTTTCTGTATTCACAATGCTTGATACAATTACTGTAAAAGAAGACACAGTTACAATATTGAAGGGTAACACTCTTGATTTGATAGAGGATTTGGAACTTACATTTGTGCCTGAAAATCCTACCTACAAAGAGTTGACTTGGACAACTAGTGACTCTGCGGTTGCTTTTGTCGAGGATGGCAAGATTAAGTCAGTTGACTTTGGAACTTGTACGCTTACTGCGGTGAATGCAGAGGGTGTTTCCGTCTCAATCGTTGCTGTGGTTGAAGGTGTTGTCAAGAACATTAAGGTTGATGTGACTGATATTGACATGTTCCTTACTCAGTCATTCGACATCTCCCTTATTGACGTCAAGGTAATTCCAGAGGAGGCTGTTGAAGAGTTTGGCATTACATATTCATTGGCAGACAGCAGTATTGCAAGCATAAAGGACAATATCTTGCGAGCAGAGGACGGAGGAGAGACCATACTTAATGTTACATGCGAAGGAAAGGAGGCTCAGATTAGAATCAATGTTTCAGACAGAATCACTTACAAGAACAAGAGTGACATTGAGTTCACAATGATTATTGTTGATGGCGGCTCATATAAAATGGGCGAGACTGGTGACTCTGTTTCTGTCGAGCCGTTCATGATTGCTGAGACTGAGTTTACTGTTGGTCTATGGAAGTCTTACGCATCAACTCCTTCTAACGGAGGAGGAAACGACAATGTTCCGGTTTCTAATCCAAGCGAATCAAATGTGAAGAACGTAATCAATGCTTTAACTACTGACATCAAGTCAAGCGTGGAAATGCCTTACGAGTCAAGGTTTACTTTGCCTACTGAGATTCAGTGGGAGTGGGCGGCAAGAGGTGGAAAGAAGAGCCACGGATATACTTACGCTGGAAGCGATATTTTGAACGACGTTGCATGGACTTCAAGTAATGCATCTGCCAAGAAGGCTGTCAAGACTCTTGCACCTAACGAGCTTGGAATCTATGACATGTCGGGTAATGTTTCCGAGCGTTGTGTAAATGAAAAGAATGAGCCTACCGATATGCTTAACATTGACGAGAATGGCAACTTGAAGTACGGTGACATTATTCGTGGAGGTAGTATTTCCTATGCAGGAGGTTTCTTGGGACTTGGCGCAATAAAAGTGCCTGTTAGCGATTGTGAAGTAAGCAAGCGAGTAAGTGAAAGCGGAGCAAACAGGCTTCGTGGATTCCGTATCGTAATGCCAGAGCTTCCGTTCCCTGCCGTTATTGAATCTTTGAAATAAGTTTTGTTATGAGATACTTTTTGTCTGTATTGCTGTCGTTGTTTGCGGCTTATTCCTTTGCTGTCGAGATGAGTGAGGGTGAGGGAACTTTCTATGGTGGTGTCGCAGGTTCTGACGGAGGTAACTGCAGAATTTTTGTTGAAGAAGGTAACTACAGGCATTGCGCCATGAACCACACGGACTACGATTCTTCAAGTACTTGTGGTGCTTGCGTGCACGTGTTCGGTCCCAAGGGTGAGATAGAGCTGAAGATTGTCGATCGCTGTCCTGAATGCAAGAAAGGTGACATTGACATGACTCCCGAGGCTTTTGAGTCGATTGCCAACAAAGAGGACGGTCGTGTAAAAATCAAGTGGTACTATATCGCTTGTCCTGATGCCAAGACTATAAAGTTCCAGTTCGTGCCAAGCATGAACCAATGGTATTTTGACCTTGCGGTAATGGATCACAGGTACGATGTCTCTTCGCTCGAGTATCTCAACAAGAATAGCGAATGGGTGGCTGTCAAGCGTACTATGGACAATCATTGGCAGATTATTACCGGAGAAATTCCCCAGGCACCCTATACATTCCGTTTGAAGTCAAGTATGACTGACGAGGTGTTGGTGTTCGAGAATGTTCCTCTTGTTGCAGGAGGTGAGTACGACACGAAGAAGCAGTTCGCTTTGGTCGAGGTCAATGAAACTTCGATTCACACATACATCAACGATGTTGACAATTTTGCCGCTCCCTACACCATATATAATATAGACGGTTCGGTTATAGGCACATACGACTACATTCCAAACATCGAGAACAGAGTGGTAATTGTCAAGAGCCAGAAGAGTGGCAGGGCAATCAAGCTTGTTTCAAGACGCAGTTATTGACAGACTCAATGTCTTGTCTCTTTGGATTGAAATAACAAGTGTCTTTCCTCTGTCATGACAAATCGAGGTTCTAAATACTTTTAGTTTTATTCGGTCTTGGTATTGGCAGTTCCAAGTTTATTTGGTCAGTTAGCTTCCCGCAGTTATAGTCAAACGATTTTGATTTCCAAAATCTATACTTGGGTTTCTGTGCGTAGAAAAACGGTTTGGAAATTTTGCGGAGGAATCCTCTATGTGTAATTTTTGCGTTGCGGACTGAAATGAAATGTTCTTTTGATTAAAAATGAACGGGAAGGCAAGGAGGAGATACAGTATATATAAAGTCGTTTAGGGAATATTGACATTTCTATGTTGTTAAAAACTGCATTAATTATTTGAATGGTTCCGGATATTTTCAGTTTATATTGATTATTGACTTTGGAATAGGTGTAGTTTTATGGCATTTTGTAATTTTTTGAAGAAAAGTTTTGCAGTTGACTAAAAAAGTATTACTTTTGCAGTCGCTTTGAGAATTGTGTGCCTTTTGTGCATGATGATTGGGGCAAATTAAAGAAATTATTAATATTCAATTTAAGATTTATGTTGAATCATTACGAGACTGTTTTCATCTTAACTCCCGTTTTGTCTGACGAACAGATGAAGGAAACAGCAGCAAAGTACAAGGAACTCCTTGTTAATGAGAACGCAAAGATCGTGAATGAGGAGCTTTGGGGTATGCGTAAGCTTGCTTACACTATCGAGAAGAAGAGCTCAGGCTTCTACATTCTATTTGAGTTCGAGGCAGAGCCAACAATTGTAGAGAAACTACACACTCAGTTCCGTCGTGACGAGAAGGTAATTCGTTACTTGACTACTAAGTTGGACAAGTACGCTACAGAGTATGCAGCTAAGAGAAAGAGTGTTAAATCTAACGCAAAGGAGAACTAAAAAATGGCACAGAGCGCATCAGAAATCAGATATTTGACTCCTCCTACAGTGGATGTCAAGAAGAAGAAGTACTGCCGTTTCAAGAAGAATGGTATCAAGTACATCGATTACAAGGATCCAGAGTTCCTTAAGAAGTTCCTTAACGAGCAGGGTAAAATCCTTCCTCGTCGTCTTACTGGTACATCTCTTAAGTTCCAGCGCAAGATTGCTCAGGCTGTAAAGCGTGCTCGTCATCTTGCTCTTCTCCCTTATGTAACTGATTTGTTGAAGTAATAATTAAGGAGGTTTAGACAATGGAAATCATACTATTAGAGGATGTTCAGAACCTTGGTTACAAGGATGACGTAGTAAAAGTTAAGAATGGTTATGGTCTTAACTACCTTATTCCTAACAAGAAGGCTATCGTAGCTACACCTTCTGCAAAGAAGATGTTGGAGGAGAACCTAAAGCAGAGAGCTCACAAGTTGGCTAAGATCAAGGCTGAGGCTCAGGCTTTGGCTGACAAGCTTGCTAATGTTAACTTGACTATCGCTACTAAGGCTAACGCTGAGACTGGTTCTATCTACGGTTCTATCACTAACATTCAGATCGCTGAGGCTCTTTCTAAGCAGGGATTCGAAATCGATCGTAAGATTGTTTCTGTTAAGGACTCTATCAAGTCTCTTGGTTCTTATGTAGCAGTTGCTCGCCTTCACAAGGAGGTTTCTGCTGAGATCAAGTTCGACGTAGTTGCTGAGTAATCTATATTACAGGATACAACTTGAAGTGTGTTCGCAAGAACACACTTCTTTTTTTGTTTTGTCTTTTTTTGTCGCTAAAACCCTAAATTTTTCTAATAAAAAGGTATGTTTTAGTAGAAAATTATATACTTTTGCATCACTCTTCAATCAATACCGGCTTCTATGGATAGAAACAAACTAATCACACATATATTGAACAATATATCTGAGCTTCAATCTTTGACTAAAGGTATGGAGTCTATGGCTGATGTGCCTCAGTTCCTTCATTCTTTGGCGTTGGAGAAGGTCGATAATTTGAAGCGTGCTTTCCTTGACCTTTCCGTTGCGAAGGAGGTTGTTGAAAGTGAGCCTCATCAGATTGAGAAGGTTGTTTATTCAGAGCCTGAGGTTGTTATTTCTATTCAAACAGAGGAGGAGCATGTTGAGGAGTGGCAGTCTGCCTTGTCAGACTTGAAGGATGAGGAGGAAGAACTGCAGATTGTAGTTCCCCAGGATGAGGAGCCGGAGACTGTTTCTGTCAAGGAAGAGACTCGGGAAGCCGTTGTCAGGGAAGAGCCCAAAGCTGTAGTGGTTGAACTGCCTAAGCAAGATGATGTAGCTTCCAAAGAGCAGGAAATCGTTGCGAAGCCAACCTCTAGTGTAGTACCAAATGACCGTTTCAAAACTTCTATCAGAGGTTTGGGAGGTGTAAGGAGTGCTGAGGGTAGATTTGTAAAAGATTTGAAGAGGGCTTTGAACCTTAACGACAGAATCAGATACAAGAAGGAACTTTTCCATGGTGACAAGGAACTGATGGACAGTACAATAGACAGACTTGACGTATGCTTGTCACTGAACGAGGCTTTGCAGTATGTCAGTCAGTTCGGTTGGGATGATGAAAACGAGGCGGTTGCTGACTTTATAGCTTTGCTTGAGAGAAGGTTTTCTAAATAGAGGGAAAGATGGGAATGCTATACATCGTACCTACTCCGGTAGGCAATCTTGAAGATATGACTTTTCGTGCCATTAGGGTGCTAAAGGAGGCCGATTTGATTTTGGCAGAGGACACACGTACAACAAGCGTTCTGCTGAAACACTTCGAGATAGAGAACAAGATGCTGTCTCACCATAAGTTCAACGAGCATCAGACGGTGGCAGCTGTGGCTGCAAGAATCAAGGCCGGAGAGACTGTTGCCTTGGTCAGCGATGCCGGAACACCCGCCATATCAGACCCAGGTTTCATGCTTACACGCGAATGTGTGGAACAAGGTATCGAGGTTCAGTGTTTGCCTGGTGCGACAGCTTTCGTACCCGCTCTGGTGGACTCTGGTCTGCCAAACGACAGGTTCTGCTTCGAGGGATTCCTTCCCCAGAAAAAGGGACGCCAAACTAAGATTAAAGAGATAGCTGAGGAGACACGTACAACTATAATCTATGAGTCGCCATACAGAATTGTAAAAACTTTGGCGCAGATGGAGGAGATTATGGGAAGCGAGCGACGTGTGTCTGTAACTAGAGAAATATCGAAGAAATTCGAGGAGACAGTAAGGGGTACAATAGCCGAGGTAAAAGCTCATTTCGAGGCCAATGAACCCAAAGGTGAGTTTGTTATGGTTGTCTCTGGAAAGGAAATTAAGAAAAAAGGTGAAGAAAATGACGAAAAATAGTACGTTTTTGAAAAATTATCATTTACTTTGCCTATTGCAATATGAATATGAATATAAACAATAAATAAAATTAAACAAAATGAAGAAAGTTGCTTTTTTCGCTGGTGCAGCTATGTTGATGGCTACTTCATGTAACCCATGGCAGGCTGAAATTGATCAGGCAAAACACGAGCGTGACTCTGTTATCGAGATCATGAAGAAGGATTCTGTTATGCTTGACCAGTATTTTGATATCATTACTGAGGTTCAGTCAAACTTCAAGCAGATCAAGGATGTTGAGCTTGGTATGATTGACGAGACTAAGGGTCAGGAAGGTGTTGATTCCAACACTCGTGCTAAGCTACAGGAGGATTTCAAGCTTATCACTAACAACATTCAGCAGAACAAGGAGAAGATTGCAAAGCTAGAGGAGGATTTGAACAAGTCTAACAGCCAGCTTTCTGGTCTTCGTGGTACTATCAGCAAGCTAAAGAAGCAGCTAGCTGAGAGCCAGCAGGAGTTGGCTGACCTTAAGACTCAGCTAGAGGCTAAGGACGTTAAGATTGCAGAGCTTGAGAGCAGCGTATCTTTCGCATCTGCTCAGTTGGATTCTGTAAACCAGGTTTCTACTCAGCAGGCAGCAGCTATCGCAGCTCAGGATGCAGCTCTTAACGAGGTTTGCTACATTGTTGCAACTAAGGAGGTTCTAAAGCAGAAGGGTATTCTTGAGAAGCAGCTTAAGAAGGGTGGTGACCTTTCTACAAGCGGTTTCACTACTGTTGACCAGAGAGACTTCACAGAGCTTGAGATCGAGTCTAAGAAGCTTCCTGTTCTTACAACACGTCACCCATTGGGTTCATTCTCTCTACTTCCAAAGAATGGTGAGAAGGGTAAGTACGAGTTGAAGATCAAGAACTACAACAAGTTCTGGTCTCAGTCTAAGCACATGATCGTACTTGTTAAGTAATATCAGCTTAAATAGAAAAGGCAGAGGGCGGAGTTTTCTCCGCCCTTTTTTTGTTTCTGTGTCTGGCGAATTAAACCTTTCGTGCAAAACTTTTGTGTTTATGCAGATTATGACAAAAAATATTTTTAACTTTGCAGATAGTAAAAGATAACGATTAAAATTCGACAAATAAAATAATTCAGAAATGGCAAATAGACGCGATACACTATGTGTTCAGGCCGGTTGGAATCCTAAGAAGGGAGAGTCAAGACAGATGCCTATAGTTCAGAGTACTACATTCAAGTATGAGACATCTGAGCAAATGGGTAAATTGTTCGACCTTGAGGAGAGTGGTTATTTCTATACTCGTCTTCAAAATCCTACAAATGATAACGTAGCTGCAAAGATAGCTGCGCTTGAAGGTGGTGTTGCTGCCATGCTTACATCGTCTGGTCAGGCTGCTAATTTCTTCGCAGTCTTTAATATATGCGAGACAGGCGGACATGTTATCAGTGCTTCAAATATTTACGGTGGTACATTTAATCTGCTTGGTGTAACTCTGCCTAAGATGGGTATAGAGGTCACATTTATTGACGAAAATGCCTCTGACGAGGAGATTAACGCCGCTTTCAGACCTAACACAAAGTTGGTTTTCGGAGAGACAATCTCTAACCCAGGTGTAACAGTGTTTGATATTGAGCGTTTTGCAAACATTGCTCATTCACACGGAGTTCCTTTGATTGTTGATAATACATTTGCTACTCCTGTTAATTGCCGTCCATTTGAGTTTGGCGCAGACATCGTGACTCACAGTACTACAAAGTATATGGATGGACACGGTCTTGCTGTAGGAGGTTGCGTAGTGGATAGCGGTAATTTCGATTGGGACAGGTATGCTGACAAGTTTCCAGGTCTTTGTTCTCCAGATCCAAGCTATCATGGACTTACTTATACTAAGGCATTTGGTAAGGGCGCCTATATCACAAAGGCTACTGTTCAGTTGATGCGAGATCTTGGTGCAATACAGGCTCCTCAGAACGCTTTCTATTTGAACATCGGACTTCAGTCATTGCATGTGCGTATGGCAAAGCACTGCTCTAATGCGTTGAAGGTTGCTGAGTATTTGAGAGATAACGAGCATATCGCGTGGATTAACTATCCAGATTTGGATACAGATTCTCAGTACGAGAAGAAAAAGAAGTATCTGCCAAATGGTTCTTGTGGAGTTATGGCATTCGGTTTGAAGGGTGGTCGCGAGTTCTCTATCAAGTTCATGGACAGTTTGAAGCTTATCAATATCGCTACACATGTTGCAGACTGCCATTCATGTGTTCTTCACCCAGCTTCTCATACTCATCGTCAGTTGAGCGAGCAGCAGTTGATTGATGCAGGTATTTCTCCGGATTTGATTCGTTTGAGCGTCGGTATCGAGGATGCAGACGATCTAATCGAAGATATCGAGCAGGCTATTGCAGAGGCTTGCAAGTAATAACTAATATATAGAAACAGGTATAGGGGTGGAGTACACATCCTTATACCTCTTTTTTTGTTTAAGAAGATGAAAGGCATAGATATAGTAAAGCTACAGGTGTCTGAATCTGTGCGTGTAAAGGAGTCTTTGTTGTCGGACGAGCGTACTATGAATATAATTGCCGAAGTTGCAGATGTTTGCACCAAAGCATATCAGAACGGAAACAAGACAATGTTCGCCGGTAACGGAGGAAGCGCAGCCGATGCCCAACATTTGGCAGGAGAGATGGTCAGCAAGTTCTATCTTGACCGTCCTGGTCTTCCGTCTATAGCATTGACTACAGATACAAGCATTCTCACAGCCGTAGGCAACGACTATGGATTCGAGAGGTTGTTTGCCCGTCAAATACAGGCGCAAGGCAAGGCAGGAGATGTGTTCATAGGAATCTCTACTTCAGGTAATTCTATGAATGTCGTTGAAGCTTTTGCGGAGTGCAGAAAAATGGGAATCACAACGGTTGCGCTAACTGGAGCCAAGCAGTGCAAGATGGACAATGCTGACTATGTTATAAAGGTTCCGAGCGTGGATACACCTCGAATTCAGGAGTGCCAAACTCTTATCGGTCACATCATCTGTTGCATTGTCGAGAAAAATATTTTTGCCGAGAAATGTTGTTGAAAAATGTGTCAATAATGGGGATTTTTTTGTCAAATCTCTCTTTTTGATGCGTTTTTTTGATTTATATTTGATATAATGCGAGATAGTTCGTATCTTGCGCTGGCAAAATATTACTTTATAGAAATTTATCGTAATGAATTTTTTTAGAAACATATTCAAAGTTGGACTTTGCTCAGTTTTTACTTTATCTTTGTTCTCGTGTTCAGACGAGGAAGGAGAAGGTGGAAAGTCAACAGTATGGGGCAAAGTCTATATGATTACAGACGACGGAAATATATCTTATACAGGAGCTTTCCCTAACTTGGAATGTAAATTTGTGAAAGATACAGTATTGGCAGCCGGAGAAGAAGTTTACATAATCTATGGCGAGTCAGGTGAGATCTATGACGACAAAGTGAAGACTTCCTATAATGGAAAGTACGAGTTCAATTACTTGAAGCAAGGCAATTATAAGCTTTACGTTCTTGGGGACAACAACACAGTTGCAATGGCCGAAGTTAAGCTTGGAAAAGACGAAAAGGTGAAGGCGAAGTCTTTGTATATGCTTGACGGAAAGAATACGGAGAAGTGCGGTGTTGTCGGCAAAGTTGAGGTTGAATATCCATCTAAGGAATATACAGTTGATGGAGTTGGTGCAAGAATATATTTGCAGAAGGATGGCAATGTGTCATTTTCTGATTCTCGTGCAGATATCAACGGTTTGTTCTCTTTCTCTAAGTTGGAGCCCAAGACTACCTATACAGTTTGGAGTGAGTATGAGACAACTAAGAACGGAAAGATCATAGGAAAGCCTCAGACATTTACAACAGGAGAGGCCGGAGAGATTACTTTGTTGAAGACTCCTGTAGAGGGCCGTACATATTAATTGAAGAGTTATCCTAATATAATACTTTTAGCATGAAATCACTGATTAAGTTTATCACTGCCTTTATTGTGATGCTTTCGGTTGCGGCTCCTTCCTTTACTCAGAAGAAGACGTTTGACGGAAAAAAAATTAAGGAAGTGAAAGAGTGGAAGGTAGAGGGAAGCAAGCGCTACCTTGTTGAGGTGTCCAAGTTTGATGCCAATGGTAAAAAGACAGAAGAGATCAAGTACAACTCTGACGGCTCCCAGAAAGAGCGTGTGACTTTCGAGTACAATGCTGAAGGCAAGTGCGTGTCAGAGCTTAAGTACGACGAGTATAATAAACTTGACAAAAAGACTGTGACTGAGTATAACGCTCAGGGTAAGAGAATCAAGGAGACTTCTTACAATGCGTCAGGTAAATTAAAGAGTATTAAGGAGATTGAATATATCACTGAATAAATGATTCCAGAGATAGCAGAAATAGATCAGAAACTGCAGTTGCTCGACCCGATTTCGCTTGACGAGATGAGTGGCATCAAGCTGATGAACAGAATAGATACTAAATATCTTGTTCCTGTCTCGTTGTTGCCTAAACTTCTTGATATGGCTAAGGTGGATTATTTTGTTCAGAAGCATAACGGTTTGCGCAAGGCTTTCTATCGCACCATGTATTTTGATACTGACGATGCCATGATGTACACAATTCATCATAATCGTAAGCTGAACAGACAGAAGATTCGTGTTCGTGAATACGTGGAAAGTAACCTTATTTTCTTGGAGATTAAGAACAAGAGCAATAAGGGAAGAACCAAGAAGGTGCGTATTACTGTTCCTGATTTGCAGATACAAAACAATGAGGAAGCTAATGAGTTCATCTCTCAGAAAGCCAATTACCCTATGAGTGCCATCAAGGGCAGATTGCAGAATAGCTTCTATAGAGTGACTTTAGTTAACAAGGGTAAGACCGAGCGCCTTACTATAGACATGGATATAAATTTCGTTAACCAAAAAAGCGGAAAGAGGGACACTATTCCTGAACTCTGCATTGTTGAGGTCAAGCGAGATGGTAATGTCTATTCCCCATTTACAAGTTATTTGGCTAATTTCAGGATTCAGAAGAAGAGTATCAGCAAGTACTGTCTTGGTATGGTTCTGACTGATGACGAGGTTAAAAAGAACAGGTTCAAAGCGAAGCTTAAGTACATTGACAAGTTCGTGAGAACTTCCGGTAATGCTGAATAGCCGGCTATATTTGAATATCAGAAAATTAAAGTATAAACATAATGAATTTACTACAAATTTTAGGCTCTGCATTGTGGAGTGGTGATAATCTAATCAATTTTGAGGGATTGGTAGGAATGCTTGTGCGTTTCGCAATTACAATGGTGTTCTCTTCCACTATTATCGGATGGTTGTATTACTCTCGCAGTAAGAGAAAGGACTGGTGTTTCTGCTTCACTATGATTGCGGTTACAGTGTTCCTTCTTATCTATCTTCTTGGTCATGAGAAGTTGCAGATAGAGTTGGCTCTTGGTTTGTTCGCAATCTTCGGAATTGTAAGATATCGTACAGAAGCCATTGCAATTCGTGAGATGAGCTACTTGTTCATGATTATCGGAGTTGCTGTTATCAATGGTCTTGCTACAGCTGTAAGTTTGGTTGAGCTTCTTGCTACTAACATTATTTTCATCGCAGTCGCTTGGTTGATGGAGCGCAGTAACTTGATCGGAGACACCCACTGCAAGCTAATCACTTATGACAAGATCAATATGATTACACCTGACAAGCATGACGAGATGATGGCAGACCTAAAGGCTCGTACAGGTCTTGACATCGTAAAGTTCGAGATTGGAGCTATCAACTTTTTGAAGGATGTTTGTTTTGTCAAGGTGTATTACAAGACCGAGGATGGCGCTGTGAATACAATTGACGGTATTCGCAAGGCAAAACAGTTTACTGAGGAATAATTTTCACAATGGACGGTGGACAATTCGGTTTGTCCTCCGTCTGTATTTATTTTTGAGATGAGATTCTTTCGCTTAATATTGCTTTTTATATCATTGTCTGTACTTACCTCTTCCGCACAGGAAAAGGAATGGGGCAGTAACATCGGTGTCGATATTCAAAAAAAGTTCGGCAAGAAGTTCGCGCTTTCTTTGTCTGAGGAGGTTAGACTTGATAATGATTTCATGCACTTTGACAGATTCGCCTCCACTTTGAGCGGTTCGTTTCAGTTGGTGAAGAAGCATTTGAAAGGTGGAGTCTCTTATGGAGCCTTGGTGTATAACAAGGATTCGTATTGTCTGTTAAACCATAGATTGTCTGCTGGATTGACTGGCGAGGCTGAGGCAGGCAAGTTTAGCTTTGCTTTGCGCGGCAAGTACCAGACTACAATCAAGGATGACAGCTATGGAAAGCAATATAAGTTAAATCCTGAGCAGTATTTGAGAATGAAGCTTTCTGTTGAATACACATGGAAAAAGCCTCATCTCTATCCGTTTGTCTCTGCTGAAGTTTACTACGGCTTTTTTGAGAAGGACATTACTATGCTTCGATATTCAGCCGGAATTGACCATAAGTTCGACAAGCGCAATAGTCTTGGATTGGCTTTCGAAATGAAGGATTCTTACAAGAGGGACAAATACTTCATAAATCTTGGCTATAAGTTCCGTTTCTAACCTGGTAGATAATGCCTAAAATACCTGACCAAATTTTCGAAGACAAGGAGTTCGGCTCTGTCTTCGTTTTCTTTTCTGCCCGTGTTTCCTATGGCAGGATTAGTTTTTCCGCTACAAAGGACGGCCTTGCTGTAAAGGCGAATTCTGCAACATCTTTCTCTGAATTGGCTAATGCAATAGAATCCCTACGTCCAAAATTGAGAGTGCTAATCAAGAAGAATCTCCAGAAAGAAGCTCGCAGGGTGCCGCTTGAAATAGGTTCTGTCATAGAAGCCTATCCTTACCCAATTGTGCTGAAACAAGGGGAATACAGCGACAAGTTTGTTTCCAAAATAAACGGGGATGAGAACAAATTTGAAATCTACTGTCCCAAGAATATGGACTTTGAGGATGAGGAATACCTAGAAGTTCTACGAAAGTCGTGCGCAAATGTTCTAAGGGCTGTGTCTAAGTCATATATGCCTAAAAGGGTAAAGGAACTTGCTGAAAAATGCGGATTCCAATACAAAACTATTGGATTTACAGATGCGATAGGAAGGTGGGGAAGCTGCAGTTCGCGAGGCAGTCTAAACTTTTCTATTTGGACTTTGCTTTTGGGAAAGGATCTGATTGACAGTGTGATAATTCATGAATTGTGCCATACAGTTGAAATGAACCATTCTGCCAAATTTTGGGCGCTTTTTGAAAAGAGTTTCGGGAAGTCGAGAAAATCAGTTGATGACGAAATAAAGAAAATCGTTCTGCCAAAATTTGTGCAGATGAAATAATGTTAAGGCATCCTGAATTTTATGTTCAGGATGCCTTTCTGTTTATCTTATTTCTTATATTTCAGCATTGGGTCGTCGTCCATTTGAGAGAAACTGTATCTTGAACCTTCGTTTGTTTCTTTTGTCAGAACTGTAGAGCATTTCCCCTTTTCTATTGATCCGTCGCTTTTAATCGAGTATTCACAAATATCCACTTTGCCCCAAGGTTTCGTCTTGTCGATGATCTGGCTGCAAGATTCTATATAGTCCCCATTATTATAGTTCTTATTATAATCGACGTATGTGTAGTTGTCGTCATTAAGCCCATATTTGAACAGTATGAAAGTGTTCTCGCTTGTTATGACATAGTCCAGGTAGTATTGCCAACCATGTTCAGATTCCGAAAAAATACGTGTTTTGTTTAGCAGTTTGCCATGCAGGTCAGTTATATAGAGAAAGACTTGATAAGGCTCGGCATCCATATCCCCTTCGTAACCTGTTCTGCCAATCACAAAACACATACACTGTTTTGACAACCATGCTTCATATATAGAAAACTCGTATTCTGCTGTTCCTCTGGTAATCCATTTCTCTTCATCATGATTGAAGCCTACAACATCATAGCTGAGAGATTCTTCGTTAAAGTTATTCTTCATGAAAGATGTGCTGACCTTAAGGTCTTCCGTTGAATTTCTTCCCCATTTCCTTGAAGAAGGGAATATTGGATAATTTGCCTTTTCGAAAGCAAGGTCCAGAGTCAATGTTTCCTGACAGAATGAGAAAACTATGGAACATAGTGAAATGCATATTGAAAGTATTGTTTTCTTCATGTTTGATTATATCTTTTGCGATTTTTGTTTCTTTATAGAAATAAATGTCCTTTTTACATCTTCAAATTTTTCTGGAGACCAGCCCAAAATATTGTACTGGTAGAAAACTGTAGAAAAGATGGTGTCTTCACCAATATAATTTTTATCGTTCTCTAGACCGCTAGGAATAAAAAGCAATAATTGCGAATCAAAACTATATTTTGTTGTGGCACTTATTATTCCAGACTTTTCGATTTTGATTGAAAAGTTGTCTATAGGAATTCTAATGTTGAACGCTTTGTCTTTATCGTCTGTGAAATGTATGTTGCAGTACCTATCTTCAAAAGAAATTTTATGTATAAGAAACATTGTGGTAAGCTTTTTCCTGCCTTTGCGGTCAAAGTATTCTCTTAATGATATTGCAATAACTAAAATAGCAGTTATAACTTTAGGCTTTTGGGATGTTGTGACTATATCCTGCCCATCAAATATGCATAGTGTTATCAAGAATACTATCGCAAAGCAAACGATGATTAGCGTAAATGACCACCACGAAACGTTGTTTCTTTCAAACCAATCTTCCCTTTCGCTTAAAGGAATGTGTTTTACTTCAAAAGATTTGTTGAATTCCATACTTGATGTTTTATTTGTCGCAAATATAGTAAAAAAGGGAAAGTTATGAAAAGAATTGTCATTCTTTCTATTTTTTGTTAACATTATTTAACTATTTGAATATCTATAACAAATTAAGAGCTGCTAAGAGTTCATATTTGCCATTATGAAAATAATATAGTGAAAAAATATAGCGTTTTTGTAAATTAAACCATTTAAAGGTGCATTTTGATAATAAAAAATAGTAAGTTTGCGGTCGAAATTGGTTAGTTCTGCTTTTTTGTATCTGTCTGATAAGAAAAAGAAGTAGAAAAATGTTTGCAGTAAAGAAATGAACAGTTTGTTTAAAGAGAAAAATATAATCATGAAGCTGGTTTCGGCACTTCTCTCTGGAGTGTTGTTCTCTTTGTTCGTCTCATGTGCAAATATGGGAGCAGGCCCTCAAGGTGGACCCAAAGACATGATGCCGCCATCGTATGTAAAGAGCCAGCCTGCCAGAAGTCAGGTAAAGGTTAGGCCAGAGCGTGTCGAGATTGTTTTTGACGAGTATGTCGAGATGAGGGACGGGCAGAATGTGGTGGTCTCTCCTCCGTTCGATGTGCAGCCCGACATAAAGGCTGTCGGAAAGAAGGTAATTGTTGACTTTAAGGACACCTTGAAATCGAATACAACCTATGTGATTGACTTTGCAAACTCTATAGTCGATTATCGCGAGGGTAACCCTTTGAGAAACTATTATTTCGAGTTCTCTACTGGAAATGAGATAGACTCGTTCACTATTGCCGGAAATGTCGTGGATGCGCAGACTTTGGTTCCTATGGAAGGAGTTCTAGTCGGAGCATATACTGAGTGGACTGATACAACATTCACAGGCAAAGTGCTTGAACATGTTGCCAAGACTGACGCTAACGGAAGGTTCCTGCTTCGTGGTTTGAAAGAGAGACCGTACAGAATTGTAGCCTTGGAGGATGGCAACAGCAACTTCAAGTACGATTGTCCCGGAGAGTACTATGGTTTGCTTGATACAGTTGTAACTCCTCATAAAAGAATGGTAGAGAGGTGCGACACAACTTTCAGGCAGGTCAACAGAGACTCTTTGCTGGGAAAGGATAACATAGACACAACAGTTGACACACTTGTGATTGATACTGTTAAGTGCAGAATGTCTCCTTGTTATTATCCTGATAGTTTGGAACTTGTTGTGTCTCAGAGATATATGCCTGTGCAAGAGTTTGTAAAAGGGGAGAGGAAGAGTGATTATCTGTTTACTCTATATTTCAATAACTCGGAGCCTAAACTGCCATCTTTGAAACTGCTTGAACAGAATTCGGACAGCGTTTGGTATGTTCTTGAAGCGTCTGTAACCACTGATACGCTGACGTATTATCTAACAGATTCGATGTTAGTGAATAACGATACACTGTCGCTAGAAATGACTTACGACGCCATCATGGATTCTACTGAGGAGATGAAGCCTCAGACAGATACTCTGACTTTGGTCTATAAAAGGCCTAAAAAGTCCAAGAAAGAGGCTGATGTGCCCAAGTTGAAGGTTGATATGAGCGGAGCAGTAGAGATAGCAAAGAAGCCAGTTGTGAAATTCGACAAGCCGGTATCTGATTTTGAACCATCAATGCTCTTAGTTTACGCCAAAGACGATACAACAAGGAAGGCCATACCTTTCACAGTTTCTGCAAAGGAAGGGAAGAAGGAGTTCATTATGGATGGAAATTGGGAGTCAGGTAAGTCCTATGTTGTAAAGGCAGATTCTGGTGTGATTCACAACATATACGGGCATCCGAATGATTCATTGAACTTGAGATTCCGTATGAAGACAGTCGATGAGTATTCCAACTTCAAGCTGACTCTTGAGAATAGACCTTCGGGAACTCTGTTCATGGAGTTGATTCAAAACGATAAGGTGGAATACAGAACGAAGCTTGATGCAGGCCAAACTGTTGTTGTGTTCAAGAATTTGAAGCCTGGCACTTATGCGGTTTCGTTGTGGAAAGATGAGAATGCTAACGACAAGTGGGATTCCGGAGACTTTAAGTTAGGTCACAAACCAGAGGAAGTTTGGTTCTATCATAAGGCTATGACGATGAATGCCGGATGGGATTATGACGAGGTATGGAGTGTGGGAGATCGCCCAAAATATAAGCAGAGACCTTCCTCTACATACACTTCGAAGCGTAAAAAGTAAATGTTTTGAGTGAAAATGAACAAAAAAACAGTACTTTTGCAGTCCTCTTACCTTCCTCCCATTGCTTGGGTTTCAGAATTGAAGCGAGCAGACAAGGTTATAATCGAATGTTGTGACCACTATCAGAAGCAGACTTATCGCACTCGTTCAAAGATTCTGACAGGCCAGGGAGTGATGGACTTGGGTGTTCCCGTTCTAAAGACAGGAGACAAAATGGTAATGAAGGATGTTGAGATTTCCTATAAAGAAGACTGGCAGCACCTTCATTGGAGGGCGTTGGAGAGCAGTTACGGTTCATCTCCGTTCTTCGAGTATTACCAGGATGACTTCATTCGCTTCTACGAGGGAAAAGTAGATAAATTACTGACATTGAATCGTGGATTGCTTGATGTCATACTTGAGGAACTGGACATAAAGAAAGAGATTACCTATACAGACGAGTACATTTCTTCGGACATAGTGGAGCGAGAAGGAATAACGGATCTTAGGGAAGTGTTTTCTCCGAAAAGAGAAAACGAAAGAGAGCTTTTGATAAAGCCATATTATCAGGTATTTGCCGAGAAATATGGTTATGTAAAAGGGTTGAGCATTGTGGATCTATTGTTCAATATGGGTCCAGAGTCAGTGCTTTATTTATAAAAAAGAAATAGAAGAAGACAATAAAGATATATTAACAGAGGATGGAAAACGAATTTGACTTCACGGAAATACGCCCCTATAACGACAGCGAGGTTCACGATGCTTTCGTTAGGGTCTGTGCTGAGCAAGAGTTTAAGCACGTCCTATCTCAGGTAATTACAAACAAGCCTGTAGATGAAGTGATAAAGCGATTCCTACAGATCAAAACTGTGGAGGAGTTTCAGAAAGATGTAATGGGTGCTTATTTCCTTAATTTGATCGAGGAGACAGCAGATGGTTTAACAACAAGTGGATTCGAAAAGATTACAGAGAGTCCTAAGAAGCACCTTTTCATCTCTAATCACAGAGATATAATACTAGATGCAGCTTTGCTTAATTCTGTATTGTGCAGCAAGGACATCCCTACATCTGAGAATGCAATAGGAGACAATTTATGTTCGCGTCCTTGGATTACAGAGTTGATGAAGCTCAACAAGAGTTTCATTGTAAAGCGTTCGGGAACTAAGAGAGAAATCTTTGATTCTTCTCGTCGCTTGTCTGCTTATATCAGAACTAAGGTTACTTCCAATGACTCTTCTATTTGGATTGCACAACGCGAGGGAAGAGCTAAGGATAGCGACGACCGTATGCAGGAGAGCCTTTTGAAGATGCTTACAATGAGTTCTGACAAGGACTTCAAGCAGGGATTCCTTGACCTTAACATCATGCCAATAAGCATTAGTTACGAGTATGACGCCTGTGATTTCCTAAAGGCTAAAGAGTTTCAGCAGAAAAGGGATAATCCGGACTTCAAGAAGACTGCTCATGACGATGTCGTGAATATGCGCACAGGTTTGACAAACTACAAGGGTCGCATCCATTACGAGATTCATGACTGCATTTCTCCGGAGATAGACAAGGAGGTTAGTGCAGATGCATCTCGCGCAGATGTACTCGAGATTGTGGCGAAGATTATCGACCGTGGTATCCACAAGGGCTACCATTTCTATCCTGGCAACTATGTCGCTTACGATGAGAGATTTGGAGGAGGCAGATTCGAGAATGAATATACTCAGATAGAGAAGAATACCTTCGACGAGTACATTCAGGGCCAGATTGACAGAATAGACTTGGAGAACAAGGATGAGGACTTCTTGAGAGAGAAACTTCTTGAGATGTACTCTAATCCGCTTGTGAACAATCTTGAGGCTCTTGCAGACTAAGTTTTGCTAACACACATTTTTATACACTCAGTGTTATATAAAATTTTTTCAGATAATTAAATGAATAACAAGAAGACATTTGCTGAATCTCCTCTAAGATGGAGGAGGTTCAGTAATGCTTCTTATGCTGCTTTTGTAAGCATGCATAAAGAAGTAACAATTGGAGTTCTTTCCGTTGCCATGCTAGCTGCTGCCGACATGAAGGCCCAGTCAACTCAGCCGAATGTTGAGAAGACTGTCGCAGAGGAGGCTACAGCTGACTACGTTCTTGAGGACGTTGAGGTTACGGCTACGAGAGTTCCGCTTACAGAGAGTACTGCTCCACGTCTTGTTACGGTGATGACGAGAGCAGAGATACAGGCCGCAGCCGTCGGTAGTGTTAATGACCTTTTAGAGTACGCTACGGGTGTTGACGTGCGTCAACGTGGCGAGATGGGTGTGCAGACCGATGTTTCCGTTCGTGGTGGCACATTCGACCAAATTACTATTTTGCTAAATGGTGTGAACATATCTTCCCCTCATACGGGACACCTTTCAGCAGATTTCCCAGTTTCAGTTGATCAAATAGAGAGAATAGAAGTAATAGAGGGCCCTGCAGCTAGAGTCTTTGGAACTTCTGCATTTACCGGTGCCATCAACATCATTACCAAGAATGAGAAGGATAGCAACGTGTCTGCTCATGTCTATGGGGGTAGCTATGGCCTTGTTGGAGGCAACGCAAGTGTTGGCCTTGCAAAGGGTAAAGTTAGGCAGACTGTTTCCGGATCTTTCAGCAGAGCGGACGGAGATCAGCCTAACAGCGATTTCAGTCAAGCGAAATTCTTCTATCAGGGAGAGTATAACTCCGAGACCTTCGATTTGGATTGGCAGACAGGTATGAGTCGTCAGGAGTATGGCGCAAATACATTCTATTCTGCAGCTTATCCTAACCAGTGGGAGCAGACAACACGCTGGATAACTTCCGTTAAGGCGGAGACTAAAGGACGTGTACATATTCTTCCACAGATTTATTGGAACAGAAGTAAGGATCATTTCCAGCTAATTCGTGACACTCATAAGGGCGAGAATTTCCATCGTACTGATGTTTATGGGGTTTCTTTGTCCGGATATGTGGAAAGCAAGCTTGGAAAGACTGTTCTCGGTGCAGATATGCGTTCTGAGGGAATCATAAGCACAAATCTGGGAAAGCCGATGACAGAGGATACATTGGTTGTGAGAGGAGAAGACGGAATCTACTATACAAAGAGAGATTCACGTACAAACGTATCATACTTTGCTGAGCATGATTTCTTGTTGAAGAAGTGGACAATTTCCCTTGGTGCTATGGCTTACAATACTTCATATCTAAACAAGAAGATGAAGGTTTATCCAGGAATAGACATTTCGTTCAGACCTTCGGATAAGTGGAAGTTCACAGCATCCTGGAATATGGGATTGCGTCTGCCAACTTTCACAGACATGTATTATAAGAGCCCGACTAATCAGGGTAACGAAGGTTTGAAACCAGAGGAAAGTTCAGCATTCGACCTTGGTGTAAGGTATCGTAGCAAGGGAGTAGAGGCTAAGGTTTCTGGTTTCTATCACAAGGGAAAGAACATGATTGACTGGGTTATGTTTACAGCTGACGACATCTTCCATTCCACAGCGTTCGAGCTTGACAACAGAGGGTTCGATGTTTCTGCCCAGTTATTGGGAAGGGAGATTTGGGGCGACAGTACACATTTCCGCCGATTGTCGATCGGATATTCATTCATCAATCAGGAGCGTCATGACGATGTAGTTATCTATAAGTCAAATTATGCTCTTGAGTACTTGAAGAACAAGTTCGTAGCCCAAGCCGAGTTTCGTTTGGTGTCAGATCTTTCAGCTAGTATTGCAATGAGATACAATGACAGAAACGGCTCGTACATCAAGTATGATGAGAATCACGTTTCTACGGGCGAGAAAGTGGATTATGAGCCTTATATGCTAGTGGATTTGAGATTGTCCTGGACAAGACCAAAGTACATGGTATATGCAGAGGCTAATAATCTATTCAATAAGGAATATTATGATTTAGGCAATATCCCTCAGCCAGGTATCTGGGTGAAGGCTGGTGTTAAGATGCATATTCCATTCAAGAAGTAAAAGTGAGTGTTTTGAGTGTATAAGATAGTGTGTAGGGATGCGTTTTCGCATCCCTTTTTATGTAAATACAAAGAGGTTGGAGAAGTCCCCAACCCCTTTGCTTTTGTGTTGCAAATGAGAATGCTATTTAGCCTGCCATTTGCATCTAACCGGGGAGAATATTTTCTCCTCTTTCTTTAACTGAGCCATAGCCTTGTCAACGTCTTTTTTGTCAAGACCAGTCTCATTTGCTAATGTTGTTGCGTTCACGGGAGCGTTTAGCTCTTTCATCTTTGCAAGTACTGTTTCTACTATATCCATTTTTTTTTCTCTAGTTTATTCCTTGTTCTGTGTATCCATCCAGATTGTTGTTGGCCCGTCATTCAGTAGCGAGACTTTCATGTCCGCTCCAAATTCTCCGGTACCTATAGGTTTACCGAGGTCGTACGCCACTCTTGCGCAGAATTTCTCGTACATAGGAATTGCGAAATCATGTTTTGAAGCCTTTATGTATGAAGGTCTGTTGCCTTTTTTTGTTGAGGCCTGGAGAGTGAACTGGCTGACTACTATTATGTCTCCGTTTGTATCTTTTACTGAAAGATTCATAACATCGTTCTCGTCAGGGAATATTCGCATGTTGACAATCTTATTGGAAAGCCATTCGATATCTTCGTCAGTATCCCTGTCCTCTATTCCTACTAGCACAAGCAGTCCGTTTCCTATTTCAGACTTTATCTTGCCGTTTATCTCTACCGATGCGCGAGTTACTCTTTGAATTACAACTCTCATTCTTGTATAGTTTATCATATAATTATAGAGGCGCAAATAAATGCGCCTCTATATATTCTTTGGAGTATTGTTGCTTTACTTCTTCATCTCCTTTGCCCAGCTGTCCTTCAAACCGACGGTGCGGTTGAAGATTAGATGGTTAGGTGTTGAATCCTTGTCAACATTGAAGTAGCCGATTCTCTGGAACTGCAAGTAGTCGTATGGTTTTGCACTCTGTAAGAATTTCTCGACGTAGCATTCAGTGATTACTTTCAAAGAGTCTGGGTTAAGAATCTCACGCATTGCGTCAATAGCTTCGCACTGCTTCTCTTCTTTGATTCTTGCCAACTCGTCTCTTGGATTCTCTACCTTCCAAAGTCTGTCGTAAAGTCTTACCTCTGCCTTGACAGCGTGAGCGCAGCTGACCCAATGTATTGTCTTTCCCTTGATCTTCATGTTGCAGTTTGCCTCGCCTGTCTTTGTCTCAGGGATGAACTCTGCGTGAACCTCAGTGATGTTTCCGTTGGCATCCTTTACGATACACTCCTCCGGATTTTCGCTACACTTGATGATGTATGCGTTCTTTAGGCGAACCTCCTTGCCAGGACCTAGACGGAAGAACTTTGCAGGAGCGTTCTCCATAAAGTCATCTTTTTCTATCCAAAGCTCGCGGCTGAACTCCACTTTGTGAGTTGCAGAGTTCTCGTCCTCTGGATTATTTATTGCGTCAAGTTCCTCAACTTTGCCTTCTGGATAGTTCGTGATTACGAGCTTGATTGGGTCAAGAACTGCGGCAACACGTGTTGCACGTTTGTTCAAGTCATCACGTACTGCACTCTCAAGCAAAGAGAACTCATTAAGTGCGTCGTATGTAGTGTAGCCAATCTTGTTTATGAAGTTGTGGATGCTCTCAGGCGAGTAGCCTCTTCTTCTGAAACCGCAGATTGTAGGCATACGAGGATCGTCCCAGTCACTTACAACCTTCTCCTTAACAAGAGTAAGAAGATTACGCTTGGACATAAGAGTATAGCTAAGGTTAAGCTTGTTGAACTCTGTCTGTCTTGGACGGTTGTCGTCAAGGTCATTTCCACCCTTTAGCCAGTCGATGAACAAGTCATAAAGAGGGCGGTGAGGAACAAACTCGAGTGTGCATAGAGAGTGAGTCACACCCTCGAAATAGTCGCTCTGTCCGTGTGCGAAATCGTACATTGGATATACTTTCCAGTCCCAGCCAGTGCGGTGGTGTGGATGGCTCTTGATCACGCGATATATGATAGGGTCACGGAAGTGCATGTTTGAACTTGCCATGTCAATTTTGGCACGAAGAACCATTTTGCCTTCCTCAATTTTTCCGTCTGTCATGTCCTGGAAGAGACGAAGGTTCTCCTCAATAGGGCGGTCTCGGTAAGGTGATGCTGTACCAGCCTGTGTAGGAGTTCCCTTTTGTGCGGCGATCTGTTCAGGAGTCTGCTCATCAACATAGGCTTTACCCTCCTTGATGAATCGGACAGCAAGGTCCCAAAGCTGCTGGAAATAGTCTGAAGCATAGTATATGTTGCCCCACTCGTATCCCAACCACTTGATATCTTCCTGTATAGCCTCTACATACTCATTGTCCTCCTTTACCGGATTTGTGTCATCGAAACGTAGGTTGCACACACCACCATATTTCCTTGCGATGCCAAAGTCCATGCAAATGGCTTTTGCGTGTCCGATATGTAGATAACCGTTAGGCTCAGGCGGGAATCGAGTCTGTATCTTGCCTCCATTCTTACCGTTGGCCAAGTCGTTGACCACTTTCTGCTCGATAAAGTTAAGCACTTCTTTTTCTTCCTCTTGTGCCTGATTGTTTATTTCTGTCATAATCTATTGTCTCTTTGTAGAAATTTGCCACAAAATTAGCACTAAATTTCCAAATTGAATCGTAATTAGTCGTGTAAATAGAATACGAAACTGATGAAATGGCATATTGCAGCGAGATTGATGAACAAATGCCAAACCAAGTGGTGGTATTTGAATCCCTTTTTGCCATAGATTATCGCACCTATTGTATAAAGCAGACCTCCTGCAATCAGCCATATCAAGAATGTGGTTGATGCGTTCTGGTATATCTTTGGCCCGAAAATCACAATCATCCACCCCATTGCGATGTATGTGATAAGGCTTACTTTCTGGTTCTGGTTCTTCACAAGGCTTTTGTAAAGAATTCCGAACAAAACTATAGACCACTGTATGCATACGATAGCTATTCCCTGCCATCCACCAATAAGGTTAAGTGCGGGCGGAGTATAGCATGCCGCGATAGTGACGAATATGAAGATATGGTCAAGCAAATGAAATACCTCCTTGTGCTTAGTGTTGGCTGTCATCGAATGGTACAATGTGCTGACAGTAAACATTAGGAATAGGGCAATCGCATATATGCTCACACTGACTGCAGTAAGCGTGTTGTACTGGGCATAGGACCAAATAGCGGCGAACGGTACTGCAAAAAGTGCAATCACCATCATCACACCATGGGAAATGGTGTTGGCGATTTCTTCATGAATAGTGGAAACATAGTCGTTTCCCAAATTTCTTGCAATCATAGTCTTAAAACGAATTATAATTTATCCCTTTGTGTGTTTATTCTACCATCTCTTCAAGTAGATGATGTCGCCAACAGCGACTGTATCTCCCTTGTGTGCCCTGTTGCACCATCTTAGCTCCCAAGGACGCATTCCGAACTCTTTTGCAAGGGATTCGTACGTGTCTCCGTTTCGAGCCTCAACGGCGCGGCGGCCTTTGATTTTGGAAACTTTGTGGTACGGGCCGGCAGGAATACTTCCCATACTGCTTTCGTTCAAGTATTTCTGTTCGGTCTTTTCTGTTTCTATCTGTTCCGGAGTAACCTCCTCGACCTCTATCTTCTTGTCATATTCGTAAAGCGAGTACAACTCGATTATGTCGATGAGTCTGTCTGCGTATCTTGGGTCTGTCGCATATCCACATTTCTTCAACCCCCTTGCCCATCCCTTGTAGTCTGTCGGCTCAAGGTCGAACAAAGACGTATAGCGAGGACGCTTCAAAAATTTTGAATGGTCGGCAAACGAATCTTCCGGTTTCTTGTACTTGCGGAAGCATTCCTGGAGTTTGTCGTCGTCATGATAAACCTTGTCCCCAGTCCAGTCATGACACTTGATTCCGAAGTGGTTGTTGCTTCTTTGAGTCAGTTCGCTGCGACCAGCTCCACTTTCAAGCAAACCTTGAGCTAAGGTGATGCTGGCAGGAATTCCATTATTCTTCATCTCCTCTTGAGCAATTTTGTGGTATGTGCTGATGTAGTCTAGATATGTCTTGTTCTTTTCAGCTGCATTAGCGGATAAAAAAGCGAGTAAAAAAGAAATAGCAATGGAATATTTAGCGAATGTTGTCATGACCATGAATTTTTTGCAAATATAACACAAAATCTTGGAAGCCAAAAGTCATTCGCATGCAAAAAAATAATAATCTTTCTGTATCGTTTACTGAATTTGGTAAAGATTTCCTGATTTTTGGGATACAAAGCCGTCCAATTCAAGGTCGAAAAGAATGTCAACGATGTCGTTGACGTTCATGCTGAGTTCATTTGTCAAGTCGTCCAGGTACATTGAACCTCCGTTTTTAGCTATAGTTTCGAACACATTTCTTGCATTGTCTGACAATGCGGATGTGTCATGGGTAGCAATGGGTTTTGCGTCAGTTTTTGGAGCTTCTATATTCGTTGTAACTAACTGTCTGTTAGGTTGTTTTATTCCGTAGTCTTTGCTCTCTACATATCCAAGCAAGCGTTCCACATCCTGTGTTTTGGAGACAAGAAAAGCTTTGCCTTCCTTGATGAGGTTGTTGCATCCCTGGGTGCTTCCTGCACCGAATCCTCCGACAACAGCGCCGATTGGAACTTTGCATTCTATGGCGTAGTCCGCAGTTTTCATACTGCCTCCGTCTTCTTTGCTCTCCACTATGAGCAGGGCATCGGCTAAGGCGGCTATAATTCTGTTTCTTGTAACGAAGTTTTCTTTTCTTTCGGAAGAGTAGAATTCAAACTCAGATATTATCATTCCGTTTTGTGGAATCTTGTTTGCAATGCTTACATTTTTTGCGGGGTATATTTTGTTCAAAGGCAGAGGTAAAACTGCGATATTCGTGAGACCGTTGTCGATTGCTGAAGTATGAGCTGTGATGTCAATGCCTTCTGCCAATCCGCTTATTATCACTAGGTCAGGGTGCTTTTGTGCAAGTTCTGTAATTATTGTGTCGCATATTTCCTTGTATAGTGGGGAAGCTTTTCTCGTTCCTACGACGGCAAGGATTTTCCTGTTTTCCAGGTCGCACTCGCCCTTTGTGTATATGAATTTAGGGGCGTCGCTGCGTCTTTGGTTGAGTTTGGAAGGGTATTTTTCGTCATTGCACATGACTATGCTTATGTCGTTCTGTTCAGCGACAAGAATTTGAGCAGCGGCAACGTCAAGGTCATCCTTTGCGTTTAGTATTCTCTGCGCAGTGTTTTCGCTTATTCCGCTGATGCCGGCAAGTGCTGACAATGGTTGGTCAAATACATTCTTCGCATTCCCGAAATTGGAAGTGAGTGCCTTGTATTTGCTTACTCCGATTTCTGGAACGTGAGCCAACGTAAGTGAATATGTCAATTCTTCTGTTGTCATGTATGAACGTATGTAGTTTCTGCAAAAGTATTGAATTTTGAATAGATATGAAAGAAATGTAGGAGATAAGCAATAAAAACATTAACTTTGCACATTATAATTATATTTACTGCGATGAATCTGAAACTAACAAAACCAATTATATTTTTCGATATAGAGGCTACGGGCGTTGATCCTGCCAAAGATCGAATTGTCGAGTTCTCCTACTTGAAGGTTTATCCAAACGGAATGGAAGAGACAAAGACAGTCAGAATCAATCCAGAAATGCCTATGCCTGCAGAGGCTTATGCAATTCATGGCATTTCGGACGAGGATTTGAAGGATTGCCCAACATTCAAGAATGTAGCAAAGCAGATTGCCGCAGACATTCAGGGGTGTGATGTGGCCGGATACAACTCGAACAAGTTCGACATCCCTATTTTGGTGGAGGAGTTCCTAAGAGTGGATATTGACATTCACATGCGCGAGCAGAACTGCGTAGATGTGCAGAATATCTTTCATAAGAAGGAACAGAGAACCTTGTCTGCCGCATATCGTTTCTATTGTGATGCAGAGTTGATAGGTGCGCATGGGGCGGAGGCTGACACTAGGGCTACTTACGAAGTTTTGAAGGCACAGCTTGACCGTTATCCGGATCTTGAGAACAATGTCAAATATTTGGCCGAATTCTCGACAATGAGAAAGTTTGTGGACTATGCAGGTCGTTTGGTCTTTAATGAAAAGGATGAGGTTGTCGTGAATTTTGGAAAGCACAAGGGAAAGAAACTTAAAGATGTGTTCGTGTCTGATTTAGGTTACTATGACTGGGTGCAGAAGGGTGACTTCACGCTAGACACTAAGCGATGCTTCATGCTTGTGAAACTTGGTAAACTAGGCAAGTAATGGGTGTTGTTACCGCTGAAGAAATAGAGGAAACATTACTCGGAATGGCAGATGAGAAGAAAGCCAAGGTACTAATGGGTTTCTTCAAAACTGGTAAAGGAGAGTATGGAGAAGGCGACATTTTTCTGGGAATAAACAATCCTAATACAAGGCTTGTAGTCAAAGAGGCTTGGAAAGACACTCCACTTGACGAGGCAGAAAAACTTGTACACAGCAAATGGCATGAAGTCAGACTGTGTGGTTTGCTTATTATGGTGGCTAAGTTCGAGAAAGCCTTGAAAAAGAAGAATGAAGCAGAATGTGAAGCTATTTACAAATTGTACATTTCTCTACACAAATACATCAACAATTGGGATTTAGTTGACCTAACAGCCCCAAGAATAGTTGGACCTTGGTCTCTTCTGCATCCCGAAGATTGTCTGATGGACGAGTGGATAAAGGCTGATAAAACTTTGTGGCAACAGCGTATATCTATGGTTAGCTGTTGGCTTCCTATACGAAAGGGAATTTTTGCTCCAGCCTTGGAGCGTGCAAAGGTGTTGTTGACATCAAAGGAAGATTTGTTGCATAAGGTTTCCGGCTGGATGCTTAGGGAAGTCGGAAAGCATGGAGGTATGGAATATCTTGAAGATTTCCTTGATGCTAATGTGAAGTTTATGAGTAGTACAATGCTTCGCTATGCAATAGAAAAGTTGGATGAGAGCAGTCGCCAAATGTGGTTGAAACGAAGAAGAGAGTAGAAGAGTTATATGAATCAGAAAAGGCTATTGACAATACAAGATATTTCCTGTGTCGGACAATGCTCGCTTACAGTGGCATTGCCTATACTTTCAGCTATGGGAATAGAAACTGCGATACTTCCATCTGCAGTTCTTTCGACTCATACCGGAGGGTTCAAGAATTTCACTTTCCGTGACTTGACAGACGATCTTCCTGGTATAAAGAATCATTGGAAAGAGCAGGGAATAAGATTCGGTGCATTCTATACTGGTTATGTTGGCAGTGCAAGACAGTTGGACTATATTCTTGATATTGTTAATGAGACTGGGACTGAAGGGGCGAAACTAATCGTTGATCCGGTAATGGGTGATCATGGCAGACTTTATGTAGGCTTCGACAATTGCTTTGTTGAAAGGATGAAGCAGTTCTGTGCAAAGGCTGATGTTATTCTTCCCAATATCACGGAGTGCGCTTTCATGCTCGGAGAGGAGTATCGTCAGACAGGTCATACAATGGAGTACGTTGAACACGTTATTGAAGGCTTGAGAAAAATAGGGGCAAAGAATATTGTCATGACTGGCGTGGAAATGAATGATAGAGAGCAGGGTGTTGCTGTCTATAACGATGAAACTGGGAAAATTTCAACTTACTTTAGGGAAAAAGTACCCGGTGTTTACCATGGTACAGGTGATATTTATTCTAGTGTTTTTAGCGGTGCATATTTCTTAGGCAAGAGTTTGGAGGAAAGTGCAAGGATAGCAGTTGATTTCACAGTTTCCGCAATAAAAACTACAGAGGGTGATAACGCACATTGGTATGGTGTTCGTTTCGAGAAGGTGCTTGGTGAATTGACATACTTGGCAAAAGAGTAGAGTTCTATGACTGAGGAAGAGAGAATAAGATACAGCAGAAATATGCTGCTTGCCAATGTCGGTGAGGCAGGACAACAGCAATTGATGGACGCTAGAGTGCTAATAGTTGGGGCAGGAGGATTAGGTTCTCCTGTCTCTCTTTATTTAGCCGCTGCAGGTATTGGAACTATTGGTATTATTGACGGAGATAATGTTGATTTGACCAATCTTCAGCGTCAGGTGATACATTTCTCCAAGGATGTGGAGACTCCTAAAGTTGAGTCTGCAAAGAAAAAGGTGTTGGAACTGAATCCCAATATAAAGGTTGAGGCTATAAAAGGACTGTTTGATTTAAGAAATTCAAGGGAGCTTGTTTCAAGGTATGATTTTATAGTAGATGCTACAGACAATTTTGATGCAAAGTTCCTTATCAATGATACATGTGTTGAATTGGGAAAGCCTTTCGTTCACGGAAGCCTGTTGAGATGGGAAGGTAATGCATTCACTTATGTTCCCGGTTCGGCTTGTTATCGCTGTATCTATCCAACTCCGCCAGAGGAGGGGACAGTTCCGTCAAGCAGTCAGGCAGGAGTAATCGGTGCGATAGCGGGAATGGTTGGAACTGCCCAGGCGGCCGAGGTAGTCAAGTATTTTACTGGAGCAGGCGAACTGCTAACAAATCAGCTCCTTCATTTCGACGCGCTGACAATGACGTTTACGAAGATAAAGATAAAGAAACGAGACAAATGCTCTGTTTGCAAAGGTAGATAAAAAGAAGGGTGCGTCAAGCAAGTTGACGCACCCTTTTATGTTGTCCATAGAACTAACAGATTAGTCCTTACAGCAGTTGCAGTCCTTAGCAATGCAGCGGTAAACAACAGCAGCAATAGCAGCACCAATAAATGGACCTACGATAAAGATCCATAGCTGAGAAAGTGCATCTCCACCCTCGAATATAGCAGGAGCTATAGAACGAGCTGGGTTAACTGAAGTTCCTGTGTAACGGATGCAAGCCAAGTGAACCAAAACTAGAGAAAGACCGATAGCTAGACCAGCGAAATTGCCGGCGCCCTTCTTCGAGTCAGTTGTGAATAGAACAACTGAAACAAATACGAAAGTGAAGATAATCTCTGCGATAAGTCCGCCCATTGGCTCTACTCCAGATTGACAAGCATTTGCACCTGTTCCAGTAAGTCCATTTACGTTAGAAGTCAAAGCGTAAAGAAGTCCGCTACCGATGAATGCACCGATAACCTGGAATAGCATGTACATAGCTCCATCCTTAGCGCTCATACGCTTGTCAATCATACAAGCAAGTGTGATGGCTGGGTTGATGTGACAACCGCTGATGCCACCGATAGCATAAGCCATAGCAACTACTGCAAGACCGAAAGCCATAGATGTACCGATAACTGAAGCAGCATTAACTGCGTTGCTACAATCCGATGTACAACCTAGTGCAACTGCTGCACCACATCCCATGAGAACAAGCACCATTGTGCCTAGCATCTCTGCAAAATACTCTCTTTTCATTTTAATCCTATTATTTAAATTGTTGTTTATTATCTTCTTTTGCTCTTGCTTCCGAAAAGCAAAGTCCATATCTTAGGAAGCCACTTGATGATTGCATTGCCAATCTTAGAGTACATTTTCTGTTTCTCCTTCTTGGCTTGAGCCTCTTCTTTTTTTCTTTTGGCTTCAAGTTTGGCTTCTTCTTTGCCTCGCTTTTCAGCCTCCTTGATTGCTTTGTTCAGCTCTTTTTCTCTTTCTTTTTCTTCCTTTTCCTTCTCCTTTGCAAGTTTCTCAGCTTCTTTCTCTGCATTGACTTTTTCTTCTTCAGCTTCCTTCTTGGCTACTTCATTGCCAAGAACAATGGAAGCTTTCTGAGGGAATTTTTTCTCCCAGTCGTTGCTTTGTGTCATAGAGGTTGCAAATACAGAGCTTTTGACGATAGAACTGCGCTCGTCGTCTGTAATAGGTCCGATTTGTCCGGCAGGACTGAGCATTTTTGCTCTTTCGACGATATTTGGAGCTCCCTTTTCATCAAGGAATGAGATTAGAGCCTCTCCTGTTTCAAGCTGAAGAAGAGCTTCCTCTGTATTGAGATTTGGATTTTCACGGAATCCTTGAGCAACACTCTTGACAGTTTTTTGGTCCTTAGGCGTGAAGGCTCTTAGGGCATGCTGAATTTTGTTTCCAAGCTGGGCAAGAACATTTTCTGGTATGTCTCCAGGACTTTGTGTGATGAAGTAAACGCCTACACCCTTTGAACGAATCAATCGAACAATCTGCTCTATTTTGTCTAGGAGTGCCTTTTGAGTGTCGTTGAACAAAAGATGAGCCTCGTCAAAGAAGAATACAAACTTTGGCTTCTCCATGTCTCCAACCTCCGGAAGCTTGTCATACAGTGATGACAACATCCAGAAAAGGAATGTAGAGTAGAGTAGCGGAGAGTTGCCAAGTTTGTCAGCTGCGAGTATGTTTATTATACCCTTGTTGTCCTTGCACTTTATGAAGTCCATCACATCGAAGTGTGGTTCTCCGAAGAATTTGTCACCGCCCTGTTCCTCAAGCTGAAGCAATGCTCTTTGGATTGCACCTACGCTAGCTGCTGATACATTGCCATATATTGTGCTTAGCTCCTTGGAGTTGTCGGCAATATAGAGCATCATGGAACGTAGGTCTGCGATGTCAAGAAGCTGTATGTTCTTCTCTCTTGCTACTCGGAATGCGATGTTCAGAACTCCGTATTGGGTGTCGTTCAAACCAAGAATTCTGGAAAGAAGAACAGCACCGAACTCGTCGGGAGTAGTGCGTAGAGCATTTCCTCTCTCTCCGAAGATGTCGAAAATCTCAATCGGGAATCCGTGGAATTCGAAGCGTGCATTACTGTCCGGAAGTATGTTCTTGATGGCTTCTTCGCTTCTTGTATAGAATTTGTTTGACTTTCCTTCGTTTGCAACACCGGTAAGGTCGCCCTTGATGTCGGCAAGAAATACCGGAACTCCCATTTCAGAGAATCCTTCTGCCAATACCTGTAGGGAAACAGTCTTTCCTGTACCTGTCGCACCTGCAATAAGTCCGTGGCGGTTAGCCATTTTCGGAACGATTCCTAGCATTTTTGACTCGGAATATGCAGCGTGAAGCAAGTTTGATTCGTTGTTGTCTAATACAATCATCTGGTTGTCTTTGTTATAATTGAGAAAAGAGACGCAGTGTCGCTACGTCTCTTTATTAGGTTATAAAATAACAGAAAGTATTACTTCTTTCCGCTCATTTCCTTCTGCTTGTCAGCCTCTGTGATAACCTTGTGAAGCTGTACTTTGAAGATCAAAGTTGAAGCAGGAGGAATAGCTCCTGGCATACCCTGGTCTCCGTAAGCAAGATTTGAAGGGATGTAGAACTCGAACTCGTCACCCTCTTTCATCAACTGAATACCCTCAGTCCAACCTGGGATAACTCTGTTCAATGGGAAGCGGGCCTGCTCACCTCTCGCGAAAGAGCTGTCGAATACCTTACCGTTGATAAGTCTTCCCTCGTAGTGGACAGAAACCTCGTCAGTTGCAGTAGGTTTTCTGGCTGCAGGATCAGTGCTTGCGTTGATAACCTTGTACTGAAGTCCTGACTCAGTCTCGACAACACCGTCGTTTTTCTTGTTCTCCTCTAGGAACTTTACGCCTTCCTCTGTGTTCTTGTTCTTCTCAGTTTCTTTAAGATCCTGGAAATAAGCCTGAAGGATCTCTACAGCCTCATCTGGAGTAAGCTCTGCCTTTTCAGGGTCTTCTGCATCTAGCACATTCTTTACTCCGCTCAAGTAAGCCTCTATATTGAAAACCTTCTCGAATGACTCACCCTGGTTCTTTACGAAGTTGTTGATACCAGGTCCCTGAACGATACCAAGAGCGTAAGAAACAGAATCCTCGATAGTCTTCATGTCCTTTAACTGAGATGCATTCTTGTTATTGCAAGAGCTAAGAGCAAGCATTGATGCAAATGCTAATACTCCAAAAAATCTTTTCTTCATTGTATATTAATCTTTCTTTATGCTGGATTGTTATTCACCTCTTTCGTAAGCCTTGAACTGGAACTTTGCACCGTTGTTGGCTCTGGTTACGTCAAGCAAATCGACCTCGAAGATAAGGATTGAGTTTGGTTTGATTTTACCCATACTACGCTCACCGTAGGCAAGTTCAGAAGGAATAAAGAACTTGTACTTTGCACCGACCTGCATCAACTGGATACCCTCAGTCCAGCCGGGGATAACCTGATTCAAGTTGAATTCAACTGGATTGCCTCCGTTATTGCTGTCGAATACTGTTCCGTCGGTCAATGTTCCTGTATAGTTCACCTTTACCTTGTCTGCGGCTTTAGGCTTGATGCCAGAGCCCTCCGCGATGACTTTGTACTGAAGTCCGGAACTTGTCTCCTTGATGCCAGGATTCTTCAAGTTGTTGGCTAGCCAAGCCTTATTTCTCTCAAGGTCCTTAGCCTTCTTAGTTGCAGCGGCCTTTGTCATTTCGCTGTTTAGGATACTGTCAACCTTCTCCGGCTTTAGTGAGTATGAAGACTGGTCCTTTGCCAATATGCTACGGATAGCAGATGCGAAAGCGTCCGGGTTGATGCTGTCAACGGGGAAGTTCTTCATCTGGTCAGCAAGGCTTTTGCCCACACTCATACCAAGTGCATAGCTTACTGTGTCTATGCTGTTTTTCAACGATACATCGCAACAAGTGTTGTCCTTGCCGTTGTCCTTCTTCTTTGCTGCGAAAGAAGAGGAGAAGCAAAGGCCCATTGCCATGAACGCTATTATTAGTCTTTTCATATATTCCTATTTTATTTTTACTTGATCTCGATCAACTCTACGTCGAAGATAAGTGCTGAGTTAGGAGCGATAACCTCTCCTGCACCATACTCACCGTAACCTAGATTTGAAGGAATGTATAGTCTCCACTTTGAACCTACAGGCATCAACTGTAGAGCCTCAACCCAACCAGGAATAACTCCGTTTACAGGGAAGTCGATAGGCTCGCCTCTGTCAACAGATGAGTCGAATACAGTTCCGTCGATCAAAGTTCCGTGGTAGTGGCAAAGTACTGTGTCTGTAGCCTTTGGTTTAGGACCGTTACCCATTGTGATAACTTCGTACTGAAGTCCAGACTCTGTAGTGATTATGCCTGCCTTCTTCTTGTTCTCTGCCAAGAACTTTTCTCCAGCCTCCTTGTTGGCATTTGCCTGTTTTTCCTGAAGCTGAGCCATGTGAGTTCTGATAATCTGATGAGCTTCGTCTAGTGTGATATCAGCTTTTGCTCCGCTAAGCATAGCCTCCATACCCTCAGCAAAATCAGCCGCATTAATGTCACCAAGACCCGATTTCTTCATGTTGTCTGCCATAGACAAACCCAAAGCATAACTCAACTTGTCCATATATCTCTTAAAATGTTTTCGTTAGTACTATTATATTGATTTGCAAAGATACGAAAAAAAATGATTTTGACTCCTCATATAGTCATAAAAAACTAAGAATTTGCGTCTTTTGTGTGTGCATTTGCTCACTTTGGCGAATATTGTTGAGATTTTGATTCAATAATAATGAGAATAGCCTATGCAAATATAAAATGGACTGCCAATGATATTGGTGATGAAATTTGTTTTGTAGGTTCCTTGAGTGTTATAGCTTCTAGCCTTCATAAAAAAAGAAAAAGGGTGTGCGTAGGCACACCCTAATAAAGTGCTTTTTTCTAATGTAAGGTTATTTGATTACCTTTACATTCTTGGAATTTCCATTAGCGGCAGAAACAGAAACCATATAGATTCCATTTGACCAGCTGCTTGTCGAGATAGTTTTCATTCCTGCTGCACAAAAATCGTTCTCGACCATTGTTCCATTCATGCTGATAACCTCTACCTTGAAGTCGCTGTTTGATGCAACAACAACCTGGTCCTTCACGTTTGTAGGGAATACAACTATACCGTTGTTCTCTGACATCTGATCGCTAAGAGAAGCCTCGTACTTGTCCCAACCTGGCATCTCGTCAAGGGTAATGATATAGTCGCTTGCCATGTACTTCTTCCAGTTGTCATTAGAAGTTTGGTCAGCAAAGTTAGAACCCCAAGATTGGTACCAAGGCATCCACCACGACCAAGCTGCTTCGTTCTCGTAGCATTCATCTGGATCAGGAACTGGGCCATTCTCTGATAGAGCGATAATCTTCTTCTTGTTAGAAAGATCCTTTAGGCTGTTAAAAGCAACATAATTGCTTGAGTTGTCGAATGCCTGATTATAGATATCGATACTGATAACATCATAGTACTCTGCACCAGGATTCCAAGAAGCATCTTTTACGCTCTGTGGATTCCATACCCAGATTAGGTTGTTTACACCCTTGACATTGACCATCTCGTCATAGATCAAGCGGTAAAGCATTGCATAGTCCTCGCCAGAACAAGCTCCCCACCAGAACCATCCACCAGAAGCCTCGTGAAGAGGACGGAAGATTGCTGCAACACCTTCCTTCTGAAGATCAAGCATATAGTCTGCGATAACATCGATATCCTTAATCATATTCTTGTAGAAAGCAGAAGATGTATTCCACTTGCCATCTTTGATTGATAACTCTGCAAAGTCAATTTCTGTTCCATCAGGGTTGCCTTTCTTTGTATAGAACATATCTGTAGAACGGCTTGGGTCACGCCAGTGCCATGTAATAGCAGGGATACCACCGCGACTCCAAATCTCCTTTGCAAGTTTAATAGAAGTTTCAGTGTACTTAATGAAGTAAGAATCATTATTGTCAACACTCTTACCTGTTGCGTTCATCATATCAATACCAACTAGAGCAGGGTATTTGCCTGACTTCTCCTTGATAACTTTGAAGTCTTCGTGATTGTCAAGACCATTGTTTCCTGTTGTCATGTCTCCAAGCATAAAGCCGGAAATAGTCTTTTTTCCGAAGTTGTTGTAAAGGAAAGAGTAAAGTTTTGCAGCTGATTCATTAGCTTTAGCGTTAACAGGAGATGTACTAGGTGTAATAGGAGTTAATGCCTCTGCATCAGATTCAATTCTTGCGTAGTCAATTACCCACCATGTCCAACCAGGAACGGCAGAAACAGTGTTCTCTCCCTTATCAAATTTAAACGAACCTACAACAATCTCCTCGTTGTCATCGATAGAAATCTCTGCAGCATTGCTACCAACAACGATAGATGCGTGTTTTCCAGGACCGTATGAAGTAGCACCTTTAACGATAACCTTGTAGTATCCAGCACTTGGAACATTGAATTTGAAATTTATGTATCCGTCCTCTGAATCTACATTTACTCCTTTGCTACCAGACATATCTGCGTCGCCTACAACTTGACCTTTATAGTCAGCACACTCAGCCTCCATTCTTAGGTCTGTATTTAGTTCGCATGGGTCTGCTACGATTACGGGACCAGTATAAGTTCCCCAACCTGGCATCTCGTCAAGTGTGATAACTTTGTCAGAAGCCATGTTGCTTTTCCATGTATCGTTTGAAGTTTGTGACACATAGTTTCCACCCCAAGACTCATACCAAGGCATCCACCAAGACCAAACAGCACCATCCTTATGCATCTTCTCTACGTCAGGAATAGGTCCGTTCTCAGAAAGAGCGATAATCTTGTCTGTTCCCATCTTTTCTACAATCTTCTTGTAGTACTCAGAGTTAGAGCCGCTATCGTAGGCATTCTTGTAAATATCTACGGCGATAACGTCAACATACTCGTCTCCTGGATACCAAGAAGGATCAAGTGCGTTCTGGTCGTAGCCAATAGATGGAGTACGCTCGATGTTCCAAACCCAAATACAGTTCTTTACACCATTGACGTTGACCATTCTGTCGTACATAAGCTTATAGAAAGCCTTGTATTGCTCGCCAGTTCCGATTCCCCACCAGAACCAAGCACCGCTTGCCTCGTGAAGAGGACGCCATAGACAGGCAACTCCGTCTTTCTGCAAATCTAGTAAATGCTCTGAAATAGAGTCGATGTCCGCAACCATCTCTTTGTAAGTTGCGTTTTCTGTATCCCACTCAGTTGTACCTTTCTTGAAAGCTACAGTATAGTCGAAGTATGAACGGTTCTTCTCTGGATTAACTGTTGATGAGCCGTGGTTAGCAGTTTCGTAGCTAGGGTCTTTCCAGTGCCAAGTGTATGCAGGAATACCACCCTTAGTCCAAATCTCTCTTGCAAGAAGCTTTGTTGTACCTGTGTAGGATTGAAACCAAGAGTCTCCACAACCTTTTCCGGTTGTCATCAAAAAGTCCAATCCTATAAGAGCAGGGTATTTGCCAGACTTCTCGTAAACTGCTTTCATATCAAGGTTAGTTGATATGGCAGTAGTACCTTCAAAATCACCTGTCTGTACACCAGAAATTGTGTTCTTGCCATAGTTGTCAACCAAGAATGTGTAGAGTTTCTGAGCTCCTTCTGTTGCATCCTTGGTAACTGGCTTAGAACTAATCGCAGCCATAGCAGTACCGCTTAGCATTGACAATGCCACAGCTGCTGTCTTAAATGCGTTTTTTAGTAATAAGTGTTTCATATATGATGTAAATTGTATGTTCCGATGGCAATATTACTTATTTTTTCTATTTGGGAAAGGTTTATTTATAAAAAAATGATAGCTATAAACCTAAATTCTCCCTTTTTTGGTACGAATATGCCCCATAAAAAGCAAAAGGTTCGCTTTTTGTTGGGTGCGAACCTTATTGTTTTTTATTTTATCTCTTGTCAAAGTTGCCTTCATAGAAGTTTATGAAAGCATGTGTTACAAGTCTGTTTCCTCCTGGTGTAGGGTAGTCTCCAGAGAAGTACCAGTCACCAGAATGATTAGGACAGGCAACATGAAGATTGTCCAAAGACTGATATATAATCTCTACGGGAGTTGTAACATCCGAAGGAGTAAGCATTAGCGCAATCTCTTTTGAAATTTCTTCGTCAGAGAACTGTGCATATATCTCCTTTACATAGTTCACATACTCCTCTTTGGGTTTTCCTACTTGAGCCTTGGACTTTTTATATACATCGTCTATTATGCTTTGTTTGCCGTTCTTCTTTAGTAGCGATATTGCAGCCTTGAATGCGATGAACTCTCCCATTCTCGACATGTCGATACCATAGCAGTCAGGGTAACGTACTTGAGGTGAAGAAGAAACGATGATGATTTTCTTAGGCTCGAGCCTGTTGAGTATCTTTATGATGCTCTGCTTTAGAGTTGTTCCTCTTACGATAGAGTCGTCAATCACAATAAGGTTGTCTGTCTTTGGGTGGATAGAACCATAAGTGATGTCGTAAACGTGTGCGGCCATGTCATTGCGGTTCTTGTCCTGAGCAATGAATGTACGCATCTTGATGTCTTTGATAGCTATCTTTTCCTGTCTTGGACGAGCAGAGAGAATCTTGTTCAACTCAATGTCTGTGAACTTGTTGCCCGAAAGGATGGCTTTTTTCTTTTCCTCAATCATAACCTGCTCGATACCGTGCATCATTCCGTAGAAAGCGACTTCAGCTGTGTTAGGAATGAAAGAGAATACAGAGTTGTATAGGTCTCCGTCAACAGACTTGATGATTTGGTCAGTCAAAAGTTCTCCAAGTTTCTTTCTTTCGTTATATATGTCCTTGTCGCTGCCACGAGAGAAGTAAATGCGTTCGAAAGAGCACTTCTTGATTTCCCCGGCAGGTCTGATTCTCTCAAGGTGGTACTCTGCGTTCTTCTTGATGATAAGTGCCTGTCCAGGCTCAAGTTCTTGAATGTCTTCAAGTTTGACGTTCATAACTGTCTGGATAACTGGACGCTCGCTTGCAGCAACTATAATTTCGTCATCGCAGTAGTAGAATGCTGGACGTATTCCATTCGGGTCGCGGAAAATAAAGGAGTCTCCGTGTCCTACCATACCACAGATGCAGTATCCACCGTCGAATCCGTTTTCGCTTCTGCGAATAACTTCTCCAAGGTCGATGTTGTCCTCGATAAGGGCTGATATTTCTTCGTATGATTTTCCTTCGGCATCGTACTTGTTAAACTTGCGCTGAACTTCCATGTCAAGCTGATGTCCGATAGTCTCCAGCATTAGAATTGTGTCTCCCATGTCTCGAGGATGCTGTCCGATGCGAGTCAGGTTAGCGAACACTTCATCTACATTTGTTAGGTTAAAGTTTCCTGCCAGAACAAGTGTGCGGTCTTTCCAGTTGCTACGTCTAAGGAAAGGGTGGACGTAGGAAATACCGTGCTTGCCTGTTGTACTGTACCTAAGGTGTCCAAGATACATTTCTCCGGCGAAAGGCAGATTGTTCTGGGCAAATTCTGGATCATTCCACTGTGCGTCAGTCAGGTCCTTATAGTTTTTGTAAACGTCCTCGAAAATCTTGTCGATGGCACTGCTGCCCTCGGCTCTCTCTCTAAAAATGTATTCGTTTCCGGGATTTGAATGTAGTTTGACACAAGCCAAACCTGCGCCTTCCTGACCTCTGTTATGTTGTTTCTCCATCAAGAGATACAATTTCTCTAATCCGTACTTCCAAGTGCCATACTTGTCATAGTAGTACTTCAATGGTTTCCTAAGTCGGACATAAGCGATTCCGCACATATTATGGTTGTTTAAATGTGATTAAATATGGTGCAAATTTAGTTATATTTTTGTTCTTAGCAAACAATTTTTATTAAGAACAAAAAGAAAGTTTTACAAATAAGTTATGATTTGATTTTTTATGCGGAGAAATCGTGCTTTTAGGTTACAATTGAAAATGAAAAAATAAAAGAAAGTATTCACTAGGCTTTTAAATGTTTTTTGCCTGAATTTGATTACTTTCTTTTGTTAGTCAGTCTTTTACTTTATTATTTGTTATTTGTCGTAGTCGTTGCGTTTGGGGTTTCTAGGGAACCATCCTTTTCTGACTCTTTCCCTTTGCTCGAATACTTCAAGTATAGACCAAAAGCACGAAAATCCTGTAACTCCCAGCAGAGCTGAATACAGTACCTCGCTAACATATATGCTTGCTGCGGTAAACAGAATTCCGGCAAAAAGGAATACCCACCAGCATTTAACGCCGAAGTAATACTCGCTTTTGATTACGATAGGATGGAACAATCCAATAATAAGGAATGTGCTAAGGCCTATAACAAGTCCCAATAGACTATTGTTAGAAAGATATTCTATCATAAGGCAAAAAATAAAAGGGCGAAATCCAATTCCGCCCTTTTTATTAATAGGAATATTACTTTGAAATCAAGTTCTTACCTGTCATTTCTGATGGCTGAGCAAGACCCATCAATCCAAGAATAGATGGAGCAACGTCAGCAAGAACGCCGTTCTCAAGCTTAGCACCCTTAGCGTCATTTGCAACATATACAAAAGGAACTGGGTTAAGAGAGTGAGCTGTGTTTGGAGTTCCGTCAGCGTTGATAGCGTTGTCGCAGTTACCGTGGTCAGCAATGATGATTGTTGCGTAGTCTGCAGCAAGAGTTGCGTCTGTAACCTCCTTGACAACCTGGTCCATAGCCTTTACAGCCTTCTCGATTGCTTCGTAGATACCAGTGTGTCCAACCATATCGCCGTTAGCGAAGTTAACAACGATGAAGTCGAACTTCTGGCTCTTGATTGCGTCAACCAACTTGTCCTTAACCTCGAATGCGCTCATCTCTGGCTTAAGGTCGTATGTTGCAACCTTTGGAGACGGAACAAGGATTCTCTCCTCTCCTGGGAATGGCTCCTCCTGTCCTCCGTTTAGGAAGAATGTTACGTGAGCAAACTTCTCAGTCTCTGCAGTATGAAGCTGCTTCAAGCCCTTTGAAGAAAGGTACTCTGCAAGTGTGTTGCGAACATTCTCCTTAGGGAATAGGATGTGAACACCCTTGAATGAAGCGTCGTATGGAGTCATGCAGTAGAACTGGATGCCTGGGATTGTCTTCATTCCCTGCTCTGGCACATCATTCTGAGAAAGAACGATTGTAAGCTCCTTTGCACGGTCGTTACGGTAGTTGAAGAAGATAACAACATCACCTTCCTCGATCTTGCCATTAACTGTAGAGTTAACGATAGGCTTAACGAACTCATCTGTTACGTCAGCGTCATAGCTTTCCTGCATAGCCTGAACCATGTTTGAAGCAGCCTTACCCTGACCGTTAACTAGTAGGTCGTAAGCTTCCTTTACACGCTCCCATCTCTTGTCACGGTCCATAGCATAAAAACGACCGATAATAGATGCGATTGTGACACCTGTCTTGCCGCAGTGTGCAGAAAGTCTCTCGATGAAACCCTTACCGCTCTTTGGATCTGTATCACGACCATCCATGAAACAGTGAACGAAAGTTTTTGACTGGATGCCGTACTCCTTTGCGATTTCACAAAGCTTCTCTAGGTGCTCGAATGAAGAGTGAACGCCACCAGTAGAAGTAAGACCCATCAAATGAAGCTTCTTTCCGTTATTCTTGGCGTAAGTGAAAGCAGAAACTACCTCTGGATTCTGCATGATAGAATTATCCTTGCAGGCACGGTTGATCTTAACCAAATCCTGATAAACGATACGGCCGGCACCGATGTTCAAGTGACCTACCTCAGAGTTACCCATCTGTCCGTCAGGCAATCCAACGTTCTCACCTGAAGCCTGAAGCTGAGAGTTTGGATAGTTTGCTACAAGTGCGTCCCAGTTTGGAGTAGCAGTAGATGTGATTGCATCTGCCTTGCTCTTGTTACCAATTCCCCAACCATCGAGGATCATTAGTAATGCTTTCTTTCCCATTTTATTCTTTATTATTATAGTTTATTTATTCTTGATTGTGTTATTATTCCACTATTTCTGCGTCTTTTATTTCTGCAGACTGTTTCAACTTGTCCAGTCTTCTGCGTCCTTCCGCACTTCTTACAATTTGCGATCCTGCCATGAACTCGTCTTCATTCTCTGCTTGTGTGTTGTTTTCGCTACTGTTGCCGAATACGTTTGCAGAAAATGCATTCTTCACCTTGAAAACGAGTTTTAGAATTGATCCAACTACAAACAGTATAAGGACAATTCCAAGGATAAGAAAAAAGCCAATTATATGCATGTCCGGTTGTATTTAGTGAATAATACTGTTAGTCGTTATAGCTTGTTTCGAAAGAGGAAACCTCCTCGACAAGCATCGACTCGAATTTTAGAATTCTGCCGTCAAATATTTTCGGCCACCTCATGTTGTGAGTGGCGATTATGACAGCGGTTCCCTCCTGTGAAATCTGGTGAAGCAAAGACATGATTTCCTTTCCCGTGTCTGGGTCGAGGTTTCCTGTAGGCTCGTCTGCAAGAATTAGCTTGGGCCTGTTAAGCAAAGCTCTCGCTATAACAATTCTTTGCTGTTCGCCACCAGACAGTTCGTGTGGCATTTTGTATCCCTTGTTGCTCATGCCCACATATTTTAGGACCTCCTCTATTCTTTTCTTTCTGTCGCTTTCAGACTTGTTGTCCGTTGCACGAAGTACGAAGTCCAGGTTTGCCTCAACATTTCTGTCTGTAAGCAGCTTGAAGTCCTGGAAAATGATGCCAAGCTGTCGTCTTAGGTAAGGCATCTCCTTGTCTTTTATCTTTCGGAGATTGTAGCCCATGACAGTTGCGTCTCCGGCCACGATTTCACATTCTCCATAAACTGACTTCAGGAACGTGCTCTTTCCACTACCGACTCTTCCGACAAGGTATATGAGTTCACCTGAATAGATGTCCAAACTGACGTTCTTTATCACGGTCAGCTCCATCTGGTTCACTGCAACCCTGTTGTAGTTTATGAGAAGTTCTTTCCCTTCAGCCATCTTTATGATTTATCCTTTTATGTTCAACTCTTCTACGCTGATTCCCTTTTCCTCTAGCAATGCTACGAGGTGATAGATTAGTGTGGAGCTCTGTTCTATTAGATCTTCTCTAGAGCCTCCAGCTGCCTTGATTACGGTAACAACGGCCTCCTCGCCAAGAGTCTGAGCGACTCTGTTCAATCCCTCTGCGTGCATCTTTCCTGCATAAGTCTCAGGGTTCTTGAAGTCTTCGGCGATTTGACTTTGGACTTTCTTTAGTGCGGCCAAAGAAGGCTTGTTCTCCTCTGCCCAGCAAGTGTCAGTTCCTGTGTGGCATACAGGGCCAACAGGGTGTACTTTTATAAGTAGGGTATCTTTGTCGCAATCGTTCTTGATGGAAACAAGATTTAGAAAAAGACCGCTAGTCTCACCTTTTGTCCATAAAGTCTGGCGAGTACGAGAATAGAATGTAACCTTGCCAGTCTCCACAGTCTTCTTGTATGCTTCTTCGTTCATGAATCCAAGCATAAGTACCTGAAGAGTGTCTGCGTCCTGAATGATTGCGGGTACTAAACCGCCAAGTTTATTGAAATCTATTTCCATCTTGTTTTAGTTGTATAGTAATTACGTTGCAAAGATAATGATTTTTTTGAAATAGTCCATATTTTTCTATTTATATAGTATAGTTGCAGCGAATATTTAGTTTTCGGGTCGGTTGTTTTGTGAAGATTTGTACGTTTGAGCAAGGTGTCAGAAGGTTGAAGGACAAAGAAAAAGATGAAAATTTGTCGGGTTTCTAACTTTTCCAGGTGTAACTGTAATCTTTGTCTTGGGCGAGATATTCCCGATGAAACCGTATTATTTTGATAATTGTTAAGTATTTTCGAGAAAATGTTAATTAATAAAAATCGTGGAATAATGAAATATTAAATCTTTGGACAGAAATTATGAACTGAGATTTGTACCATTGCCATAATTTTGCCATCGCTGACAGCAAAACTGACTCGTTATGCTGATAATACTGAAACAAACTTAATATTTATGCATATGAAACATTTGTACAATTATTCTTCAAAAGTCTTGCTTGCGATTTGTTTGTTGTGGGTAGGAATTTTGACAGTGAACGCCCAGGAGAAAGCTTCTTCCAAGGTCGTTACTGGTCTCACTGCGAGGGCTATTACAGATAGTCTTATGCCAGGTTGGAATCTTGGTAACACTTTCGACGCCAATTCAAAAAGTGGTTTGGCTGCAGAGACTTCTTGGGGTGCACCTCGTACTACTCGCGAAATGATTCACGCTGTCAAGGCTGCGGGATTCAGATCTATACGTATTCCTGTAAGTTGGGCTACACACGTAGATTTCACTGATGAATTGGAGAATGAGATTGACGCAGATTGGCTTGCTCGTGTCAAGGAAGTTGTAGGATGGGCTATTGACGAGGATCTTTATGTTATTATAAACATTCACCACGATAACAACAAGCAGTTCTTCTATCCTTCCGAGTTATACGAGGAGCAGTCCCTTACATATGTTAAGGAGATTTGGATGCAGGTAGCAGACGCTTTCGCTGAGTTCGACCAGCGATTGATTTTTGAGGCATTGAACGAGCCTCGTTTGGTTGGAACCAGCAAGGAATGGTGGTTTGACCCAGTAAACCCTGGTGTTGTATGTCTTGATGCAATCAACATCATTAACGAGTCCAATAAGATTTGTGTCGATGAAACTCGTGCTAATGGAAAAGGATATAACAACGAGCGTATGATCATGTGCCCAGGCTATGCTGCTGCAGTATGCGGTTGTATGACAAATTACTATAAGCTTCCTGATGACCCAATGGTTGCTGTTTCTGTTCATGCGTATGTTCCTAATGCTCTTTGTCTTGCGGGAAATCAGAAGACTTTCTCTGAGAAAGACGATGCTGACATCAGGGATAATGTAATGATTCCAATCTACGAGAAGTTCGGTGCCAACGGTATTCCTGTTGTAATCGGTGAGGCTTCTTGCTCTAACAAGTTGAACCTTGAGGCTCGTGTACAGTGGGTGCAGAGTTATTATGGATATGCGCAGAAGTACGGAATGCCCGTAATTCTTTGGGATAATCACGAGGTTGGTAAGGTTGCCGGTGGTGAAAATCACGGTTTCTTGAACAGAAATGATTTGACATGGACATGGCCAGAGTTTATTGACGCTATTATGGAAATCACAGGTACTGGAATCGAAAATGTTGTAGCCGATAATGTGAAGATGTTCTATATCGGTAACACGCTAACATTGATGTCTGATACAGAGATCAGTCGTTGCAGAATTTACAACATTTCCGGTGCAGTATTGGAGGATTTCGAGGTTAATTCAGATAACTTCTCTAAGGAGTTGAATTTGCCTAATGGTGCTTACTTGGTAACAATTGAAACTATAAACGGAGTGTCTGCAAAGAAACTCTTGGTATATTAATAGAGAAATAAACACATTTGACAAACTATATAGACCCGAAATAGAACTATAATTATTGGAAAGATAAAGTGTTATATATGGTATTGGATTAAGTATTGTTTGTTAGAATCCGTTTTTTCTAATAAAATGAAGGGGGTGTGCATATTGTTATGTATGCCTCCTTAATTTTTTTGAAACAATGCCGGATTTCCTTGTTTTTTTTGATTGTAGATTTATTGTTTTCTTTTAGTTTTTTAGCCGTATCCCCTCTCTTTTCAAGAGTAAAAGAAGTTCAAATAGTTGTTTTTTTTATTGGTATGCAGTGATGTGATTCTCCCCTTGTTTTTGGTTTGTTACGCTGGGCATCTTAGTTTTGTAACTTGTAAAGTCGGTATTTGTCGCTATTTTGTTAATTTTTCAAGAAATATGTTCGATGATGAACTTTTTTCCAATATTTTATTATCTTTGCAACATATTTCAGTATTGTCAGTTAATAATAAATGTCAGGTTTGCGTAAAAAGATAGTAGCATTTGCTTTGATTATACTGCCGATTTTGGTGTCGGTAGTTGCTTTTCTTGTTGTGCGCCATCCGTCCTTGAATTTGCTTGACGATTCCGTTTATGACATTTTCCCGTTAATTGACAATGCAAGTGGTGGTGCTTCCGAGGCAACTGTAACTAAAGAGAACGGGAAAGTAAGGCTGGACTTTAAGCTAGATAAAAATTTTGACTATCCTTTCGCCGGCATAGGTTTCAGCAAAAAGGGAAATCAAAAGCTTGATATTGACGGGTATGTTCTGAACCTTAAAATGGTAGGCAAGGAAGAAATCCGTATGTCTGTGAGAATGCAGAAGGAGATAAAAACAGCAGAGTATGGCGATCTGTCAGCTATACTTGTAAAGTCTTTTGCGGTTACTCCTGCAACTCCAGATATCTCGATGAATATTAGTGATGTTAATACAATTCCCGATTGGTGGTTTACTCAGAACCAACAAGTTAACAGAGATATCGAGATAAATGAGTTCAACTCAATTTCATACATTTGGATATTGACGGAGTGTATCACTCCGCGCGATAAGGTGTTCACTTTTACGTTCGAGTCTGCATCGCTAGACTATGACTATATGGACTTTATATATGGTCTGCTCTGGTTCTTTGCCGCATACATTTTTGTATGTGCTGTAGGAGTGTTCTTGTGGAAGAAGCGCATTACTAAGACAGAGAAGGAGTATGTCTATATGCGTGTGGAAAAGACTGATATTGTAAACGCAAGCGAAGAGCTGACACAAAGACTGCTTGACTATATCGGTCACAACTATCATAATCCTGAAATCAAGCTAGCGGATGTCGCTACTGAACTCGGAATAACCGAGGATAAGGCTTTGGACCTGTTGAAGGGTACTGTTGACATGACTTTCAGGTCGTATTTGAACGGTTTGAGAATAGAGGAGGCCAAGCGCCTGCTTCAAGACTCTGAGTACCAGATTTCCGAAATAGCTTTCAAGGTAGGCTATAACAATGTGCAACACTTCAACCGAGTGTTCAAGGAGATTACCGGAGAAACTCCTAGAGGTTTTAGAGAGAAGTAAAAGTCAGGGTGGAAAAAGAGCCGAAATACAAATTGATTGGACATAGTGCGGTATTGGTTACCACTCTGTTCAGTTCAATTAATGTTCCTGTTTCAAAATTCCTTACAAGTAGTGGTGTTGTTTCGGGTGAGGCAGTCACTTTGTGGCGTGCTTCTGTTGCGTGTGCCTGCTTTTGGCTGATAAGCATGTTCGTTCCCAAAAGCAGAAGTGAAAAGGTTTTACCCAAGGACAAGCTTGTACTTTTAGGTGGAGCTGCATTCGGTATGAGCTTTAACCTTTTGGCGTTCCTTGTAGGCTTCAAGGAAGTGTCAACAATAGATGCCAGTATAATTGGCTCTATGATTCCATTGTTCACCATGATTCTTGCGGCTGTATTCTTGTCCGAACCGATATCCTTAAAGAAGGTTTTGGGCGTTGCTTTCGGACTTGCCGGCGGTATGCTGATAATATTTTCCGGAGTGAGCGGTCAGTTGGGAGGTTCTTCGCTGTGGGGTATTGCCCTGCATACGTTTGCGGCCTTCAGTTATGGTACATATCTAATTGTAAACAGAAGTATTGCAAGCCGTTACCATCCATTGACAATATCAAGGTGGATGTTTTTGTTTGCCACTTTGCTGCTTCTTCCATTTGTAGGGAAGGACTTGTTTTGTTCTCCGCTGCTTACTGGGGATTACGCCGAAGGAACAGACACTCTGAACATTTGGTTGGGAATGCTTTATGTGGCTCTTGGCAATTCGGTTGTCGGCTATATGCTTGTGCCAGTCTCGTTAAGGTACATTAGGCCTACTACTGCCAGCATGTATAATTATCTGCAGCCGCTTATTGCATCCCTGATTGCCATTCTTTGGGGACAGGATGTGCTAACAATCCATAAGCCTATTTCCGGTGTTTTGATATTCATAGGCGTGTATTTGGTAACTACAAGCAAAAAGAAACTGAATTAAGGTTTTTTAACTCTTTATTGATATAAATTGCCGATAAATTGGGCAAAATAGAAAAAAAATCGTAATTTCGCACTCCGATACGAGGTAGTGCTTTATGGTTTACATGCTTATTAAATCATTTTTTATCGGGGCTATCGTTAGTGCACCAGTAGGACCTACAGGAATATTGTGCCTTCAGCGTACCCTTACTAGAGGCAAAGCTCATGGTTTTGCCACTGGGTTTGGTGCTACATTTTCGGATTTCATCTATGCTATAATAGCGACACTCGGAATGTCTATTGTTATAGACTTTATTCACGAGAACGAGTTTTGGTTGAAGCTATTCGGTTCTGTTATTGTTTTCTTTTTCGGAGTAAAGATTTTCAGGGACGATCCAGTCAAGCAGTTGCAGCAGACAGACCATAATCAGAACAGTTTGCTTCAGGACTTTATCTATGCCTTTGGTTTGACAGTGACTAACCCTTTGGTGGTGTTCCTGTTCATAACTTTGTTTGCTAACTTTTCATTGATGACTGAAACTCAGCACCTTTGGGAGCGTGCTGTGTGTCTGCTCGCTATGATGGGCGGTGCTTTTATTTGGTGGTGTGCAATAGTGTTCGGAGCAAACAGCTTCCGTTCAAAAATTAATATCAGAGGACTAAAGATAGTAAACCAGTCGGCCGGAACTGTTTTTATGGTTTTGGCTTTCATTTCTTTTTTTGCCACTTTGTTTTTCTAGGAAGGGTGGCTTCCCTTATGATTGTTTGTTTAAAGTTTAGAGTATATTTTAAGAGGAAATAATAATGGATAAATGCTTACTAAAGAAAGTATTTCTTTTTACTGGACTATTGTTTGGCGCTAGCAGTTGCGTGGATGATAGTTATGATTTGGACAATATGTCGAACGACGTGTACTTGGATTATGAGACATATATGCCTCTAGCTCATTCGACAGTCACATTGTCAGATTTTCTAAAGAAAGTTGACGTTGAGGAAGTCGAGGAGAGAGAAGACGGTATGATATATTTCGTTTATGATACCACTGCTTCTTTTTTGCTAGATCCCATTAAGTTGAACCTTAAGCAGTACAAGTACACTACAACAGTAGGCTCAGCATTGCCTGGTTTCGATCCAAACATTATTCCTTCTGGAATGTCTGCTCCTGGTATCAAGGCAGGAGAGGTTATGAATTTCCCTGTTGATGTCCAGATAGAGATTGACGAGAATACAGGAACAGGTCGTGTTGACAAAGTGCTTGTTAAGGAAGCTACATTCAAATTCCAGTTGATATCAAAAGGCATTCCTGATCTAAACAGGAAGATAAGGATAGAGATTGAAGTTCCTGAGAATGTGGTTACTGGAGGTCTTGACGAAAAGATGTCTTGGGATCCTGAGACAGGAGAGGCTTCCTATACACTGGATGAAGCAACACTAACTATGAATTCAGATGTGTTGCCGGTGAACTTCAAGTTAGTTGTTCTTGAGGATATAGAGCTGTCTTCAGAAGAAATAGAGTTGTCTCTAATTGCCAAGAAGACAAAGATAAAATATTATACTCTTTATGGAGCGTTTACACACGCTTCTGCGCAACACGAAAAGTCTGAGTTGCTTATTGACATATTCCATAACAAGAACATGGAGTATAACTTGACTGTCAAAGATCCACGTGTGAGGATGGATGTGTTCTCTAATTGCGGTATTCCATTGAGGGCCGAGATTACTTCATTGATGTCAAAGAATACTGACGGAGGTGTATATAGCAGTGTGTTCAGAGATGGCGAGACTACATACAAATACGATTTTGATTACGCAAGAGAAGAAAATACTGTAGAAAAAGCGTTCTCTGAGGTGTTTGACAAGGATAACGGAAGTATAGACAAGCTGTTCAACAATCACCCTGACTCACTTTTCATAAATTGCTCTTATGTTATTGACGGCCCTTTGGATTCAGGAGAGACCTATTTTTTGCAAGACACAACAAGAATCCAAACCCGCGTAACTGCTGAGGTCCCTTTCTGGTTAGGAAATGACAGCTACATTATCTCGGAAGATACAATAAAAGGTATTGATATAGTAGATGAGTTAGGTGATTACCAGAAAGAAGACTATGCAATAGAGGTTGCAGAAATCTTCATCGATTTCGAGAATAGACTTCCTTTGGACGCTTATGTTTCTGCTCAGTTTGTTCAGGTTGACACAGTAGTGGTTAATGGAGAGGATATTCTGGAAAGAAAGGTGATAGATTCCGTAAATCTTGACCAGTCAGTAAAGTTGGAGCCTGCTGTTATAGATCCAGTAACAAGCAGAGTTTTGTCTTCATCATTATCAAAGAAAAGTATCAAGGTTATCGGTGCGCAGGTTGAGGACATGAAGAAGATTGACGAAATAATTATTCGCTACAAGGTATCTCTTCCTGCCGGAGAGAACGGAGTGAAAATTTCTGGAGATTGCTCACTTTCAGCAAAGGCTTACGCTCATGTTAAGGCAAATATTACTGTAAAGAATGACTAATTAACTGTAAAATGACAATGACAATGAAATCTAAGATATTTGCTTTATTATTTGGCTTTATGAGTGCAGTTGCTGCATGTGCGCAGCAAATGCCTTTAACAGCATATTTCATGGACAAGAATCCTTTGCGTCATACATTGAATCCATCGTTCACTCCTATGGAAAAGATTAACGTCTCTATTCCAGGATTGTCGTTGATTAAGTTCGGTGTTGGTAATAATACTTTGACATTCAAGGATATCTATCAGCCAAAGATGGTTGACGGAAAGAACACAACTGTATTGTTCCTTCATCCGGAGTGGACAGATGGTCGCCAGCAGTTCCTTGACCAGGTTAAGCGAGGTTTGAACGTAGGTGCTGACTTCAATGTTCAGCTGCTTTCTTTCGGAATGAGAGTCAGACCTAATTCATACGCTTCGTTTGCCATCAATACAAGATCTGATGTTCAGACATATATGCCTAAAGCCTTTTTCAAGTCAGTTCTTGAAGGAGAGCTAAAGGGTGACAATACAGTTCAGAAGATGGACTTCAGCAATCTGTTCGTAGGTGCCAATGCCTATACAGAACTTGCCTTCGGGTATGCTTACGACTATAGCGAAAAGTGGACTTTCGGAGCCAAACTTAAGTTGTTGCTAGGACATGGAGCTGTCAAGACTGACTTCAGTGGTGTCGGATTAACAATGAGTAAGGACAGATGGGAACTTTCGGGAGATGCAGATTTATATGTGTCGGCTCCTGGACTTGACGTAAAGGCAAATGAGGATGGAACTGTAGATGACATAGAGTTCGAGACTGATGGTATGTCAGCAGTTTCTGGAAAAGGATTTGCCGCAGACCTGGGTGCTACTTATAAGTTCAGTGACAATATCACTTTGTCTGCTTCTGTCCTTGACTTGGGTGGCGTGAAGTATAGGAAGAATGTTCATTCTTTCAGCAAAGATGGGGATTTTGTGTTCGATGGTTTGGAGTATGACATTAACGAAGATAAGGATTTTGATGAATATTTCGACAAGTATGAGGACATGCTTTCCGATATGTATCATGTAAATTCCAAATCATCTTCTTTTGGCTATCGTACTGCGCCAAAGATTTTGATTGGCGGCGAGTATGGAATATGGGACAACAAGACTACTTTCGGTTTGTTGTCAAAGACAAGATTTGACTACTCAAAAGTTTCAGAGGAGTTGATGCTGTCTGCCAACTTCAAGCCTTGGAGAGTGTTCTCAATGTCTTTGTCCTATTCTTTGTTGGACGGATACTGGAGCAACATTGGCGCAGGAATGAACCTAAGTCTTGGTGCTTTCAACTGGTTCATGGTTCTTGATCAGATTCCTTTGAGATTTGCCAAGGGAGAGTCCGTTTCTGTTCCTCTAAGAACGAGTCATGTGAACTTTGCTATGGGATTCAATATCGCTGTTCGTGCTAAGGAAGACAGGCGTTCAGGCAGAAAGGCTGCGGCTGAAACGACTGTTGAGGTTGTTGAACAGTAAGATTTCTTTCCAACGAGTATGTTTGTAAAATAATTCATAAAAGAGAGGGTTTATACATTAAATCCTCTCTTTTTACTAAAAAAATACATCTTTAATATGCAAAAATGTGTATTTTTGCAGTCAGTTTGTGCAAAATAAAGTAATCAAAAATAATACTATATGTGCGGAATCGTTGGCTACATAGGAGATAGAAACGCATATCCTATTTTGATAAAAGGACTTCAGAGACTAGAGTACAGAGGTTATGACAGTGCCGGAGTTGCGCTGATTAACGATAATGGAGACCTTAATGTTTACAAGACAAAAGGAAAGGTAATAGACTTGGAGCGCTACGCCCGAGACAAAGATACTTCTGGTTGTATAGGTATTGCTCATACTCGTTGGGCCACTCACGGAGAGCCTGACGACAAGAATGCGCATCCTCACTATTCGCAGAGCGAGAATCTTGCTCTTATTCACAACGGTATTATCGAGAACTATGCCGTATTGAAGGAGCAGTTGATAGCTCACGGCTATTCATTCAGGAGTTCAACAGATACTGAGGTCCTGATACAACTTATTGAGTATGTAAAGGACCTTCACAAAACAGATCTTTGCACTGCTGTTCAGCTTGCCTTGAGCCAGGTTGTCGGTGCGTATGCAATCGCAGTTCTTGAGAAGGGACATCCCGAGACTATAATTGCTGCAAGAAAGAGTAGTCCGCTCGTTATTGGTATTGGACAAGATGACGACTATTTTCTTGCTTCCGATGCAACACCTATCATCGAGTACACAAACAAGGTGGTGTATGTCGGTGACGAGGAGATTGCAATCATAACCAAAGGCAAGAACCTAAAGATCAAGACAATCGCTAACGTAGAGAAAACTCCTGAAATCATGGAGTTGGAGATGAGTTTGTCCGAGTTGGAGAAGGGTAGTTTCCCTCATTTCATGCTTAAGGAGATTTTTGAGCAGACAAAGACTATCAAGGATTCAATGAGCGGTCGTGTAAATGTGGATTTGAACAATATCGCCCTTTCCGGATTCTTTGACCATAAGGAGAAATTCCTAAATGCAAACAGAATTGTAATCACCGCCTGTGGAACCAGTTGGCATGCCGCTTTGATTGGAAAGTATGCTATCGAGGAGTTCGCCAGAATCCCGGTTGAAGTGGAGTATTCTTCTGAGTTCAGATACAGAAACCCTGTAATTACAAGTAACGACATTGTTATTGCAATCTCTCAGTCTGGAGAAACCGCAGACACATTGGCCGCTATCGAGCTTGCCAAGAAGTCCGGAGCTTTTGTGTTCGGAATCTGTAATGTGGTTGGAAGTAGTATTGCCCGTGCTACAGACGCAGGCTGCTATACTCACGTAGGTCCTGAAATTGGTGTTGCTTCAACAAAGGCATTCACAGCCCAGGCGCTTGTTCTTATTCTTCTTGCTTTGGCTTTTGCGAAGGAGAAGAAGACAATCACAGACGACAGATACACATCTATCATTCGTGAGATGCAGAATATTCCTGACAAGATTGCTGAAATTTTGAAGCAGAACGAGGAAATCGGTTACTTCTCTCGTATGTTTACTTATGCCACTAACTTCATTTATTTGGGTCGTGGCTATAACTTCCCAATCGCTCTTGAGGGAGCTTTGAAGCTAAAGGAGATTTCCTACATTCATGCTGAGGGGTACGCAGCAGCAGAGATGAAGCACGGACCTATCGCATTGATTAACGAGGAGATGCCGGTGGTTGTTATCGCAACTAATGCGGGAATGTTCGAGAAGGTTGTAAGCAACATTCAGGAGATTAAGGCTCGTAAGGGTAAGGTTATCGCTATCGTTACAGAAGGTGACGAGGTTGTAAAGAAACTTGCTGACTTTGTTATCGAGATTCCTTCTACCGAGGAGTGCCTAGTGCCTATCCTTGCCTCTATTCCGCTACAGCTTCTTGCATATCACATAGCTGTTGTCAAGGGCTGCAATGTTGACCAGCCACGAAATTTGGCTAAGAGCGTAACAGTTGAATAGTCAATAAAACTAAAGGTGTGTTTTGCACCTTAATAGAAATAAAGGCTTATTGTTGGAATTTCACTTCATGAGGAAATCCGATGATAGGCCTTTTGTTTTTTGTTTAACCTAATTCATTTAAAGTCATATTGCCAAATATAGCTATTCTTTAGTTATTTCGATTCAGCATCCATATAAATTTCAAGTTACATTCCGCTTAAGTTTCACATATAATTTTAAAATCAGTTTGTTTGAGTTGAGTTAAAGTGTCTATGGTTAAAAATGTATAGGGATTTGTCTGAATTCTACCAATATTTTAGTTTTTTTTGTATAGTCAAAGTCAGTTTTCCCTTGTGTTGTTAGGAAAGCTACTTTAACATTTGTTAACCTTTTTAGCTGATTTTGTTTGTGTTATACTTGTTTCTTTGAGGTCTCTTGTATATCTTTGCGTCATATTCTAAATAAAAAAGGTATGAAGTTCACGAATTATATTTTAGGTTTGGCAGTGTTCTTTTCAGCATGTTCAAACGTTGAAAAGAATGAGATAAAAGAGAAGGATGTAGAGAAAGACAACAGCGACTCTATTTCTGCCTTGTATAGACCTATTCAAGAGACTTATGTGGCAAGAGTGGCAGATACAACAGAAATAGTACGATTAGATTCTGTTGCGTATGTTGTAGTAGGTTCTCATAAGGCTGTGGATTTGGGATTGCCAAGCGGAACTCTTTGGGCGTATGCTGATTTAGGTGCAGATTCTCCGTTCGAGAAAGGTGAATTTTTCTATTGGGGAGAAACGAAAGGCTATAAGGAGGAACCCATCAGAACATACGCATATGTAAGTGAATGGGAAATCCTCTCGCACGACGAGATGGTGGAGAAAGGTGTTGTTGTTGATAGTGTACTTACTCCGAAATATGATGCGGCGACGCAAAATATGGGAGAAAATTGGTGTATGCCAACAAGGGCTCAAGTTGAAGAACTTGTAGAAAAGTGTGAATGGAGCTTGTTAGACAACGCACATCAACGATTTTCTGGGTATAAAGCAACTGGCCCTAACGGTAATTCGATATTCTTTATTTTTGCTGGCAGTGAGGATTATTTGTGTTCATCGTACTATTGGAGTGAAGATGTTACTCATGTAGATGTACTACAACTGATTGACGATTCGAATTATTCAGATTCTGATGGTGACCAGAATATGTATAACCCTGTGGGAACTTATGAAAGTGAGTTTTATTCATTATGCAAGGTTCGAGCTGTAGTAAAGAATAAGCAGTAAGCCAAATTTTATTTATCGGAAACTCAGTTTATTATGAAGATTTTGTAAAAATATCTCCGATAAAATTTGGAGGGTGTTAGAAAAAGTGCTAATTTTGCATCGCAATCGGGAAATAAAGGTTGCAGGCAATGATGCGGAAGTAGCTCAGTTGATAGAGCAATAGCCTTCCAAGCTGTGGGTCGCGGGTTTGAACCCCGTCTTCCGCTCAAATATAGGAGTTTCGCTTTTGAGACTCCTTTTGTTTTTTTGAATGTTGATTACTAACCTTTAACTTGTTGATAAAAACCTACACAAATCTCAGTAAAGTACAGAAATTTAGTTTTATCTTTGCAGTTACGTTCGCGCATAGCGTGATGATGTCTGCGGACAATGATTATTTATTTGAAATTTTAAAGAATAAGAATATATGAAATTTACCGTTAATGGTGACTTGCTTTATCAGCATGTTTCGATGGTAAGCCGCATTATGGCTTCAAAGAATTCTCTTCCTATCTTGGACTGTGTGTTGTTCAACCTTAGAGGTATGGAGCTGGAGCTTGTCGCTTCGGACTCTGACAACAGTATGCAGACAAAGATGAGCGTTGTCGAGTCAGAAGGGGACTTGAGCATAGCAATGCCCGCTCGTCTTGTTATGGATACGTTCAAGAACTTGGCTGGAAAGACAGTTTCTATATCTGTTAATGTGGATAGCCAGTTTGTAGAGATTACTTCAGGAAGCTATAAGAGCTCGTTCAATGGTATGGATGCGTCTGCGTTCCCTATGCCAAAGCAGATGGCTGAGGATGCCCAGAGCTTCACAGTGTTGCCAAATCATTTTTCGGCAGCAATATCAAATACAGTGTTTGCCGCTTCTACAAATGTTCAGCGTCCAATCGTGATGGGATTGAACATGGAGGTGTTCGGCAACTCGTTGAGAATGACAGGTACAGACTCGTTCAAGTTGAGCGAGATTACAGTTCCCGTAGTGTCTTCAACAGGTGACACTCAGGTTGTTCTTCCTGCAAAGGGTTCCTCTTTGTTGAAGGCTTTGCTTTCAAAGGAGGGCGAGGATGTTGTTGTGACATTCGACTCTACAAACATCATGTTCGCTCTTGGTGATTCTGTCATTACAGTTCGCCAGGTGGAGGGTAAGTATCCGAATGTGCGCAATGCTATTCCTACAAACATATCGAGAAGTGTAGTAATCAACCGTTCGGATTTGATCTATGCTATCCGTGCAATTTCTCCGTTCCAGGATCAGGCGACAAACTTGGTGACTCTTGGTATTACTGCCGGAGATATTCATTTGGTAAGCCGCGACACAACTCAGGGATTGAATTCAGAGGACCATATCTCTTGCTCGTTGGACGGCGATCCATTCGACATCGGCTTCAAGTCAACATTCCTAACTGAGATTTTGAGCAACATGGACACTCAGGACATCATCATGAAGGTGGATGTTTTGACAAAGGGCATCGTGTTCGAGCCAATCTATCAGGAGGCAGAGAGCAAGGACGAGGATGCAGAGACTCCTTCGACATCAACAAACTACGAGAGATTGTGCTTGTTGATGCCAATCAATATGTAAAGCTGGCTGATGCCGACAAGTTGTGAAGAAAGTCTAAAAAATCTCAAAAAAGTCTCTTTTTGTTTGAGATTTAAAGAATAAAACATAACTTTGCATCAAATCAAGAAAATACGTATAATTATATACATTAAGAAATTATGCAACTAATTGACAATTTTAACTTTGCTGGTAAGAAGGCAATCGTTCGTGTGGACTTCAATGTTCCATTGAATAAGGAGACAGGTGCAGTAAGTGATGATACTCGTATTCGTGGTGCTCTACCTACAATCAAGAAGATCATCGCTGACGGTGGTGCAGCTATCTTGATGTCTCACATGGGTAAGCCAAAGAATGTTAACCCACAGGAGGGTGACCCTAAGTTCTCTCTAAAGCAGATCGTTTCAGCTATCGAGAAGTACACTAAGGAGTTTGGTGTAGCATCTATCAAGTTCGCTGATGACGCTGCTAACGCTGCTCAGGCTGCTGCAGATTTGAAGATGGGTGAGATCCTATTGCTTCAGAACCTTCGCTACTACGCAGAGGAGGAGGGTAAGCCAAGAGGTATCGAGAAGGACGCTCCTGAGTATGAGGCTGCAAAGAAGGCTATGAAGGCTGAGCAAAAGGCTTTCGCCAAGAAGCTCGCTTCTTACGCTGAGGTTTACGTTAACGACGCATTCGGTACAGCTCACAGAAAGCACGCTTCTACTGCTGTTATCGCTGACGAGTTCGCTGAGGACAAGAAGATGTTCGGTTTCTTGATCAACAAGGAGCTTAAGGCTATGGACGGTGTTCTTGCTGCTAAGAAGGAAGGCTTCACAGCTATCATGGGTGGTTCTAAGGTATCTGACAAGATCAATATCATCACTAACCTTCTTGACCGTGTAGAGAACCTTATCATCGGTGGTGGTATGGCTTACACATTCGTTAAGGCTCAGGGTGGTAACATCGGTAATTCTCTATGTGAGAATGACAAGCTTGACCTTGCTCTTGACATCATCGCTAAGGCTAAGGCTAAGGGTGTTAACCTACTTCTTCCAGTAGATGCTTTGAACGCTGACAAGTTCGACAAGGACGCTGCAACTAAGGAGTCAGCTATCGACCAGACTCCTGACGGTTGGATGGGTCTTGATATCGCTTCTAAGTCTATTGCTAACTTCCAGAAGGTTATCGAGAACTCTAAGACTTTGATCTGGAACGGACCTATGGGTGTATTCGAGTTCGATAAGTTCGCTGCTGGTACAACTGCAATCGCTAAGGCTGTTGCTGCTGCTACTGCTAAGGGTGCTTACTCACTAATCGGTGGTGGTGACTCTGTTGCTGCTATCAACAAGAACAACCTTGCTGACAAGGTTTCTTACGTGTCAACTGGTGGTGGTGCTATGCTTGAGTACATGGAGGGTAAGGAGCTTCCAGGTATCGCAGCTATTCGTAAGTAATCTGTTTTAGATACTTGATATTATGAAAGAGGTAATTGAATATTTTTTAATTGCCTCTTTCTTCTTTTCTTTCTTTTGCTGTTCAAAGAGGTATAGTGATGATGTCTGTGACTTTCGTATCCCCAAGGATTCAATAAGAAATGGAGACTTAGTGTTCAGACTTGGCAGGTCTGTAGAAAGCCGTTTTGTTAAAAGCACCGGAGAACAATGTGGCTTCTCGCATGTTGGTATAATGGTTTGGTTTGGCGACACTCTGAAAGTTGTCCATGCTGTTCCTGAAGAGAACAAAAATGACAGTATGGTTTGCGAGAATATAGAATCTTTCCTTTGTGAGGATAGGGCGCAGAGAACCGGGTTCTTTAAGGTTGTCTGTAATGACTCATTGGCAAGCTGCGCAGCTGAATATGGCTTGAGAAAATTTAATGAAGGGTGTATGTTCGACCATGACTACGATTTGGACAACGACGATAAACTGTACTGCACAGAATTTGTCTGGCGAGCATACAAGGAAGCAGGTGTTGATATAAGTATGGGAAGTAGGACTGAAATAGCAACTTTATTCGTAAAGTCTGGAGAGGTGATATCCCCTCAAGACTTAATGAAGGCGTTATCAAAAATTAAGTTATAATGGTAGTTTTGTAACATAAATATGTCATTTGTGTCGTTTTTTTGTGATTTCCGATACAATGTGTTACAAAAAATTATAATTTTGCCTTAATTATAGAAAAATTATAAGAGTCGATGGAAAAGATAGATGAATTGGATAGACAAATTCTTGATATAATTACCAAGAATGCTCGTATTCCGTTCAAAGATATAGCAGAGGATTGCGAGGTTTCAAGAGCCGCTATCCACCAGCGTGTTCAGCGTTTGATTGACATGGGTGTGATTGTGGGTTCGGGTTATCATGTTAATCCCAAGACTTTGGGGTATCAGACTTGTACCTATATCGGTATCAAGCTTGAGAAGGGATCTATGTATGCAGATGTAGTTCCTGAGTTGGACAAGATTCCTGAGGTGGTAGAGTGCCACTTTACTACAGGTCCTTACACAATGATGGTCAAGCTGTATGCTCGTGACAACGAGGACTTGATGGAACTGTTGAATGGAAAGATTCAAAGCATCAAGGGCGTGACTTCAACAGAGACTCTAATTTCTCTTGATATGAGCATCAAGAGAGAGGTGCCAATTACTTTGTAAAGGTTCCTAAAACATTATAATAAAGGATTATGGATAGAGAATTAACAATATATAATACTCTTACTCGAAGAAAAGAAATCTTCAAGCCGCTTCATGCACCACATGTTGGTATGTATGTTTGTGGTCCAACTGTATATGGAGACGGACATCTAGGACATGCTCGTCCGGCTATTACTTTTGATATCTTGTATCGTTACCTTACGCATCTTGGCTATAAGGTGCGCTATGTCCGCAACATCACTGATGTGGGTCATTTGGAGCATGATGCTGACGAGGGTGAGGACAAGATTGCAAAGAAGGCAAGGCTTGAACAGAAGGAGCCGATGGAGGTTGTTCAGTATTATTTGAACCGCTACCATAAGGCTATGGAGGCTCTTGGGGTTCTTCCGCCTAGCATCGAGCCTCATGCTTCCGGCCATATCATCGAGCAGATAGACTTTGTCAAGAAGATTCTTGATGCAGGATATGCGTACGAAAGTGAAGGTTCAATCTATTTCGATGTAAAGAAGTATAATAAGGATCACCATTACGGTAAGTTGTCAGGAAGAAACATAGATGACCTTCTTGAAACAACTCGTGAGTTGGATGGACAGAACGAGAAGCATTGCGCCCTAGACTTCGCTTTGTGGAAGAAAGCTCAACCAGAGCATATCATGCGTTGGCCTTCTCCTTGGAGTGACGGTTTCCCAGGTTGGCACATGGAGTGTTCAGCTATGGGTACTAAGTATCTTGGCGAAGAATTCGATATTCACGGAGGTGGAATGGACTTGATATTCCCTCACCACGAATGCGAGATTGCACAGAGTACAGCTGCTCTTGGAAAGGAGACTGTTCATTACTGGATGCACAACAATATGATTACCATCAACGGACAGAAGATGGGTAAGTCGCTGGGCAATTTCATCACTTTGGACGAGTTCTTTACTGGTTCGCACAAGCTTTTGGCTCAGCCTTATACAGCAATGACAATCCGTTTCTTCATTCTCCAGGCTCATTATCGCAGTACTGTGGATTTCAGTAACGAAGCACTTCAGGCAGCAGAAAAGGGACTTGCCCGTTTGACTGACGCATATAATCGTTTGATGAGACTGAAGGCTTCCAAGGAAACTTCAGGAATCGAGTTGAAGAATTACCGTGAGTTGTGTGAGGCTGCACTTTGTGATGACTTGAATACACCTATCGTTATTTCTCACTTGTATGACGCTTCCAAGGCAATCAATACAGTTACTGACGGCAAGGGAACAATCTCAGAGGCAGACCTTGAGGAGTTGAAGTCAGTGTTCAACTTGTTTATGGTTGATCTTCTAGGTTTGAGAGTAAGTGAAGATAGTTCATCGAGCAGCGACGCATACAAGGGAGCTGTTGATTTGCTCCTTGATATACGCAAAGCGGCAAAGGCTAACAAGGATTGGGCAACAAGTGACAAGATTCGTGACGAGTTGGCAAAACTTGGTTTCAATGTTAAGGATACAAAAGACGGATTTGAATGGAGCCTATAGTGGTATTGGCGTTCGCAAATGTTAAAAAACATGCTTGTTAATAAAAAACATTGATATTTTTTAGTGTCTGTTGCTATTTGTTTTTAACTTTGTGGCCGATACTAATGGCACATTATAGTATTTAGGAAAAGAATTAATAATAATAATTTAAATAACAGCGTATGTATAAAAAACTTTTACTCGCTTCTTCTTTGGTTGCATCTGCAGTAGCAATGCAGGCTGAGGAGTATTATATCGTTAAGGACGGTAAGGTAGCTGAAGGTGTAGAGCTACTTGACGCAGCAGAGGGCTCAAAGCTTAAGATTACTGAGGGTGTTGAGGTTGCTGGAGGAACAGGAACTTACCTTCACTACAAGACAGAGGCAACTGATCTTGCTGTTTATGGTAGCCGTATGTTTTACGTGAAGGACGGTATCGATTTGAACAATGTATGGATGATTGACATCACTTATATCTTCCCAGAGGGTTCAACTATCCACGGAGATAACTTGAAGCGTGAGTCAATGCGTATCGACTTGCTTGGTGATACAGTAACAGTTGCAGGTGTAGATACATTCAAGTATGACTACAACCAGACATCTCGTCGTTTCGCTCACCTTGGATATGATGTCTATTTCCGTGACTTCTACAAGTACAATCCAGCAGAGGATGTTGCTGAGTTGAAGAATCAGGGAGTAGGTATGGACCGTACGTTGACTCGCTACATCTACACAAACCCTTCATTCAAGGACGTTTTGGGTTCTTCTAACAAGGTGAATGTAGTTTCTTTGGCATGTGGTCAGGAGGCTCCTTCTACAGCAGAGTTCCCTAACGAGTTCTACATCAAGGAGATCAAGATCTACAGCGAGGGTATCAAGCCTTTCTATAACGAGCCATTCCACTCATTCGTAGATGCTGCTTACATCTCAGGTCCTGGAACAAACTTCTTCAGATACAAGGATACAGACGGCACTTTGGCTCCTTACAACCCTAAGAAGAACATGGGTTACGAGGCAGCAGAGTTGTACGGATGTACTTATGCCGCAGGTACTCAGCTTAACGGTTTGAAGGCAGGTAACTTGGCTGCAAACTGTGAGCGTCTATGGCAGTCAAAGGGAGAGCAGTGTGTTGATGACATCTTCTATGATACAGAGGTTGGTATCATGTTGGGTGTAGGTTCTGCTGCTGACCGTGCTCAGAATCCTGTTTATGTTCGTATCCCATTCGATGATACAGTTGCAAAGGCAGGTGAGAAGATGAACGTTCATTTGATGTTCGGTCACAACGCTTGTGGTTCATGTAAACAGTACCCAAGCTACGACAAGGCAGCATCAGTTGCTCCACTTCAGTATCGTTTCGAGAAGGGTGACTTGTCATCATACAGCGAGGCTACAGGTTGGACTGTTTACTCTTCTATCGACACTCTTCCTATCAATGTAAACATTATTGAGGAGGATATCACAGTTCCAGAAGAGGGTGGTTACAATATCATCACTCTAGGATTCTTCCCTCAGGAGGATGTTTCTTACGTAGTTGGTGACCTTCAGGTTCGCGGTGCAAGATCGGTTATCCCTGGTAAGTTTGCTGAGTTTGCTGGAGAGACTGTTGATGTCTGCAAGATTTCTATGCCATTCTCTGATTTCATAGATGGTGTCGAGACTATCGAGTCAGACGGTCTTGAGATTTACCCTAACCCAGCAGAGAGCGAGTTCTTCGTACCAGCTGATGTAGTTAAGGTTGAGGTTATCTCTATGGCAGGAAATGTTGTATTGACAACAAATTCTAATGCAGTTAATGTTAAGGGTCTTGCTAAGGGCATGTACGCTGTTAAGGCTTACACAGAGTCTGGTGTTAAGACAGCTCGCATTATCAAGAAGTAATCTAACTCTTTAGATACAAGAATAAAGGATGTCCAATTTGGACATCCTTTTTTTTGTGTCATTAGAGGTTCTTATGAGATTTTAATAACGGGCTTTTGGGATGTGAATTGTATTTTCCCAATTTGATATTTATATCTTATGGAAATTTTTTGATAATGGTTTGTTTGATGTCCATAAACTCATAGACTCAAATCATGTATTTTTTTCGGTATTGAAGTTTCTTGGGTATGATTTGCTGCTTTGTTTTTCTTATATAGGGAATGCTGTAGTCACCTTTACAAAATTCATTTTCAATGTATATCTGTTTTGTAGTCTATTTGCCATAAAGCACCTCGAGTCTGAGGTGCTTTATATTTGTTTGGTTGTTTGATACGGGAAAACTCCTATCCCTGCATTTTTGTATATATTGAATTGTTCACTTGGCGTTGTGCCCCATAGCCTTCAATGCTGCTATGGCTTTTTCTCTTACGTCTCCTTGAAGTAGTATTTCCTCAGGTCTGAAAGAACCGCCCACACCTAGTTTCTTCTTTAGGTCCATAGCAAGCTTTTCTACTTCATCTTCTCCAAATGTGAAACCGGAAATGAATGTGGCGGTTTTTCCTCCTCTTCCTTTCTTTTCCATTGTGACACGAAGGTTCTGTTTCCCAGGTTTTGACTCTTTTTCAGTAGGTTCCACAATTTCGTCACCCTCTGGAAGAGACGAAGATAATGCTGATAGTTTTTCTTTCCAATCCATGTCTTATAATAATTTAGTTGATGCAAAATGATAAATATGATGCAAAAGTAGTAAAATTTTCATTTGAATGATATATCTTTGCATATTATGAAGATAATTGCGATAGGTTGGAATTACGCTGAGCATAATGCTGAGTTATATAAAGAGGAGAAGAAGAATATTGTCTTGTTTCAAAAACCGGAAACTGCGCTTTTGCGAGACAATAAGCCTTTCTATTTGCCAGATTTCTCGGAAGATGTACAGTACGAGACAGAGATTGTTGTAAGAATATCCAAGATGGGCAAGAATATATCCCCTAAGTTTGCGGACAGATATTACGATGCAATCGGCTTGGGTATAGACTTCACAGCAAGAGACCTGCAGAAGAAGGCAAAGGAACAAGGCGCACCGTGGGATATAAGCAAGGGTTTTGATGGAGCTGCTCCTGTGAGCAACTTCCTTCCCAAAGAAGACTTCCCGAATGTCCAGGATATAGAGTTCTCTCTAAAGAAGAACGGGGAGCTTGTCCAGTCCGGAAATACAAAGGACATGATTACTTCAATAGCCGAGATTATCGCCGAAGCCAGCAAGTATTTTACGCTTAAAACTGGCGATTTGATTTTCACAGGAACACCCAAGGGGGTTGGCCGTGTTCAGATTGATGACCATTTGGAAGGTTATATCGGTACAACCAAAATGTTGGATTTCTTTGTCAAGTAACCACATTCTAAAGAAATATAATGAAGTCATTTTTTAGATACATATCTCTGCTTTTAGCTTTGTTGCTTTCCATGGAACTTTTTGCTGTCAAAAGGTTCTATAGCGAGAATTCTGTGTTGGCAAAAGGCAAGTGGGTAAAGATCTCTGTTCCAGAGGAAGGTATATATCAGCTAACAGCAAAGGAGTTGGCTAACATGGGCTTTTCTAATCCTCGATTGGTTCATTTGCATGGATATGGAGGAGAACTGCTCAGCGAGGACTTTGTCTCTGCAGCGTACGTGGATGATCTTCCTGAAATTCCTACGTATTGGGATGAGTCGTCACAAAAGTTGGTTTTTTATCTGCGTGGTACGATAGGTTTCAAGTTCAACACAAACAACAGGACAAAGGAGGGAACTCCTATATTGTTCGAGGAGAATTACACTTCAAACAATTCATATTTCTTTTTGACAGAGAATGCAACACAACCTTTGCGCTATGTAAAGGATAATGGAGCAGATGAAGACTTTGAAGATAGCTCTGTTGAGGAGGTATATAAGTATAAGTCAATAGCTATCAAAAAGTTTGACGATGCCAATATTCTCGGTTCAGGAAGAAATTGGTTTGGCGAAATGTGCGAGCCTAACCAGAGCAGAACCTATACCTTGAATTTCAAAAATTTGGTTTTTGAAGACACTATGAGCATTTACTGTCAGGTTATGGCGTCTGCCAATGTAGTGTCTAATTTCTATATTAACACTGATTTAGGCAATCCTGATTATCAGAAGTGTTCGGTCGCTCAGCTTACTAATGAGGCAAAACTTAGTGTAAGTACTCTGCAGGGAGTGGAACTGCAGACAAACTCAAGCAAAGTTTCGTTTGACTTGAAATATGTCTGTACTCAGAAGAGTGGTAGAGGTTACGTTGACTATATCATAGGAACTGCTAGCAGTCATTTGAATGCCCAGTCCGTTAATTTTATCAGAAGAATGAAGTCTTCGGATTACGAGTATTCCCGTTTCCATTTCAGCAATGCCAACCCTAATGATGTGTTTTTGGATGTCAGTGACATTGAGCACATTTACTTGCCAGAGGTTTCTTTCTCAGGAGATTCTGCATTTGTTTTAGTCAAGAATGTCGTTACTCCGAATTTGCAAAGGATTGTCAACTTCTCACCTTCTAGCGCTTATCCTTCACCAACAGTCGTAGGCGATGTGAAGAACCAGAACTTGCATGCCTTGAAGGATTTGGAGTATATTATCATTACTCCAACAGAGTTTATGCCAGAGGCGAACAGACTTGCCGAGTTGCATAGAGAGAAGGACGGGCTTTCATACGTCATATTGAATCAGGAGACAATATTCAACGAGTTTTCTAGTGGAACTCCAGATCCGACTGCCATTCGTGCCTTCATGAAGATGCTTTACGATAAGTCGAAGTCGGAGTCTGGTATAGCTCCCCGATATCTGTTGATATTGGGCGACGGATGCTATGACAACAAGAACAACGCAAAGTCTATGCTAAATGCAGAGCTGAACAGAGTCATAACATATCAGACAGAGAACTCGTATGATGAGGCGGTCAGCTATACTAACGATGAGTATTATGGTTTCCTTGAGGATGATTCCCGTGGTTATAACGATGGCTTTAGGTACAATACGCTATGTGTCGGAGTAGGCCGTATCCCTGCAATGAATCTGCAGCAGGCTAAAGAACTTGTTGACAAGCTTGCGTCTTATATGAACAACAACTATTTCGGTGTTTGGAAGAAGAAGGTTGTCTTTATGGCAGATGATAATCAGACAGTTCATTCTGGAACAGGAGACTACCACCTCTTCACTTCAGATACAGAGAATTCCGTGAAGACTTTGATAAGCGTAAACAACAACTTTGAACCAAAGCGAATCTATTGGGACGCATATAATAGAACTCAAAATTCCGGATCCACTCGTTATCCAGAGGTTGATGCCTTGATGCGCGAGTCGATAAACGAAGGAGCTCTTATGTTCAACTATTGCGGACATGGTTCGTTCAGTTCCATGAGTGCGGAGAGCCCTTTCTCTATTGCCGATGCGTTAAGTCAGTACAACGACAGGATGGGATTGTGGTACCTTGCAAGTTGTAATATCGGTCAATTCGATGGTTATGTTGGTAGTTTGGGTGAGGCTATCATGAGAAACCCTAATGGAACAGGTATTGCAACAATTGCGGCCGTTCGCACATCATACTCTACAGGCAACGCAAAACTTAATAGTGCATTTATTAAGGCTGTGTTCGATCCAGAGAACGGTTATGTTGTAGGTGATGCTCTAAGAATTGCCAAGAATGAGCTGTATGGAGATTCAAACAAGATGAAATACACGCTTCTTGGAGATCCAGCCTTGCGTTTAGTAGCGCCAGATTTGTCTGTCAGGACGGATTCAATCTTGACATTATCCTCGGAAGGAGTATGGGTAGAGGACAATTCATTCTCTGCATTGGACAAGGTTAAGCTTGTAGGAACAATATTGAAGGATAACGGAGATGTTGACGAATCATTCAACGGCGAGATTATTGTTTCTGTAAAAGATAAGGCACAGGAGGTAAGTACAAAAGGTAATCAGCAAAGTAACGGAAAGCCTTATGTGTTCAAATATATGGACTATGTGAACACACTATATTCAGGAAGTGCAGTTGTAAGCAACGGAAAGTTTGAATGTGTTTTGATTGTGCCAAAGGACATTAACTTTAGCTTGGGTAACGGAAGAATATTATATTACGCCTATGACGAGGAATCCAATTCAGAGGCTATGGGACATGACAATTCAATCGAAATCGGAGGAGAACCTTCTGTTACAGAATTCGAAACTGATGGACCAAAGATTACAATGTACCTAAATAAAGAAAGTTTCAAGAACGGAGACAAGGTTAATCCTTCGCCTATGCTGTACGTGCAGGTGTCTGATGAGAGCGGTATCAATGCCTCTGGTTGTGGAATAGGTCACGATATTTCATTGTATATAGATGACTCGAGCCTACCAATAAATTTGAATGAGAGATTCTCGTACGACAAAGGAAGCTATACGGCAGGAAGTCTGATGTACCATTTGTCAACCCTTGCTCCCGGAACTCATACGCTTACTGTAAAGGTTTGGGATTTGGTCAACAATTCTTCGACACAGACAATCACATTTGTTGTAGATGAGAATCTTGCTCCAGAGGTTACAGAGATTATAGCTTACCCTGTTCCCGCAGTAGATGACATAACATTCGAGATATGTACAGACAGACCTGATGAGGTTCTGGACTGCAAGACAGGTGTATTTGATGTAAACGGCAGACAGTATTATTCTTCAGATTTCAGTTCTCAGCCTGCAGATGGAAAAGTTGAGGTGAAATGGAATTTGAAAGACGGAAAAGGCAGCAGATTGCCTGCTGGAGTATATATTTATCGAGTAGAATTGAATACAAATCATTCGGAAAGTGAAATAAAAACAAAAAAGTTTATAATTTTGCCTTCCAAGTAAGAACGAAAAAATAAAATCAAGATATGAATAGATTCATTAGTCGTGGTATTCTAGGTGTTTTGGCACTTTCAACATTTGCTTCGAGCTTTGCTGAGAGCAAGAGTGATTACTTCAATCCTTTGCAGAGTGCTGTGCCTTCGTTGTCTATAGCTCCTGATGCGCGAGGTGGAGGTATGGGAGATATCGGTGCCGCAACAAGTGCCGACCTTTATTCTCAGTACTGGAACCCGTCTAAGTATGTGAACATGGATAGCAAGGCTGGTGTGGCATTGTCTTATACGCCTTGGCTTAGAAAGATTGTTCATGATATCAATTTGCTTTATTTGGTAGGCTACTATAAGTTGGATGAGCGTCAAGCTGTTTCCGCTTCTATGCGATACTTCTCTTATGGAGAAATCAATTTAACAGACACGCCTTCTCCAACAGGAGAGATTGTTTCACAGGGAACAGCAAAGCCTTATGAGATGGCTATTGATGTTGCCTATTCTCGTTCTCTTAGCGAGTATTGGAGTGCTGCTGTGGCAATGAGATTCATCTTGTCAGACTTGATGAACGGTGTCATGGACAATGACGGATATTCTTCGGCAAAGGCAGTCGCTGCTGACATCAGTGCAACATATCGTCGTCCATTCTCTATGGATGACAGACGTAATGCTGTATTGTCTTTTGGTACGAACATTTCTAATATCGGTAGTAAGATTTCTTATGACGGCGGTAATACTGAACAGTATCTTCCTGCAAATTGGAGACTTGGAGTTTCGTACGAATATCCGATTGATGCATTCAACAAGATAGCTCTTTCATTGGATCTTAACAAGTTGCTTGTTCCTACTACACCTTCTTCTTCCGACTACTATGAATATGACGAGAATGGAGTTTTGACTGCTGAGAGCGAGGCTGCTTACCGTAAGGTATATGATGATTATTTGTCTTATGGAACAATGAAAAGTGTATTTAAGTCTTTTGGCGACGCCCCTGGTGGATTCTCGGAAGAGATGAAGGAGATTATGTGGAGCCTTGGTGCTGAATACTCTTACAACGAGATGTTTATGGTACGTGGTGGTTATTTCCATGAGTCGCAGATGAAGGGTAACAGAAAGTATTTCTCTCTTGGTGCTGGATTCAAGATGCGCGTGTTCGAGATACAGGCTGCCTACATCATTGCTGCCAAGACATCTAAAACTTGTCCTATCGACAGAACTTTGAGATTTTCTCTAGGTTTCAATTTCGATGGCATGAAGAAACTTGTAGAGAATTAACATTCGATTTTTCGTAAAGTCATTATAGGAAAGGCGAGGCAACTCGTCTTTCTTGTTTTTATTAGCTTCCTGCTATTTGTAAAAGGTTTCCAATTCTTGTTTTTGTTTATCTCTTTTTGTGTTTGTTTTTGACCTTTCAGTTTTCTTTTTCCCATGATGACAATTTTTGTTTTATTTTTGTTTGTTAGTAATGATTGTACAAGAGTTTCTGTTGAAATCTGATTATTTTTAGAAGAAAACATTTTGCTGCTTTGCATGTATAAATCTCTTTTTTTGTTGCAGTAATTCCTTTATTTGTAAAAAGATTACTAAATTTGCCATCACACTGCATAAAATGGCATTTTTATGCCTCTATTTATGCATGGTTAATCGATATATCATGAAACGCATACACGAGTTAATTTTCTTTATCTCGCTTGTTGCGGTCTTGTCTTTGGTGTGCTTGCTTATGCCACGTGGGGAGAATACGCCAAAACTTGCCGTATGGGGCGATACAATTACATTAAGATTCCCATCAATTGAGGAGGTGCTATCTGCTAAGTCTGACTCTTCTATTTCTGTTGAAGATTTGTTGGCAAATCGTGAACAGAGCATGAAGATGGGGCAGTTGCCAGACTCTGTACTCGAGGCAAGAAGAAAACTTATGGCAGCGGCAGATTCGCTTCGTATCAAGGATTCTTTGGCTGTAGCAGATACTATTGCGTTTTATCAGAAATTCTTTGCTGAGAATCCCAGCAAGTTTGTTTGCCCTGACAGCAATCCGAAGTTCATAGTTGAAGTTATGCAGTCTTTGAGAAAAGGTGCTAAAGCCGGGATTGTGTCTGTATTCCATTACGGAGATTCCCAGATAGAGGGTGACCGAATCACTAATTACATAAGAAGGCATATGCAGAAAAAATTGGGTGGCTCAGGAATTGGACTTGTGCCTCCTGTCGGTGCCGTGCCTTCTATAAGTTGGGTTCAGACTGCTCAGGACAGTGTTGAAAGATATGTTGCCGACGGAACATTGAAGCAGTCTGCCAAGAACAACAATTATGGAGCCTTGGCGCAGGTGACTCATTTGTTCGGAAAAGGAACATTGAACTTCAAGATCACGTATGCAGGCAAGAGAGCCACTTCATCAGTAAAGCTGTATTGCTCTACAAAGAAAGGTTTCTCTGTAACTTTGACTCCAAACGGTGGCAATGGAATAACCAAGAAGGTTGAACCTGGTGATTGTCAGGTGGTGGAGTGGAAACTAGAGAGCCCATTGACGGAAGATTTCTTTATAAATCTAAAGGGAGATGCAGAGTTGTTTGCCCTTTCATTGTTGGGTGACAAGGGTATAAATGTCACTAATGTGGGATTGCGAGGCAGTTCCGGAACATATTTCACAAAGATTACACCAGAAGCATTCAAGTATATACACAAGGATTTGAATACGAAACTTGTTTTGTTGGAGTTCGGAGGAAATGCGACTCCATACTTGAGTACAGAGAAACGATTGAACGACTATTACCAGAGCATGCAGGCGCAGATAAACTATATCAAGAAGAATGTTCCAAATGCAAAAATTATCCTTATCGGACCTGCCGACATGTCTGAGAGTGTTGACGGAAAGTTACAGACATACAGGAATTTGGAATCAACAATAGAGACATTGAGGAAGTGTGCGCTTGACAATGGTTGTGCATTCTGGAATATGTATGACGTAATGGGCGGAAGGAATTCCATGCAGTCATGGGTAGATCAGAATATGGCGGCTTCAGACTACATCCACTTTTCAAAGAAGGGAGCCGACAGAATCGCGAAACTTTTTGTGGAGAGTTTGGATGTCTATGACGACTATGGTGATTTCATGAGCAATTTGGAGAGCAAGAAAAAACATGCAGCTAAAATTAGGAAGAAGAAACTGAAGAAACTTACTGACAGCCTGCGTGTTGATGCAGAGTTTATAAATAATACTGTAATAGAGTAAGGAGTTGGTGATGAGAAGGGTAGATTTGATTTCGATGAGAAGTGTTGCACTGATTGCAGTCTGTTTGTTTTCGGTGTTGTTTGCCGGTGCACAGGGTTTTGTGCGTCATATACCTGACTATAAGTTTTTGGACCAAAAGAAGAATGTTTTGCATTTTCCGGCCGATACAGGAAACTTCAGGGTGTTCTATGAAAAGCTTGACAGCCTTGTGTTATGCCGTGAGGGTAAGATAAACATACTGCATATAGGTGGCAGTCATGTCCAGGCTGACGTCTTCTCTAACAGAGTGAGAAGAAACCTTGATTCTCTGAACCTTGACTTCAAGAGTTCAAGAGGTCTCGTGTTCCCTTTCAAGATAGCAAATACAAACAACCCACCTAACTATAAGGTTTCTTATACTGGAAAGTGGGAGTCAAGCAGAATTTTAAAAAGGAAGGAAGAAATTCAGCTTGGAATGATGGGAATTGCGGTAAAGGCCCAGTCAGAAGATGCTACCATGCATATTCGATTGAACAGAGACAGCTCCGAGCGTTGGATGTGTACAGACCTAAAGGTTGTAGGCTATGCCGACAGTGCATACTCCTATCCTGTGATAATCGGCAAGGACAGCTCTATACAAAGACCGATATACAACATTCTCGAGGATGTGTATGAGTTTGACTTCGAAGGCCTTATTGACGAGTTTACAATTGGTTTCGAACAGACTGATTCCATATTCCATCCGTTCACATTGTCTGCCATCCTTGCAGAGAATCGTTCGGCTGGTATTACATATAACTCTGTCGGAATCAATGGAGCGAGTGTTCCAAGCTGGTTGAATTGTGAGAAGTTTGTCAAGGAACTGCCTTTGATAAAGCCTGACTTGGTTGTATTCGGTATTGGCATCAATGATGCGGTGCCTTTGAATTTCAATGACTCTTTGTTCGTAGAGAATTATACAAAACTTGTAAACAATATCTTGAGTATATCTCCAAATTGTGCCTTTGTGTTCATCACTAATAATGACTCCTACCGTAAGAGTAAGGGTGTGTATAGTGTGAATTTGAACGGAGAGAAGGTTCAAAAGGCATTCTATCGCTTGGCCAAGCAGCACAATGCCGCAGTTTGGGACCAATTCGACATCATGGGCGGATTGAAGTCTATGCGTACTTGGGAGCTTGCCGGTTTGGCAAGAAAAGACAAGATTCATTTTACTCCGGCAGGATATAATCTGTTGGGAGATTTGTTTTACAATGCTTTGGTGAAGAGCTATTTAAATCATTAAAAGATGATAGTAGAATTTCTGCAGCGTATATTTTCATTTGACGATAAGCATCCATTATTGTTCACTCAGTTTGATTTCTGGGTGTTCTTCATAATAGTGTTTGCCATTTTCGCTGTGATAGAGAAGAACAAGCTATTGATGAGAAATGCATTCCTGTTTTTCGTGAGCGTCTTTTTCTATTACAAGACAAGCGGATGGTTCACACTGATTCTTGTTTTCTCCACAATCGTAAACTATTTTCTTGGGAAATGGCTGTTCGGAGCAAAGAGCGATGGAGGCAAGAAGGGTATATTGATACTAAGTCTGTTTGTTAACCTGTTGACTCTGTGTTATTTCAAGTATGCGTACTTCTTTGTTGACATGGTGAACAGCGTTTGTGCAGTACTAAACAGTAAGTTTGATTTGTCGTTGGGAGTATCGTTGGGAGTTCATAATATCTTTGCTGACTTTGGTAATATTATTTCAGGAAAGGAGAACTTTTCAGTTGATAAGATAGTGCTTCCGGTGGGTATTTCCTTTTATACTTTCCAGAGCATTAGCTATGTGATGGATATTTTCAGGAAGAGGATAGAGCCTGTTAAAAATATACTGGATTATGGATTCTATCTGACTTTTTTCCCTCAGCTCGTAGCTGGCCCGATTGTGAGGGCAAATACCTTCCTGCCTCAGTTGTATAAGCCTTTTTTCTTGGGAAGACGTCAGTTCGGTGTTGCCATATTCTGGATTCTTAACGGATTCGCCAAGAAGATTATACTCAGCGACTATTTGGCAGTGAACTTTGTTGACCGAGTTTTCGAGAATCCTACGATGTACACTGGCCCAGAGAATTTGTTCGCATTGTTCGCATATTCTCTTCAAGTTTATGCTGACTTCAGTGGCTATACGGACATTGCTATCGGAGTAGCGATGCTGATGGGCTTCTATCTCCCTCAGAACTTTAATTCCCCATACAAGGCACCGAACTGTGGAAACTTCTGGAAGCGTTGGCATATTTCCTTGTCAAAGTGGCTTCAGGATTACCTTTATATCTCTATGGGAGGAAACAGGGAGGCAAGTTTTGGAACCTATGCAGTTATTGTTACAATTTCATTGATAGGAGTTATTCTGTCCGATAGTATATGGGTGGCGGTAATTTTGCTTTCTATAACTGTGATAGTTTCATTTAGAGCGTACTTTTCTCCAGACAAAAGAAAGAATATCAATTCCAATTTCAACCGACTTAATACAATGTTGCTCGGAGGTATTTGGCATGGAGCATCTTGGAATTTTATGATATGGGGAGGTTTGAACGGTATAGGAATGTTAATCTTCAACTTTTGGAAGAAGAGGGACATTTATCATAAGACACTGGTAATTATGACATGCTCGATTATCTCTGCGATTCTTTTGCTTGTTTTTGATGAACCGGTGTATAAGATAGCGTTTATTTGGATTGGAACAATCTTTGTGGTCACTTTCGTCAGGATGGTTTATGATTTGTGCGGATTTAAGTCGCAATTCAAGTTTTTGGAGAACTGTTGGGCAGTGTTCCAGACGTTTGTGTTCATCACTTTCACACGTTTGTTCTTCCGTTCTGGATCAAACCTTAATCCGGCTGAAGCTAATAGTGTTGCGTGGAGCACCGCAAAGAACATGGTTAATCAAATAGGCGGCACATGGGATTTCTCTCTTATCCCTACACAGTTGTGGGAGTATAGGTTCCTTGTAGCGCTATTCATTGTCGGTATGCTGATACACTGGATTCCAGAAAAGATAAAAAGATGGTATAGATTGAACTTTGCAATGATGCCTCTGCCAGTAATGGTAATAGTCAGTGCTGTGATTGTTTTTGTGGTATATCAGTTTATGTCTGCCGACTTGCAGAAGTTCATTTATTTCCAATTCTAAAGAATATAATTTGTGTCATGAAGATAAGAGTAGGACAAGGTTTTGATGTACATCAGTTCGCTGAAGGCAGAGAATTGTGGCTTGGTGGTATAAAAATAGAGCATGAGATGGGATTGCTCGGACATTCGGATGCTGATGTGCTGATCCATGCAATATGCGATGCGATATTGGGGGCTGCACACTTGCGTGACATAGGAACGCATTTCCCCGATAATGACAATGCGTACAAGAATATTGACAGCAAGGTTTTGCTAAAGAAGTGCGGCGAGTTGATCAAGGAGAAAGGCTACAAAATAGAGAACATCGATTCTATTATCATGGCTCAAGCACCAAAAATGAAGCCCCACATTCCCGAGATGCAGCGTGTAATGGCTGATGTTTTAGGTATTGACGAGGAGGATATGACCGTTAAAGCAACAACTACTGAGCATCTGGGTTTTGTCGGTAGAAAAGAGGGAATTGCGGCTTCCGCTGTGGTTTTGCTTAGCAAAGAATGAAAAAACTTAAATAAAAAGTGCGATTGTAAAGTTTTTTTTTACTAAATTGCACCCGATTTTGCTTTACTCTACATCATTAAAAATGGGGATTGAAGCGGAATTGTTGTATAATGCTTTGCTAATTAGTTAGTTAGTATAGTAATGATGTGCTGATGGCTAATTCTTGAGGTTAGGTGGAGCAGAAATACAATTATCAAAGAATTAATAAACAATAATAAATAACTAAAATTTCGTAAAAGAAAATGAAAAAATTATTTGCAGTATTGGCAATGATTGGAGTCATGACTTTTGGTATGACTTCTACTGTTTTCGCTCAGGACGAGACAGAGGCAACTGAGGCAGCAGCTCCAGCAGCTCAAGCTCAGGCAGCAGCTCCAGCAGAAACAGCAGCTCAGACTCAGGCTCCAGCAGAGAATCCTGGTCTTCACAAGGTTTTGAAGCAGAAGTTCATCGAGGGTGGTGCAATGTTCATGTTCTTCGTTGCTATCGCTCTTATTCTTGGTCTAGCTCTTTGTATCGAGCGTATCATCTATCTTTCTCTAGCTTCAGCTAACACAAAGAAGCTTCTTCAGGATGTTGAGTCAGCTCTTGACAACAACGATGTAGATGGTGCTAAGAATGCTTGTCGTAACACTCGTGGACCTATCGCTTCTATTTTCTATCAGGGTCTTCTTCGTATCGAGGACGGTGCTGATGTAGTAGAGAAGAGCGTAGTTTCATACGGTGGTGTTCAGATGGGTCTTCTAGAGAAGAACGTAACTTGGATTTCACTTTGTATTGCACTAGCTCCAATGTTGGGATTCATGGGTACAGTTATCGGTATGATCGAGGCATTTGATAAGATTCAGCAGGTAGGTGATATTTCTGCTACAGTCGTAGCCGGTGGTATCAAGGTTGCCCTTTTGACTACAGTAACAGGACTTATCGTTGCCATGATTCTTCAGGTATTCCTTAACTTTATCTTGACTCGTATCGAGGCTCTTACTACTGAGATGGAGGATTCTTCAATCTCTCTTCTTGATATCGTTGTAAAGCACGAGCAGAGTCAGAATAGCCTTGTTGAGGCATAATTTGCGACAAGTCTATATTAGGGAAAACAAATCTAAAAATAAGTTGAAAAATTATGAATAACAAGCTTTCATCTTATGTCTTTTATGCTCTTGCTGCTCTAAGCGTTGTTGTTTTCGGACTATATGTGTTGGGTGGTGAGACTGAAGTGACTTATAATGGTGAGAATTACGATGCACCAAATAACACAGATTTGTTGCTATACTGGCTTTATGCTCTACTTGGTATTGTTGTTGTTGTAACTTTGGTTTCTGCGGTAACTTCATTTATAACTAAGTTGACTACAGATAAGCGTTCCGCTTATACTTCTTTGGTTATGACAGCTGCTTTGCTTATTTTGTGCGGTATTACTTATGCAATCGGAAGTGATGAGCCTCTAACTCTTATCGGTTATGATGGCCATGAGAATGAGGGTGGCTACCTAAAGATGGCAGATATGTGTCTTTACTCTATCTACACTCTTATTTTCGGTGCATGTATAGCAACATTGTTGAATTCATTTGCTAAAAAATTCTAATTTAAGATGGGTAAAAAGAAAAGAGAAGTTCAGGAAGTAAATGCCAGCTCAACTGCCGACATCGCATTCTTGTTGCTTGTATTCTTTCTTGTGACTACATCTATGTCAACTGACAAGGGATTAGCACGCCGTCTTCCACCTCCAGTACCTGAGAATCAGGAGGTTCCTGACAACATCGAGGTTAACAAGCGTAACGTACTTACAGTTCTTGTAAACAGCCGTAACGACTTGTTGGTCAATGGTGAGGTAATGGATGTGTCTAGATTAAAGGATAAGGCAAAGGAATTTATCTTGAACAAAGCTGGTGATCCTGAATTGCCTGAACTATTTACAGAGGATTTCGGTCCTGGCATTGGTACTCAGACTTACACTAAGAAGCATGTCATTTCTCTTCAGAATGACCGTGGTACTCAGTATCAGGCTTATATTAGTGTACAGAATGCGCTAGTGGCTGCTTATGACGAGGTTCGTGATGAGTTCTGCCTACCAAAGTTCGGTAAGAAGTTCGCTGAACTAGATGAGGAAACTCAAAAGGCAGTTCAGAAGATATACCCTCAGAAGATTTCTGAGGCAGAGCCTAAGGATTATTCAAATAACTAATAAGGAGGAACTTAAATGGCTAAATTTAGAAAAGAAGGTGGTCGTAAGATGCAGGCTATCAGTACTGCTTCTTTGCCTGACATCGTGTTTATGCTTTTGTTCTTCTTTATGACTACTACTTCAATGAAGGAGACAACTTACAAGGTTAATATTGGTCTTCCTTCTGCTACTCAGCTTACTAAGCTTGAGAAGAAGAGTCTTGTAAAGTATGTTTATATTGGTAGTCCTAAGCGTGAGTTTGTAAAGTCTTTCGGTACTGAATCTCGTGTTCAGTTGGATGAGGCCTTTGCAAATGATCCTAAGGAGGTTCAGGAATATATCATAAAGGAGAGATCTGCAATGAAAGAGTGCGACCAGGGTTTCATGGTTGTAGCTATGAAGGTGGATAAGGATACTAAGATGGGTATTGTAACAGATGTTAAGCAGGCTTTGCGTCGTGCAAATGCTCTAAAGCTTAACTATACAGCTCTTGGAAAGTAATTCTTTATACACTTTAAAATAAATGAGAAGCGCAATTACTTATGTAGTTGTGCTTTTCTTTTTGCTCCTTTTTATTAACTTTGCTCCACATTTTTGAGGTGTATGCGTAGATTTGTTTTATATATTACGTTTTCGGTTATGACTGTGGTGTCCTTCTGTCAATGCAAGGATAATTCCGCAGATTGTTTGGGTGGACATAAGTTCGTTGATTTAGGATTGTCTGTGTTGTGGGCTGACTGTAATGTCGGGGCAGACAAATCGACGGATTTCGGAAATTGGTATGCTTGGGGAGAAACAAAGTCCAAGGAGTGGGATGACTGGCATTCATACCTTGTTGACATAGGTGGAAATATAAAGTCCTACAGCGATTGCGGTACAGACAGAGACCCTTTAAAATCTTTTGTAGCGCCATTTGCTACTTCTATAGCTTCATCTGAATTTGACGCAGCTGCAAAACATTGGGGTGCAGGTTGGCGAATGCCAACAAAGCTAGAGTTTGAGGAGCTTATAGAAAAGTGTACTTTCGAGTGGAAGGAAATAGATGGTGTTCGTGGCGGTCTTGTTACCGGCCCTAATGGGAACTCAATATTTCTTCCTGCCGGGCATGACAGGGACAAGTCGAGCATGGGCTATGACTGGCCATATTGCTATTATTGGACTTCTACACCTCATGAGGAGAGAAGTTACTGCGCTTGGTATTTCTATTTTAATTATAAGCATAAGCAGAACATGAATTATTATGACAGATTTACAGGTTTGTTAGTCAGACCTGTGACTGCCAAACCATAAAAAGGAGAGCAAGTTTCTAAATTTCAAGAAATTTGACTAATTTTGCACCGAATAATTTAAATGATATGGAATCTACAAGATTAAACAAAATTGAAAGACTGCTCCAGAAAGAGTTGGGTGATATGTTCATCCGTTTGTCTTCATCGTTCAAGGGTACTCTAGTGTCTGTGACAGAAGTAAGGGTATCGGCCGATTTGAGTGTGGCAAAGGTTTTTGTCAGCATCTTCCCTCAGAGCAAGTCTGCTGACATGATGGCTACATTGAAGAACAGTACCAAGACTATCCGTTACGAATTAGGTACAAGAATCAAGAATCAGGTTCGTGTTATCCCAGAGCTTATCTTTGTCTTAGACGAGACTTTGGACAAGCTTGAGACTATTGACCGTTTGCTATCTTCTGACAAGAGCAAAATGAAGGACGCCGATTAAGGCTCAGTTTACAGAGATGAGTGTAGAATTCAAGATTGCTTTACGTTATCTTTTTTCAAAGAAAAAGCAGAGTGCTATAAATATTATTTCTGCAATATGTGCGGGAGGAATATGTATAGCTACGATTGCGCTTGTTTGCATTCTCTCTGTATATAACGGATTTCAAAGTCTTGTTGCAGACCTCTATTCTGCATTTGACCCTGATATTCGTATTTCATGTGTGAATTCAAAAACTTTTTCTTATTCAGATTCTATTTCCGCGTTAGTCAATGACGTGGATGGAGTTGCTTTGTCAACCCTGGTTCTCGAGGACGGAGCTATTCTGCTGAATGATTCTAAGCAGGTCAGCATACGTCTTTGCGGAATAGAGCAGAGTTATCTGGATTTGATAAGTGTCGATTCCGTTACCTATAAGGGTGTGTTTAACATAGGAACTCCTGATGTGCCGTACCTTGTTGTGGGGGCTGCAACTGCGGCTCAGTTGGAAACAAGTGTGCATTTCGTAAGTCCTGTTACAGTATTCACTCCTATCCATGATGCCAAAATAAACCTTGCAAATCCTGACGGCGCTTTCAATCAAATAGAGTTGTTCGTTGCAGGTATCTATTCCGTTCATCAGCAGGATACGGACAGCAGATTTGCATTCCTGCCCATATCTACTGCAAGGGCGTTGTTCGGTCAAGACTCTTTGTGTTGTACTCACATTGATATCAGGACTACCAAAGATGTTGAAAAGACCAAGGAACTATTAGTTTCAAAGCTAGGCAATTTGAATACTGGTCTCCAGTTCAAGGTCGAAACAAAGACAGAACTTCATGCTGAGTTCTATAAGATGTTGAAAGTTGAAAAGTGGATTACTTTTTTGATTCTTTTCATGGTGCTTATGGTTGCAGTTGTGAATATCATAGGCTCTTTGTCAATGTTGATTATCGAGAAGAAGGAGGATATCAAGACGCTTCGTTTCCTTGGTGCAGACAATACCATGGTACGAAAGGTTTTCTTGTTAGAGGGTTGGTTGATTTCTGCTTTGGGTTGTTTGATAGGAGTTGTTATAGGAGTGCTTTTGTGTGCTCTGCAGAGTTGGTTTGGAATAATAAAATTGAGTGAAGGTGGTGATTTTGTTGTGGATGCCTATCCTGTGGTAGTTAATCCGCTTGATGTCGTGGTTGTATTGCTCACAGTTTTGCTTGTGGGTGGACTCGTGGCATGGATTCCTTCCAAATTTGCTACCAAACAAGAATAAAAATAGAGAGTGATTATGGAATTGAGTGAGGATTTGAGAAACGCCGTAAAGGTGTTGAAAGAGGGTGGTGTCATCCTGTATCCTACCGATACAATTTGGGGAATTGGTTGTGACGCACGAAATGAGGAGGCTGTTCGAAAAGTCTATGAAATCAAGCGTCGTTCGGATTCCAAGTCTCTAATCTTACTTACTGACGCGCCAGGCAAGATTCAGATGTATTCGGACGCGATGCCTGATATTGCATGGAATTTGATAGAGTTGAGTGAATATCCAACAACAATAATTTATAGCAAGGCAAAGAATCTTGCTCCAAATGTTATTGCAGAGGACGGAAGTGTAGGTATTCGCGTAACTAAAGAAACATTCTCTCATCGTTTATGCGAGATGTTCAAGTTTCCTGTCGTTTCCACATCGGCAAATATTTCAGGAGAGCCATCCGCCGCTTGCTTCGATGAAATCTCTGACGAGATAAGGAATGCTGTTGACTACATCGTCTCTTATCGCAGAGATGACAAGTCAAAGGCAACAGCTTCCAAAATTATCAAGATTGAGGAGAACGGAGTTTTCAAAATTATTCGATGAACAGAGAGAACGGAGATCGCACTATGATGCAGGTTCTTGCATCTTATAAAGAGAAGAAGCCTTCGGTTTTTCTTCATGTTTGTTGCGCTCCGTGTGCTTCTGCTAGTGTGGAGAGAATTCATCCCTTGTGCAATTTGACTCTTATCTTTTTCAACCCGAACATCATGCCTTTTGAGGAGTATGACCGGAGAAAGAAAGAACTGATACGATTTGTAAAGGAAAATCCCCAGTATGAAGATGTCGAGATTGTTGACCTTGACTATTCAAACGAAGACTTTATAGAGAAAGTTGTGAAGGGTAGAGAAAGTGACCCCGAGAAAGGTCCTCGTTGTCTGCTTTGCTATGACTATCGTATGCGCAGAGTGGCATTGTTCGCAAAGGATAATGGTGCTGACTTGTTTGCCACAACACTGACAATTAGTCCGCATAAAAGTACTGACGACATAAATGTAGTTGGCAGAAAGATTGAAAAAGAGGTAAATATGCGTTACCTTCCAACCGATTTCAAGCGTAAGAAAGGGTACGAGCGAAGCCTTGAATTGAGTACTGAGTTCAAACTTTACAGGCAGAGTTATTGTGGTTGTAAAGGGGTAAAGTAGGTATATAATTATAGAGACTTCACTGAATTATATGATTTTTATAAAAGTTAATATTATTGCAAGATCTTAAAAGTTCTTTGTCTTATAGAAAGGAATCATCCCCTTCCCTTAGTTTCTAATAATGATAAAATCAAATTCTTTCCCTAATGTAAATCGTATTTCCCTATTAGAAATACAATGGCACTCGTTTTATATTATATTTTTTCGTACAAATATGTTTTATAGGCGAATTTGTTTTTTTCAATCGTTTGACATTTTTTGGGAATACCGTTCTGATTTTTAGATTTGGCAGTTTGTTCGGTCTATGATTAAAAAAACATAAAATTTTGGCTATAGTTAAATTATGCTTAAAAAGTATATGCATATCTATCAAGTTTGTATTATTTTTCATATCTTTGCAAGCATTAGTAAGAAATACATTAAATTAGAACAAAATTATGGCAGACGTAAAGTCTTTTTATAAGGCAGCAGAGGACAAGATGGAGAAGGCTCTTCTTCACCTTGATGACACATTTGCACACATTCGTGCAGGTAAGGCTAACGTAAGAATCCTTGACCCTGTTCGTGTCGAGGTTTATGGTCAGCTTAGTCCGCTTTCTGCAGCTGCAAATATCAATACTCCTGATGCTCGTACTATCGTTATCAAGCCTTGGGACAAGAACTTGATTGGTGCAATCGAGAAGGCTATCATGGCTTCTGAGGTTGGTATCACTCCAGAGAACAACGGTGAGGTTATTCGACTAAGCATTCCGCCTCTAACTGAGGAGCGCCGCAAACAGCTTGCAAAGCAGGCTAAGGCTGAGGCTGAGGATGCAAAGATTGCAGTGAGAAACGCTCGTCGTGACGCTATCGACGGACTAAAGAAGGAGATCAAGAACGGTCTTGCCGAGGATGCTGAGAAGGATGCAGAGAATGACATCCAGAAGCTTCACGATAAGTTCATCAAGATGATTGATGAGGCTTATGCGGCTAAGGAGAAAGAGATTATGACTGTATAATGCAGAGTACAACTTGTGTTATAAAATATTTTGATTTGGCAGGAGAGCTTACTGTTCTCTTGCCTTTTCCGTTTAAGTAGTTCAAGTGTATGAAAGGTATTGTTTTCAAAAACGCAGGCAGTCTTTACAATGTGCGTACCGAAGACGGTAAATTCTACATGTGCCATATTAAGGGAAATTTCCGAATCAAAGGTATCAAAAGCACAAACCCTATTGCCGTTGGCGATGTTGTCGAATTCAAGGAGACAGACGAGGGTGAGGGCTTGATACATTCAATTGAGGAAAGGAGAAACTATGTGGTTCGCAAGCCGTCAAACCTGTCAAAGCAGCTGCACATTATAGCTGCGAATGTGGACCAGGCTCTGCTAATCGCCACAATTGTGCATCCTGAGACCTCGCTTGTGTTCATTGACCGATTCCTTGCCACTTGCGAGGCCTACAATGTTAAGGCTATACTTGTAATAAATAAAATAGACCTGCTTGACGAGGATGACGAGGAGTATTTGAATGCTCTTGTGAATCTATATTCTTCGATTGGCTACAAGTGTGTCAAGACTTCTGCTGTTACCGGAGAAGGTGTAGATTTGTTGAAGGAGATGATGCAGGGAAAGACAACTTTGTTGAGCGGAAATTCGGGTGTGGGCAAGTCGTCACTGATTAACGCTGTATGTCCGGACTTCAATGCAAAGACAGGAGAAATTTCTGCGGTTCACGATACTGGAATGCACACAACAACATTCTCTGAAATGTACGAGCTAAGCCATGACACTTTGATTATTGACACTCCGGGAGTCAAGGGATTCGGAACTATAGACTTCGACAAATATCAGGTGGGACATTATTTCCCTGAAATATTCAAGGCTAGCGAGGAGTGCAAGTTCGGAAACTGCACCCATACACACGAGCCTGGTTGTGCTGTTCTGAAAGCTGTCGAGGAGCATTTCATCAGCGAGAGCAGATACAACAGCTACTTGAGTATCCTTGACGATTCCGAGGAGGGCAAGTATAGAGAAAAACTTTAGGATTAGGAGCTTATGACAAACTGGCTAAGGTTTACCAACTTCACTACGGTGCGAAACATGTTTCTGTTTTTCGCATTGCTGATTATCGGCTTGTCCGGTTATATGACCAATAACCTGGTAAAGGAGATGGCCGAGGAGGAGCGCATGAAGATGCAGCTATGGGCTGCCGCTACAAGCCAGATTGCTTCTGCCAATGATAATACGGACTTCTCTTTTTGTTTGCGCGTCATAGAGGACAACAAGACTATCCCTGTTATAATCATAGACGAGCACGGAAGACCGTATCAGCATAGAAATATTGAGACAAGTCCTGAACATGAGTTGGAAATACCTGCTTCTCGACTCTATAAATTGTTAAAGCAGTACGGAGAAGAAAATGAACCGATAGAAATCAAGTTGGACGAAAATGTTTCACACTTTATCTATTACGGAGACAGTCTCTTGCTCCAGAAACTGGCTTATTATCCAATATTTCAGTGGGCGCTTATCATTCTGTTTGTAGTAATCTTCTTCGCCATATTTGTAGGAATGAAAAAGGCAGAGCAGGATAGAGTCTGGGTTGGCTTGTCCAAGGAAACCGCGCACCAGCTGGGAACTCCGATTTCTTCGCTTATGGCTTGGGTAGAACTGCTGAAAGGTATGGATGTGCCGGCAGAGGTAAGCAATGAGATAGAGAAGGATGTATTGCGTCTCCAGACCATAGCTCAGAGATTCTCTAAGGTCGGTTCCAAACCGGAACTTTCTAAGGTATGTCTTAACGAAGTGATTGACAAGTCGCTCGGATATATGCGTGGAAGGGTTTCTAAGCGCATAGAAATATCGTCAAATTACTCGAACAGCGAGCTTATGTTTGCAAGTTTGAATGTCCCTTTGTTCGAGTGGGTGATAGAGAATTTGATAAAAAATGCGGTCGATGCAATGGAGACCGGAGAGGGCTCGATAAAGTTTGACGTCAAACTTGAAGACAAGAACTATATCATAGATGTTAGAGATACAGGAAAGGGTATAGAGTCAGGAAAGTTCAAGAAAGTTTTTGCCCCAGGATTTACTACAAAGAGCAGAGGTTGGGGACTTGGTCTGTCTCTTGCAAAAAGAATAGTCGAGGAATACCACAAGGGACAAATTTTTGTGAAGGAGTCAGAGGTTGGAGTCGGAACAACTTTTAGAATTATATTACCATTAACTTATAATAATGAAGATAGAGCGTAAACACATAGTATGGTTAGTGGCTTTTGTCGCTGTTTTGTCGTTGTTCCCTTTCTTGGGACTTAACGAGTTTCATACAAAGGGAGAGCCAAGAGAGGCTGTGGTGTCATTGTCTATGCTTCTTCAGGACAATTTCATTCTGCCAGAGAATAATGGAGGAGACATTCCATACAAGCCACCTTTTCTTCATTGGTGTATAGCTGCGATTTCATATTTGTTGGGAACGCTGAATGAGTATATTTCCCGTGTTCCCTCTGCAATCTCTCTTGTTTTGCTGAGTGTTGCGACATATTTGTTTTACAAGAAACGTAGCGGAGAATGGACTGCAGTTTTGACTGCAATGGTCGGAATCACTTGCTTCGAGCTGCACCGTGCCGGAGGTAATTGCCGTGTAGATATGGTGCTTTCCAGTGCTATGGCTATTGGTTCGTTTCTTCTGTATCGTTGGTGGGAAAAAGATAATATGAAAGGGTTGCCTTGGCTGTCTTTAGTTGCCTTGAGTATGGCAACTTTGACGAAAGGTCCGGTTGGTGTATGTCTTCCCCTGTTTGTGTTCGGAGTATTCCTTTTGATTCGAAAAGAGAAGTTTTTAAGGATTGTCATTAAGCTTTTTCCCGTTTTCCTATGTTCGCTTGTTGCTCCAGCCTTATGGTATTGGGCGGCATACCAGCAGGGAGGACAGCCATTCCTGGATTTGATATACGAAGAGAATGTTGGCCGTTTGACAGGCACTATGACTTATTCTTCGCATGAAGGCCCTGCAATAATCAATTTTGTATATTTGGTTTCTGGATTTGTACCTTGGACTATATTGCTTGTGGTGTCTTTGTTCTTCAAACCTTGGCAGTATTGCAAGTCTGAAAGCAAGCCGAATTCTTGGAAGGAGAGGCTAGCTAACTGGTGGAGCAAGATGGAGTCTATGTCTGACTACAGATTGTTCACATTGCTGAATGCTGTTCTGATTATTGGATTCTTCTGTATTCCCAAGAGCAAGAGAAGCGTTTATCTGATGCCAGCATTCCCATTCATTGCATACTTTATTGCTGAGTATATACTATGGATAGAAGACAGAATAAAGAAGGCAAATGACATTTACCGAAACATTCTGATAGGTGTTGTCGTTTTGTTGTTTGTTGCGCATCTTGTGTTTGCTTTTGATTTAGTCCATGTCTCTAAGCCGGCTACACAAGCCATGTTCAGTGCCTTGGCAGACTTGAATCTTTTTGCAGTGATTTGTGTGTTCGGAATAGCTTTTGGCGTAATTTGGTGGGTTTGTAGGCACTATGACAACCGCATTGCGTTGCCTGCTCTAGGCTTTGTTTTGTTTGCGATACTTGATGCATTTACGTTGCCCACAATTCTTAATACAAAGAGTGTGAAGTGGTATGCAGAAGAGATTAACAAGGTAGTGCCTGAAGGAGATATCTATTCGTTCCTAAAGACAGATATAAAACCGAATGCAAACATGATGCACCAGTTTGAACTAGACTATTATTTGAATGACAGAGTAAAACTGTTCCTAAAGGAGAAGCCCGAATCTGGAAAGCTAATAGTTCTGGAAAAGGAACTTGAAGAATACCGTGACAGTATATTTGCTGACTATGAAATGAATGAATTGCTCAGGACGGACAGAAACTATGGTACATTCCACGATATAATTCTGTTGATGGATATTGTAAAGAAGAAATAATAAAAGGCGGTTAAAAACCGCCTTTTATTATTTCTTGTTATACGCATTCATTGTTGCGTCAATTCCTTGCAGAATAAAACTTTGTATCATTTCTCCTGCAACTTTAATACGCTCTTCAAGGGTTGTTTTTTCTTCGTCAGAGAATTCGCCAAGAACAAACTCTATTTGTTTGCCTTTCGGGTAGTCGTTACCCAAGCCGACACGCAGACGTGCGTATTTGTCTGTATTTAGATTCTCCTGTATGTTCTTCAATCCGTTATGCCCTGCGGCGCTTCCGTTTCCCTTTAGTCTTAGCTGTGCAAACGGAATAGCCAAGTCGTCAACGACAACAAGGATGTTTTCTAGTTCAATCTTCTCTTTTTGAGCCCAATAGCGTACAGCCTGGCCGCTAAGATTCATGTATGTCGAAGGCTTTAGCAGGATGAACTGTTTGTTCTTTAGTCTGCCTTCAGCAGTAAAGCCGTACCTTCCGTCTTGAAAAGTCAGGTTGTTGGCTTCAGCGAATGCATCAACTACCATAAAGCCGACATTGTGTCTTGTCTTGGCGTATTCTGCACCGATGTTTCCAAGTCCCACAATAAGGTATTTCATGTTACGTGTGTTTGGTTAGGATAAAAAATAAAGAGTTGAGAACAGGCTTTCACCAGATTCTCAACTCTTGTATCGTTAAATCTTAAGATTACTTCTTAGAACCACGAGTTGCCTTAACAGCGAATACAACATTGTTAGGGTTGTTCATGATCTGAAGGTTCTCGTAAGAAAGAGCACCAACCTGAACTGTCTTACCAATCTGAAGCTCCTCAACATTAACTGTTAGGATGTCAGGGAAGTTAACGAAGCTACCCTTAACACGAAGCTTTCTCATCTCCTGAGTTAGCTTACCTCCCATCTTAACACCTGCTGCAAGACCCTCTGACTTAACAGGAATCTCGATCTCAACTGGCTTGTTCTCTGTAACCTCTAGGAAGTCAATGTGTAGAAGATTGTCCTTTACTGGGTGGAACTGAAGATCCTTAAGGATAGCGTTTACCTTCTTGCCGCCTACTGTAAGCTCAACGATGTAAATGTTAGGAGTGTAGATAAGCTTTCTAACGTCACCCTCTGTAACTGTGAAGTGGATAGGCTCAGAAATACCGTAAACAACACAAGGGATTAGACCTGCCTCACGAACAGCCTTAGTAGCCTTCTTTCCTAGGTCCTGGCGAACCTCACCTGAAAGTTGAAATGTCTTCATTTCTTTGAAAAAAATTAAAATTGTTACTCAAAATTATGTGGCTTTGTGTTTTGAACTGGGCCCACAAAATTTCCCATCACACTTTATCCAAAGATTGTTCCTCAGAAAAGTGTCGCAAAATTACTCTTTTATTGTGAGACTGCAAAATTTTTTGAGTGTTTTTTAGTTGCAGCCTCCTCCCAAAGCAGTATAAACCTCTATTATGCTTTGTATCTCCTCGAATTTGTTAGCCACTCTCGACAAGTTGGCGTTCAACAGCGACTGCTGGGCAGTGATGACTTCGAGGTATGTCGTCGAACCATGCTTCATTAGAAGTTCAGTACTCATTGCTGCTCGTTCAAGAGCCGCCACCTGGCTTTCATATAGTTCGGTTTTTGCCTTTACAGTCTGGTACTTAAGGATAGCATTGTTCACTTCGTTGCCGGCTTCCAGGATTTTCTGCTGATATTGTATGAGTGCGATTTCCTGGTCCTTCTGTGCATTCTTGTAGTTGTATTTCAGCCTCTTGTGGGCGAATATCGGTTGTGTCGCACCTGCAAAGGCTTGGGCGATGAAGCCTCCTGGATTTGGAATGCCCCCGTAGTTGTTTGTCCAACCAGCCATTCCCGAAAGAGATAGGGAAGGGTAGAGTGACGCCTTTGCAATCTTCACGTCATAGTAAGTCTTTGCAAGGTTCTTTTCTGCTTCACGAATGTCAGGTCTGTTCTCCAACAGTTCCGCCGGAACGCCTACGGAAAAGCTTTCGGGGAAAACCTGGTCTTCGAGCTGACCTCTGACTATTGTGCCTAGAGGGCGGCTAAGAAGGATGCAAAGAGAGTTCTGCACCTCATTGATCTGCCTGTCCAGGTCAAGAATGGTCATCGATATTCCTATTGCATTCGCCTCGTTCTGCGCAACTCCGGCCTCGTTTGTCATTCCTGCTTCCTTCAGTGCCTTCATTGTTTCGACAGTCTTGTCCCATCCTTCCTTTGTTTCCAGGGCGATGGCGGCCTGAGCGTCAAGCATAAGAAGTCGGTAGTAGAGGTTGGCTGTGGCTGCGATGAGTCTAGCTCTTGTTGCTTGTGCGTAGTCCAAGGCCAGACTTGCGTCTATGGATGTCTTTCTCTTGTTGTTTGTTATCTTTCCGAAAGTCTCTATCTCCCAATTTGCCTGGATTGGCATTGAGAAGTGTTTTGATGTGGAGCTGTTGTCGTTCCATACTGTTTGCGTGATTTGACACTGAGGATTGAAGTTTACAGTCGGCAGATAGTTTAGCCTGGCTGTTTTCAAGTAAGCCTCCGCCTTGTCTATGTTCAGGTTTGCAATCTTCATGTCTGCGTTGTTAGACAGGACATGAGATATAAGTCTCTGCAAATATACGTCAGTGAATACGTCTTTCCATGAAAGCCTTGCCATGGATGTTGAGTCCTCAAGGTACTGAGGCTCTATGTTTCTGCCGAAAATGTGTTGAGTCTCTACTTCCGGCTTTTCAAACTCCTTATAGAAAGAACAACCGCAAAGCAATATGGATGTCAGATATATCAGTATTTTTTTTGTCATGTTTTGTTTTATCCTAATTTTTGTGAGATTTTAATCAAAAGTATATTTCTGTTGCAGAGATATTTGTGAATCTTTGGGCAGCTTTTGTCGAAATAGAATGCCTATGTGCTAAATATGAAGCTCGACAACACTATATTCAAACCCACATATGTTTTTTCGTACCCAGAAAAACAATGTAGTATAATATATTTGTTTTTTTCTGCTCCATTGGTTTGCTTGGCGATTTCACCACTTAGTTTTTCGTTGTCTTTACTTTGACAGGTGTTCCTTCTCTTAGCAGACCGACTCCTTCCGTGATTATGATCTCATTTTCTTTTAATCCCTTTTCGATGATGTATTCTGTTCCTCCTTCAACTGGGGTGACCTGTATCTGCATGGCACGGGCAGCTCCGTCCATTAGCTTGTATATGAACACTTTGTCCTGTACCTTGAATGTTGCAGAGGCAGGGATAACCAGCACGTTTTTTCTTTCCGTAGGTACGATGATGTTACCGCTTCCACCCGAACGAAGAAGCCCTCCCTTGTTTTGAAACAGTGCGTTCAGGGAAATCGTTCCTGTCTCCTGGTCGATTATGCCGCTGATAGACTCTATCTTCCCCTTTTCGTTGTATGTTGTTCCGTCTCCGAGCTGCAGAGTTACAGTGGGCATGCTCTTGATGGCTTCTTCCGGAGAGCCGTATTTTCGCATCAGGTTAAGCATTTGGTTTTCGTTCATGGTGAAGTGTACGAACATGTACGAGTTGTCTGATACGGTAGTCAGTGGCTTGCTCATGTTTGGATTTACGAGCGAGCCTTTGCGAAAAGGCAGCATTCCGATAACTCCGTTCGTTGGACTCTTGACTACTGTGCTTGCAAGGTCGTTTTTTGCGTTCAGTTGTTGAGATTCGGCCTGTGCAAGACTTGCCTTTGCGGCAAGCAGTGCGTTCTCGCTCATGCTCAGGTCATATTTCGAGATGATCTGCTTGTTGTATAGCTCCTTTTTGCTTTCATATTGCAGTTGGGCTGTGGCAAGTTTTGCCTTTGCGCTTTCCACATTGGCTGATGCTGTGCTAAGTGCAATTTGATAAGGCATAGGGTCTATAACAAACAAATTCTGACCTTGAGAAACTTTCTGCCCTTCGTCTATGTTTACCTGAATAAGTGTGCCACCGACCTTGGGATATATGTCAATATCCTGCTTGCCTCGTATTGATGCAGGGAATGAGGTGTTTATGGTTTTGTCTATAGGTTTCAAAGTCATTACCTCGTATTCCTTAATAGCCGCTTGTGACGACTGCGATGACTGTGCGTTCTGTGGACCGTTGCTGCAGTCTGTCAGTGTTGCTGTTGCTGTTAAGAAAGTGACAAAAGAAGCTATGTTGTGAATTGCTCGCATATAGTCGATGGTTATTTGACTGCAAATTTAGTGCTTTTTGTAGTTTTTTAGGCAGATATTGGACAGAAATGATGTTTGATATGCTAAAAAAGGTAATGGATTGTTTTGTTATTTGATTATCAGTTAAATAAACAAGTTTTTATAAAAAATAGGGCGAATGAGTTTGATAGTTAAAAATTTAGTTGTAATTTTGCATCGCTTTTGAGAAATCTAGGCAGTAAGGTCGGTCGGGTAGCTCAGCTGGATAGAGCAACAGCCTTCTAAGCTGTGGGTCAAGGGTTCGAATCCCTTCCCGATCACCATAATGTAAGAGAGAAGTTTTCTGACTTCTCTCTTTTTTGTTTCATTATCAAATATTTTACCTTTACTTTATTTCAACTTTAGCAGTGAATTCATAGTTTCTACCGGGCATAGGTCGAGATAAAACTTCGACATATTTTTCGTCAAGAAGGTTCTTTACAGCACCGGAAATGCTAAGATTGAATTTCCCCAAATCCCATTTCTTTGACAAAGATATGTTTGACATGAAGTATGTCGGCAGCTCTCCCAAAACGGTTTCGTCATTGGATGACATTGTGTGTCTTTTAGAGAATGACTGCCAGCTGTAGTGTAGAGTAATGTCTTTCCATGATAGTTCGGGATTCAGTACCCCCGAAAAGACTGGAACATAAGGAAGCTGTTTTCCAACAGAACAGTCGTATTCAGAATATGCCTTTGTGTTTACAGAACTTGTTAGTGATAGTGAGCAGTTACATTTGTATTTGACTTTTTTTATGTTTCCGTTTGCTGATGCGCTCATTTCTATGCCGGTAGTTCTGACGCTCTTTATGTTTCTTGGTGTAAAGAAGCCTCTCGGAGTAGGAAGCCATTGAATCCAATCTTCGAATTTCCCGTAGTGGGCAGTCGTTGAAAGTTGCAGAAAGGATATTTTTCTTGACCAAGATAAATCAGTTGACCATCCGTGCTCTGCCTTCAAGTCAGGATTTCCTCCGGGAAGGAAATATAGGTCGTTGAGGCTTGGGTATTTGTAGTTGTATGAAACAGATGATTTTATTGTACTCTTTTTTGTTCGAGCCTCAAAGAATGCTGCAGGTACAAGTCTGTAGTAACCTCCCCATTGTTGTTTCAGTAGGACACTTGAACTGCACTTGTTCCAAAATTTTGCAAGTTTTGTTGACTGTGTTCCAGAGAATTGCCAAGCAGAATATCCATCATGGTTGACTCTGTTGAATGATTGCGCGCGAGCCATAAGCAGGTTTGCCGAAACATCCAGCCTATGATTGTCAAACACTTTGAAGTAGTCCACTCCAGACTGGTAGGTTGTGGCATATGCGTCGGATTCCTGCATCGTGTGCATGTCTTCTTCGGCGACTTCTCGTGCGTAGATGTAATGTATGTCACTGTATGTGGCACCAATGATCCACTTGAAGCTGTTCTTCTCGAACCTTACGGAGGAACGTAAGTTCAGGTCGTTCTGCTTGTTTATGAAATCGGATTTTGCGTAGTCCACAGTAAGACATGGCAGATTTCTTTCAAACTTAGACCACCATAGAGAAGGCCTAATCAAGATTTTTGTTCCTATTTCTCCGCTATACAGACCGTCTATGGAATTATAGGCTCCATGTCTGTTTACTTCAACCGGATGTATTCGTTTCCCATCAGTAAGGATTTTTTTGTCGATGTTTATGAAATGGAAGTCATTCTCGGCTTTGGAATAGGCAAAAGATAGCGAGTGTCTGCTGTTTTTAGTCTTTATTGGAACTTTAAGCGAGTATGTTTGCAAAGAATAAGACCCAAGAGTAGCAGAAGCCTGCAATTTATCTGCAGGATTAGAGAACATTGCGACAACACCTCCCAACGCTCCGGTAGAGTTGACGGCCGAAGCCCCCTTTGCTACGGAGCAAGAGCTAATTCCGACAGTCGGTATAGTGGAGAAATCGACCATTCCAGTCATAGGATCTGTAATGTTCAGTCCGTTCCATTCCGCTACAGTGTGTGTTGCCCCCATACCTCGAAGGGATATGGTCGAAAGGCTCGAACGACTGTAAGACTTCACGAATACAGCTGTGTTCTGTTTTAGAAGGTCAGCAACAGATGCCGTATTCGTCTCTATGGCAGAAGAATCAATGTCTTCAACCATGCGGCCGACTCTGTTTCCCCAACATATTATCTCTGGAAGGTCTGAGGCGAAGCATGAGTTAGCTAAAAGCCAGAATATTAGCAGTAATCTATTCATACACCCAACAAAATGCTCCAGGAATAATTCCTACTCTGAACGAAGATACAAACTCCCCGTTTGATTTGTATCTCTTGACTATACCTGGCTGAACGTAGTCTATTGCATCGGCAACGTAGATGTCGCTCGTTTTCGGATCTATTGTCAATCCGTAATAAATTGTGTTGTCAAAAGGTATTATATTTTCTGGTACTGTGTCATATATCGACATTCTCTTTATCGCGTCATGGATAAAGAATACAGTGTCTCCGGTTCTGTTTGTTTGAATCTCAGAAGCTCCCCAACCTTCCTCTCCGGACAAAGGTTTTGCCCATACAACTCTGAGAGGTTCAATGCCAACCTTTACAAGAGAAGGTGCAGTGTGTCCATACCAGGAGCCTTCATATCCCCCGTCTGTGACAGTCCAAAGATTGTTGTCCTTGTCTTTGCATAGAGATGTCGGCTGTATTCCTACTTCTACGGATTCGGAAACTTCGTCTGTGTTAGTGTCTATGCTGATTACTGTGTTTTGATACGACCAGCAGTTTACATAAACCTTTGTGCCGATTTGTACCATTTGTTCGGTAGAACCCGAAGAAGCCACTTGCCCTGGAACTTTTATAGCTCCAATCTTTTGGAATGTTTTGGGATTCACTATGTCGATGTATTCCGACCAAAGATTCGTTACATAGGCTTTTTCTTCCGAAAGGAAATGTATGTAGCGAGGGCTTACAAGGTCCTCGATTCTGCCTAGTTCCTGGAAAGTTTTTGTGTCAACGCAGAATATTACGTGGGAATTGTTAACTACAAGCCATAGTTTCCCGTAGGCATAGGTGGCAGACTGGCATACGTCTCCCAATCGCATTCCATTAGCTTTGTTGAACACCTCTTGCTCCACGTTTCCGTTTTGGGTGTTGAATAGTGATATTGAGGCATTGCCATACTGGAAATTACCCTCGTTGCAGACCAACAGGTTGTAGTCATGGCGTACAAGCTCTTCGTCTCTGTACGGCCACTCCATACAAGACGAGAGAAATAAGCATAAGATATACAACAGTTGCTTCTTCACTTGAAATCAATATAAAATAGGGTGTACTCTGTCCAGCTGGTTTTCTAAAATGATTTCCTGATACAGTTTCCAGTCATATACTTGAAGGAATTCAGTGGAATTTTCTCCTAACCATCCGGCTTTTGCCTGTGCTCCGGTCTGCACTTTAACAAAGTCAATATATTCTAGCTGAGATGGTATTTCAAGAATATTCAATATTCTTCCGTCTTGTTTTACAAAGTCGTTTCCGCAGTTGTCGCTATAGCCGAAATCATACTCTGGGTTTACCCAATATGCACCTTTGCCTGACTTGTCGTATGGCTTGAAGTCCATTAAGCAAGCACCGTGCAGAGTTAATGAATCTGCCGAAATATAGCTAGGGTAGTAGTAGTCTTGTTTATGGTATGCTTCAAGGTAGTCAATCTCTCCTTTGTTTCCGTATTTGTCCACCCATTGAACAGATTTCTTCGCAGAGTCAGGTCTGTAGTACGTTACTTCGTAGTCAGTGTCCACGTCTTTACTCGAGCCCTCTATCATATACCATTTGTCATCGGGAAGCCCGTTGCCGTTCTCGTCCTTTGAGACATATACTATGCCCGGTTCACTGCTGCCTTTGAAGGTGTTGGATTGGACTGCTATCTTGTTGTCTCTTGCTACCGAATGGTCAAATCCAACCACGATATAGCCACCCCATGCGCCAAGGGATATGAATGCTTCAGACTTGGCGAAGATGCGAGTGTTAGCCCATTTTATAGCATCCTTTTCATTCGTCAAGTTCGTTTGTTCAGTTTTTTGTCCTGCAATAGCAGCGTCATTGACAAACTGTCCTGGAGCCTGTACGAAATCAAAAATGCGTGTGCAACCAGCAAAAGAACTGCTGGTTGTTTCACGCATATAGTTTGGCTGTGGCTCCTCTTCGCTTTCATGTTCCGAAGAACATGCGATTAGTAGCAATGGGAATATTACCAGCAGCTTTTTCATCTTAAAACTTTAACATTATCGACAGCTATGTATGCTGCAGAACTCAATCCGTAGTCGTTACTCTGGTCTCCTACCAAATCCCTTATATTGAATCTGAATATATGGCAATCTCCAAGAGGAGTGAGGTCTATAGTCTGCCAGTCAGCAAACACTCTGCCATTCTTAACTAAATCTATCTGAGATTTTCCAGTTTCCTTGCCATTTTCGTCATAGCCAATAACTTCTACTATCAAGCGAGAGTCTTTTGTGATTGGTTCGTTGAAGTCATCTCCATCTATAACAGAATGAGCGAAATAGCATGCAACCTTTACATCTGCCGAAACTGGTGTGCCATAAATAAAATGGTATGAACTGTCAGCGAAGGCGAAAGAAGGTCTGTTGTCTGACGAGAATCCCGACCCGTCATAGTATCCATACCCAATCAAGCACTGCGCAGAATTGTGACCTGCCGACTCGTTGTCAATATCATAAACTGTTAATTGAGTTTCGAACCATGCGCTAAATTCCTCGCCAAGTTGTTTGCTTACTTCGTCAAGTTTGTAACTGTTTGAGTAATAGTTTGTGACAGCAAAACCTCCTGACCAAAATGCTTCTCCATAAGAAACATCCTGAGTTGTATCAACTACACAAGTCAAACCTGATAGAAGTTGTGTCTCTGGGTCGTAGAAAGTAGAGAATTTACGTGCATTTGAACCATAAAGTTCTCCCATGTATTGAAGTTTGTCAATTTTTGAAGACCAAAGAACTGTATTCTTGTCAGCATCCCAACATTCTGAATTATCTTCGAATGTAGAGGTGCGAATACTCTTCTGAACCGGTTGGAACACAGTGTCGTGAACGGCAAACTGAAAATCAGATGTCTGGTCGTCCTCCGTAAACATGATACTGTCCATCTTTTCAACTGGTATTGAAATTGTCGCATCTTTGCTTACAATAGTTGTGTACTTGTTAGCAAATGAAGTAGCGGTAGCCATAGCTACCACAATTGCTGTTCCTAAAATTCTTTTCATTGTTATCTTATAGGTCTAATTCTTGAACTAATTTTGTTAATCTCAGCATCACGCTCGGCAGTCAAAGTATCTTTGCTATCAACCAGCGAGTCATAAATCTCTTGGGCTCTTTCCAACAAAGAAGTTGTGTCGTAAAAGCGTACCAAAATGTCTGCGTACTGCTCTGGAGTAGTTTCTGATTGAGCAAGGACGTTATCAATTCTTGTGCGCTCGTTCTTGACTGCAGTTTTTGCCTTCGATAGTGCGCTGTTAGCAGAAGTTTTAGCAGAGTTTAATGTAGTTCTTTCTGCTGATAAAACTGAAACTTTAGTTGTTAGCTCACTGTACTCATCGTTCAATGTGTCAAGTTTTGCTTGTAGCTGAGCAAGTTCTTCCTCTGCCAAAGAAGAATCCAAATTGTTCTTTACAAGAGAGTCAACAACCTCCTGCTGAGCTTTGACATTGTTTTTAGCTTTGTTTACCTCTGCTAGCTTCTTTGTTTTAGCAGCGTTAGTCGTTGTGTATTCCTTGTTCTTTGCTGTGTAGGCTGAGTTTGCTTCGTTGTATGCTATCTGTGCGTCAAGAGAGTCTTGAACAAGGTTCGCCAATCCCTTCAATGCATCTTCCTTGATTAGAGAATCAGATGTCCAAGTTCTGCTGGTTTTGATAAACTCAACAGTGTCGGCAAGAGCAGTTTGTTCCTTCTTTAAGTTTTTCAGAATTGTGTTCTCATCACTAATCTTTGTTGACAATGCACTCAATGTGTCGGCATAGGCATTCTTCAAGGCTGTATATTCAGAGGAAGCCTTGTATGTTTTATTTGCCTCGTCAAGTTTGTCCTTAAGTGATGCCTGATAAATTCCGAAACACTCGGTTGAGTTCTCTCCCATAGCGCCAGCTTTGGCGTTTGCTCCAGTTTGTACCTTTACAAAGTCAATGTACTCGCCCTTGAATTCGTTTCCGTCCTTGTCAAGGAATTTAGACTTGCCTGAGAGAGGAATATAGGTGAAGTTGCTTCTTGTGTCCTTTCCGTAATTATCGACGTATCCCCACTCGAACTCTGGGTTAACCCAGTATGAACCATTTCCGTTTTTGTCTATTGGCTCGAAGTTTACAATCGCACCAAATAGTGTGTAGCTGTCTTCCTGAACGTATTCTGGGTAATAGCACTGAGGGTGGAATGTGTTATGGTCAACAGTACCTTCATTGCCAAATATGTCTTTCCAAGCGACATTACCGTCTGCCTTCTCTGGACGGTAGTATGTGCACCAATAGTTGTTTATCTGGCTTTCAGAAGCACCAACAAAGGCATACCAAGGGTCGTCTGCCACGCCATTGTTGTTGACGTCCTGTGAAATCCATACGATTCCTGGCTCTGAGCTTCCTGCGAAAGCATTACCCTGAATTGCTAGTGAGTCGGTAACCGGAACAGAGTGGTCGAACTTGCCTGTTACGTAACCTCCCCAACCACCAAGAGAAAGGTATGTAGGTGTGCTGCGGAACCATTGTGTTTCTGCCCATTTGATTATGTCAAGCTTGTTGTCCGGAGAAAGCACAGCAGTTTGTCCTGTTATAGCGGCGTTGTTGACGAACTGACCTGGAGCCTGCATAAAGTCCACGATTTCAGCCACTGAAGCGTATGAATTTTCCTTGATTGCTCTTGGCTTGTATTCAAAAGGAGCTTTTTGAGGTGCGTTTATTTCAACTGTGTCGCGCACTTCAACAATCTTCTCTACTTCCTTGATTATAGTGTCAGTAACTTGTACTGTGTCAGTAATCTCAACAATCTTTTCAACCTCCTTGATAAGAGTGTCGGTAACTTGTACTGTGTCAGTAATCTCAACAATCTTTTCAACCTCCTTGATAAGGGTGTCAGTAATCTGTATTGTGTCGCGCACTTCTTTCTCTATGATTACAGGAGGTATGTTTGACTGGTCGTCATCAGTAAAAGTGATTTCTGTAATACTATCGACATTGACAGAATACTTGTCTCCGTTGACAATGTTTATTGTTGTGTATGTCTGGGCTGTTGCTAAGAGGGCAATGGATCCCAGAACAAAAGCTATAGTTTTTTTCATTACTTAGTAAGGATTATTTTCTGTGAATAATTGGAAGATGACACTACATAAATGCCTGGAACAAGCTGTGTCGTGAAGCTGGAATCGTTCGACTTGAATACTACAGTGCCATTGGCAGATGAGATAGAAACCTGTCCGTTGAAGTTGAATCCATAAACTGTGTTATGGCTTACTGCAACGACAGGGGCATTTCCCTGCAGGTTTCCTAAAGATGAAATTACCTCTTTTGTGAATGTCACGCTCTTGATAGCGTCATACTCGTAGGTTTGCTCGTCACTCGATGAGCGAACAACTACATCTTTGGACGGAATGACTCTCAAGTCAGGAGACAGAGCATACTTGACAGACGTTCCGTCATTGAAATTGACAGTCAGCAATCTGTTGTCTGCACCATTGTTGCTTTCACTCTGGGCTGACACTGATAATGTTCCGAAGAACATGGAAACTAAAAGTAAAATTTTCTTCATGTAAAAAAATTTAATTAAACATGTTGCAAAGACTCAGTGCTATACTAAACATACAACACATTTGTCCTTCGCACTCCTTTTTGAGAAGCACTGATATAAGAAAATAAACTATAGTCTAAATACTTGCCTTCCTAAAGTAACCCACGACCTTAGCAAAGCTTGAAAACGAAGAAAGTGATGAATTAGGCAGGTCTTCTGACTCGTCTCAGAATATGCGCCTTCTCATACGCTCGGTACAATGGCTCATTTGCATATTCCCTTTTGTGAGACATACAGCAGCGGGACTGTTGGGGATTCTCACCCCATTCCCTATTAATTCCGCACAATGGATGCAGAAACCCTCACTTCCCTATTTAGATATAATCAAATCTATATGTTCATCGTTTATAAAAAACACAAGATGTTTCCCAAACACCTTGAACTGCTTTCTACGAATGCAAAATTACATAATATATGTTAAATAACAATATAGAAAAACATAAAATGGAATATAATTCTGTTTGCATACGTTGTTCTGATTGTTTTTTCTGTCCGTATTTTGTTTTGTCATACTTTGCAGAAAATCAAATGTCATGATATTTTGAAATAAAAAGAAAAGCTTTATGTTCTATCAGTTATAAATTAAATCATTATCTTTGCACCAAATAAATGTATTAAAAAGTTTATACAATGGATAGCATCGAACTATTTAAGTCAGTAAAGAAGGCATCGGCTGAGCTTAATGTCATCACTAACGAGAAGATAAACTCTATTCTTTCAAAATTGGCAGACGAGGCAGAGAAGAACATTCTTGCTATTATTGAGGCTAATGCAAAAGACTTGGCTAAGATGGATCCCGCTAATCCGATGTATGACCGATTGAAGCTTACTGACGAGAGAATCAAGGGCATAGCTTCTGACATGCGCAATGTTGTTTCTTTGCCAAGCCCATTGGGTAAGACAAGCAAGGAGACTACACTTCCAAATGGTTTGAAGATCAAGAGAGTCAGTGTTCCTTTCGGTGTGATTGGAATTATTTACGAGGCTCGCCCTAATGTTACTTTTGATGTGTTCTCTCTATGTTTGAAGAGCGGAAATGCGTGCATACTTAAGGGTGGTACAGATGCGTTCGAGTCAAATACTACAATCGTAAACCTGATTCACAAGGTGTTGAAGGAGGAGGGCGTCAATCCGAATATCGTTGCCTTGATGCCTGCCGGTCGAGAGGCTACAGCTGACCTTTTGACTGCCGTTGACTATGTAGATTTGCTTATTCCTAGAGGCAGTGCAGGACTTATCAAGTTCGTTCGTGACAATGCAAAGGTAAATGTTATCGAGACTGGAGCCGGAGTTGTTCATACATACTTTGACAAGGACGGAGATTTGGAGAAGGGTAGAGCAATCGTAAACAACGGAAAGACTCGACGAGTTAGTGTTTGCAACGCTCTCGACTGTCTGCTTATAAACAAAGACCGTCTTTCGGACCTTACAGCTCTTTGTATAGACATGAGCGAGAAGAATGTAGTTCTTTACGCTGACGATCAAGCCTATGATCAGTTGATGAAGGATGGCGTCTATCCAAAGCATTTGATAGAGCATGCAACCGAGGAACATTTTGGATGCGAATTCCAGGACTACAAGATGGCAGTTAAGACTGTGAATTGCGTAAACTGTGCAATCGACCACATTTCCAAGTACTCTTCAAAGCATTCCGAGGCAATCATTAGCGAGAACAAGGATACTCTTGCAAAGTTCGTAAAAATGGTTGACGCTGCCTGTGTTTACCAGAATGCCCCAACATCGTTCACTGATGGAGCTCAGTTCGGCTTGGGCGCAGAGATTGGTATTTCCACACAGAAGCTTCATGCTCGTGGACCTATGGCTCTTGAGGAGATTACAACATACAAATGGGTAATCGAGGGTAACGGTCAGGTAAGAAAGTAATAAAGAGTTTTATACTATAATATATAATAGAAAACAATGAGATACTATACTGGTGTAAAGGACCTTGGAGATTTGAACCTTGCAGTTAAGGAGGCTCTTGAGGTTAAGAAGAATAGATTTGGTTTCAAGAATTTGGGAGAGAACAAGACTCTTCTAATGGTGTTCTTTAACAACAGCCTTCGTACTCGTCTTTCTACTCAGAAGGCAGGTATGAACCTAGGCATGAACACAATGGTGCTTGACGTTAACCAGGGAGCTTGGAAGCTTGAGACTGAGCGCGGTGTAATCATGGACGGAGACAAGAGCGAGCATTTGCTTGAGGCTATTCCTGTAATGGCATCGTTCTGCGACATCATCGGTGTAAGAAGCTTCGCAAGATTCGAGAGCAAGAAGTTCGACTACGAGGAGACTATCATCAACCAGTTCATCAAGTATTCTGGTAAGCCTGTGTTCTCTATGGAGAGTGCAACTTGCCACCCTTTGCAGGCTTTTGCAGACCTTATCACTATCGAGGAGCACAAGACAGTAGAGCGTCCAAAGGTAGTCCTTTCTTGGGCTCCGCATCCAAAGGCTTTGCCTCAGGCTGTGCCTAATTCATTCGCTGACTTCATGAACGAGGCTAACGTTGATTTCGTAATCACTCATCCTAAGGGCTATGAGTTGGCTGAGCAGTTCGTAAGAGGCGCAAGAGTAGAGTACGATCAGGACAAGGCTCTAGAGGGTGCAGATTTCGTCTATGCAAAGAACTGGAGTGCATACCAAGATCCTAATTACGGTCAGATTCTTTCAAAGGATATGTCTTGGACAATCTCTAAGGAGAAGATGGCGTTGACAAACAACGGTTTCTTTATGCACTGCCTTCCTGTCCGCAGAAATATGATTGTTACTGACGAGGTTATCGAGAGTGAGCGCTCTTTGGTTATTCCAGAGGCAGCAAACAGAGAAATCTCCGCAGAGACAGTCCTAAAGAGAATGTTGGAGGATTTGAAGTAATACGATGGCAAAGAAGGAAGCACCTCAGGAGGTAAGAATAGACAAGTGGATGTGGGCTGTACGCCTGTTCAAGACCAGGACACTTGCTGCAGAAGCGTGCAAGAAGGGAAAGGTTCTGATGTCTGGCAACGCCATGAAGGCATCCCGTACTATAAAGGTCGGCGACATAATTCAAATAAAGAAGGCACCGATTACATATTCCTTTAAGGTGTTGGCTCTCACTGAAAACAGAATGGGAGCGAAACTCGTGCCAGAGTTTATGGAGAATGTCACAGCTCCAGACCAGTTGGAGATGCTCGAACTAAGTAAGTACTCTTCTTTCGGACAGAGAGACAGAGGTACTGGACGCCCAACCAAGAAGGACAGGCGAGACATTACAGATTATGTCGAGCCTCAGTTCATGAGCGACGACTGGGATTGGAATCCTTTTGACGATTCCGAGGACGATGATGATGATTTTTAGTCAAGTAAGAACAATATGCTTATATCAAAGAAACTAAAGCAGACTAGCGTTGCCAACTACATATTATATATGTGGCATCAGGAGGATATCATTCGCGCCTTGCAGCTTGATATGGCTAAGGTTGAGGCTAATGTTATCAGCCGTTACGAATGTGACGAGAATACTAAGGCGGAAATTAAGGCTTGGTATGAAAACCTGATAGCAATGATGAGGAACGAGAACAAGGAGCAGGGTGGACACCTCGATTTTCTGAATGCTGAGATAGAGAGTTTGAACAGTTTTCACAACCAGTTGTTGCAGACTCCAGATCAGATGCAGTACAATGCACAGTTCTTCAAGATTCTTCCGGCATTGAAAGAGTTCCGTGCAAAGAACCAGTCAGGTGCTGAGGTCAACGACATAGAGCTTTGTCTTACGGCTATATATGAAGTCTCCCTAATGAAGATGTCCGGTAAAGATGTTACCGCTGAAACAGAAAATGCGGTAAAGTCATTCGCCGAATTCCTTAACATTTTATCGGCAAAGTACGCCGAAGATTAACTTTTAGATAGAAAATTAGCAAAAATCACAGTTTAGTTATAATTAAATTGTTAATTTTGCACCAACTAAATAAAAACTTTAAGAAAATGAGAAAGAAAATCGTAGCAGGAAACTGGAAGATGAATACTACTCTTCAGGAGGGTATCGCTCTAGCAAACGACTTGAAGGCTGCATTGGCTGGCAAGACTCCTAAGTGTGATGTTGTAGTTTGTACTCCATACATTTCAGTTGCAGCTGTTGCTGAGACTGTAAAGGGTTCAGTTATCGGTGTTGGTGCTGAGGATTGTTCAGCAAACGAGAAGGGTGCTTTCACAGGTGAGGTTTCTGCAAGCATGGTTGCTTCAACAGGTGCTAAGTACTGTATCCTTGGTCACTCAGAGCGTCGTCAGTACCACGGTGAGGATAACGCACTTCTTATCAAGAAGCTTAACTTGGCTTTGGCTAACGGTCTAACTCCAATCTTCTGCGTAGGTGAGGTTAAGGAGGAGCGTGAGGCTAACACATTCAAGTCAGTTATCGAGGGTCAGATGGCAGCTGTTTACACTCTTTCTGCAGCAGATTTCGCTAAGGTTGTTATCGCATACGAGCCAGTTTGGGCTATCGGTACAGGTCTAACAGCTACTTCAGCTCAGGCACAGGAGGTTCACGCTTCTATTCGTGCTTCTATTGCTGCTAAGTATGACCAGGCTACTGCTGACAACACTTCAATCCTTTACGGTGGTTCTTGTAAGGGTAGCAACGCTCCTGAGTTGTTCGCTCAGCCAGACATCGATGGTGGTTTGATCGGTGGTGCAGCTCTTAAGGCAGCTGACTTCATGCAGATCATCGAGGCTTGGAAGTAATTCCAAATTGCTTTTAGAATATAAGGTGCGCATTCGTTTCGGGTGCGCACCTTTGTTTGTTTAACATTGTCTGTTTCTTATTTGTTTCCTAAATATAGTTTCCAAAACCTTGCCGATTCCCTTAAGAATAAGAAAAAACCTTGTCCTTGCTTTTGAAATAAAATTTTGGTTAGAAAAGAAAGATGTTTTGAGAAAAAGTTCTGATTCCGTATTATTCTTTGGATTTTCCTGTCAAGAATAGGTGCTGGACGAAGCCCGCTCGGGCTTATGAAAGAAAACATCTTCAAAAAATCTTTGCCAAATATTTTTTAGTTATAAAAAAAGTATTAACTTTGCACCTCGAATTATTATCCATAAGTTAAGAAACAATAATAATTGACCGATTCATTTGCCCGATGGAGAAGTCAGAAGATTAATTAAAAACAAAATTAGAGTGGATACTTTAAGTTACAAAACCATTTCTGCTAACAAGAACACAGTAAAGAAGGACTGGGTTGTTGTTGATGCCAAGGATCAGGTGCTTGGTCGCCTTGGTTCTAAAGTGGCTAAGTTGCTTCGTGGTAAGTACAAGCCAAGCTTTACTCCTCACGTAGATTGTGGTGACAACGTTATCATCATCAACGCTGACAAGGTTAAGCTAACAGGTCTAAAGATGACTGATCGTGTTTATTTGCACTACACTGGTTACCCAGGTGGTCAGAGAGAGACTTCTCCAGCTGAGATGTTGAAGAAGGATCCTATCAAGTTGTACAGAAAGGTTCTAAAGGGTATGCTTCCTAAGAATCGCCTTGCTGACAAGCTTCTTGGTAATCTTTATGTGTATGTAGGTGAGGAGCATGACAAGCAGGCTCAGCAACCTAAGTTGATCGATTTAAACTCACTTAAGTAAAAAGATCTATGGCAGTAATAAACGCAATCGGTAGAAGAAAAGCAGCTGTTGCTCGCGTTTACCTTACAGAGGGTAATGGTTCTATCTCAATTAATAAGAAGGAGCTTGCTACATATTTCCCTTCAGGACTTTTGCAGTATGTAGTTCTACAGCCACTTAATGAGCTTGGCGTAGCTGAGAAGTTCGATGTTAAGGTTAACCTAGATGGTGGTGGTATCAAGGGACAGGCTGAGGCTCTTCGTCTTGCTATCGCTCGTGCATTGGTTAAGTTTGACGCTGATAACAAGTCTGCACTTAAGGTTAAGGGATTCCTTACTCGTGACGCCCGTGAGGTTGAGCGTAAGAAGCCAGGACAGCCTAAGGCACGTCGTAAGTTCCAGTTCAGTAAGCGTTAATCTATTGGACTTGTTCCTTTGGATTTTACGTGTTTAGTATCTAAACGGTTTGGATCTCTGATAGTATTTTTGAGCTACCAAGTCGTTGATTTAATTACAAGAAAGTAAACGAAAAACAAAATGTCAAGAACAAATTTTGATGAGCTTCTTGAGGCAGGATGCCACTTTGGTCACCTTAAGAAGAAATGGAATCCAGCTATGGCTCCTTACATTTTCATGGAGCGCAATGGTATTCATATTATTGATCTTCACAAGACAGTAGCTAAGATCGACGAGGCTGCTGCTGCATTGAAGCAGATTGCTAAATCGGGCAAGAAAATCCTATTTGTCGCTACTAAGAAGCAGGCAAAGCAGGTTGTAGCTGACAAGGCTACAGAGGTAGGTATGCCATTCATCACTGAGCGTTGGGCTGGTGGTATGTTGACTAACTTCCCTACAATTCGTAAGGCTGTTAAGAAGATGGCTACTATCGACAAGAACATTAGCGATGGTACTTTCGACAATCTTTCTAAGCGTGAGAAGCTTCAGATCTCTCGTCAGAGAGCTAAGCTTGACAAGAACCTTGGTTCTATTGCCGATCTTACTCGTCTTCCTTCAGCTCTTTTCGTTATCGATGTTTTGAAGGAGCACATCGCTGTTAAGGAGGCTAAGCGTCTAGGTATTCCTGTATTCGGAATCGTAGATACTAACTCAAACCCTAATGTTGCTGACTTCATGATCCCAGCTAACGACGATGCTACTAAGTCTATCGAGGTTATCCTTAACGCTGTTAATTCAGCTATCAAGGAGGGTCTTGACGAGAGAAAGGTAGAGAAGGTTGAGGATGGTGAGGCTGTAGAGGCTAAGCCACGCCGCACTCGTGCTAAGAAGTCAGAGACTAAGAGCGAGGAGTAATCCTTCGGGTCTTTGAGATAAAGAAACGAACCTCGAAACGGCTCTTCTTTTGAGGCTGATTCGAGGTTCTTTTTTGTTTTATTAATCACAAAATTTAAAGAAAGAGAATTATGGCAGTTTCAATGTCAGATATAAAGAAGCTTCGTGATCTTACAAACGCAGGTATGATGGATTGTAAGAATGCACTTACTGAGGCTAATGGAGATATGGACAAGGCTATCGAGCTAATCCGTAAGCGTGGTCAGGCTATCGCAGCTAAGAGAAGTGACCGTGAGGCTTCTGAGGGTTGTGTTCTTGCCGGTGTTAACGGTGATTTCGCAGCTATCGTTGCTATCAAGTGCGAGACAGACTTCGTTGCTAAAAACGCTGATTTCATCGCTCTAACTAAGAATATTCTTGACCTTGCTTTGGCTCAGAAGATCGCTGATAAGGACGCTCTACTTGCAGCTACTATCGACGGTCGTTCTATCGCTGACCTTATCGCTGAGCGTTCAGGTGTTACAGGTGAGAAGATGGAGATGGGTGCTTACGAGGTAGTAAACGGTGCTTCTACAATATTCTACGTTCACCCAGGTAACAAGCTTGCTACAATTGTTGCATTCAACGAGGCCGGCGCTAACAATGAGGCTGCTCGTGGTGTTGCTATGCACGTTGCTGCTATGGCTCCAGCTGCTCTTGACGAGGCTTCTATTCCTCAGTCAACTAAGGACAGCGAGCGTGCTATCGCAATCGAGAAGACTAAGAAGGAGGAGGTTGACCGTGCAGTTGAGATCGCTATCAAGAAGGCAGGTATTAATCCAGCTCACGTTGACAGCGAGGATCATATCAATTCTAACATGGCTAAGGGTTGGTTGACTGAGGAGCAGGCTAACCAGGCTCGCGAGATTATCGCTAAGGTTGGTGCTGAGGCTGCTGCTAACATCAACATGGTTAAGGTTGAGAAGATCGTTGACGGTCGTATGTCTAAGTTCTTTAAGGAGTGTACACTTCTTGAGCAGAAGTACGAGGGTGGCGGTGATGAGGCTGGCAAGATTTCTGTTAAGGAGTTCGTTGCTAAGAACGGCATCTCTGTTGCTTCATTCAAGAGATTTACTCTTAACCAGGAATAATTCTGGTTCTAAACTTGAATATAAGGCTTCGAGAACTTTTGTTTCTCGAAGCCTTTCTTTTTTCTGCCTGGCTTACTAATATTATTTCTTTTACCCTCATTGTTTTTTGCTACACCTTTCTTTCTGTTCGTTTTTTTTGAAAATTCTTGATCGAAATTCTTGATAATAATCAATTTTTTTTCGATATTTGCATTTGTTTTGAAAGAATAACAGAGAACTAATTTTACGACAATAAGCAATGACTTACTTAAAATTATTGAAACTCAATTCGTTAAGAAGTTTGTTGACTACTTGTTTTCTGTCGCTTGCTTTTTGCATGAATGCAGCGTCTTTCAAGGTTGTTTTGGATGCTGGTCATGGAGGCAAAGACTGCGGAGCTCTTGGTTCCAAGTTGAAGCTAAAAGAGAAGGATGTAAATCTTTCAGTCGTGATGATGCTTGGCAAGATGTTGTCAGCTGAAAAGGATATTGAGGTGCTTTATACTCGAAAAACTGATGTGTTCATTCCTTTGGCAGACCGTCCTGTTGTCGCTAACAAGGCTAATGCAGATTTATTCGTTTCCATACATTCGAATGCTGCAGAGAACAGAGCCATAAATGGAGTAGAGACATATACATTAGGAGAAAGTCGTAATGATGTATCTGTCCGAGAGAATAAGGTTGCCGAACTTGAGGAGAACTATAAGAGCAAATACAACTTTGACGGTTCTGATGAGAACTTTATCCTAAGCAATATGATGCTCGATGCAGGTAGCGGAGGCGAGATGAGTATAAGACTTGCACAAATGGTTCAAGGTAGGTTTCGTGCAAATACTGACCGAAGCGACCGAGATGTCAGGCAGGCTAACTTTTGGGTGCTCAAGCATATCCTTATGCCTGGTGTTTTGATTGAAATTGGCTATGTCTCTAATGTTTTGGAGGAAGTCTATTTGTCTAAGAAAGATAACCAGGAACTTTTGGCCAAAAGTATTTATGAGGCTATAATGCAGTACAAGGATGAACTTCAACGAAAGAGCCAGCCTTTGATTGAAGAAACAATTGCAGACACAAACTCTTCAAAACCATTAAAGGAGTTAGAAGAGGTGGCTGACAGGACTGTAAAGACCAATAGTCAGGATGAGGTGTTCTACCGAATTCAGCTGTTTTCTTCTAACAAGCATTATTCCTCTAGTGCCACAGTGTTTAAGCGTTGTACTCCTGTGTTCGAAGAAAAGCAAGGAAACTTGTATAAGTACATGTACGGCAAGGAGGCAAAGTTTGCTGACGTGAAAATGCTGAAGCAAAAGGTTGTTCTGGATTTCCCCGACGCTTTCATTGTCGTCTATAGAAACGGAGAGAGACTTTCGGGTAAGGCTGCAACACAATATTTAAAATAGTAAGAGAAGCAATTATAGATATTAGAGATGGATTTTAAGTACAAAAAAGAATCAATGATAGGTCTGATGGTCGTTGTGACTGTCGCTATTCTGTTTTTTGGTATAAATTATTTGAAGGGAATCAACATGATGCGCCCTACTAATTACTATTATGCCAAGTTTGCGGACGTGAAAGGATTGCTTGAGAGTTCGTCTATAACTTCAAGAGGATATGGCGTTGGTCATGTTCACGAGATTGACTATAATTATGCTGATCCTACAGACGGGGTTGTCGTTATCCTTCAGCTTGATGATGAGCTAACTATTCCGAAAGGTAGTAAAGTGCTTTTAAATACAGGTTTGATGGGAGGAGCAAGTCTTGCTCTTGATTTGAATTTTGACGGAAGCGGAAAGTACTATAAGCGTGGTGATACAATCGCTTCTCTAGCTGTGCCAGGTGTGTTGGATGCAGTAACAGAGGAGGTTATGCCTCGAGTTGCTGAACTTATCCCTCAGCTTGACTCTTTGATTATTTCCCTTCGTACAGTCTCTGAGAATAAGGCTCTTGTCTCGGCATTAAATAATTTCAGCGATGCAAGCCTAAGCATAAAGAAGGCATCTGGAAAACTAGATGTTATGATGGACAGAGATATTGCTCCTTTTATGCAGGATGCTAAGGCAATTGCTGCCAATATGAATACAATGACTACAAATTTGAGTCAGGTTGACTTTAAGTTGACATTCAACAAGGTTAACTCTACGCTTGAGAGTGTAAACGGCTTGGCTGACGAGATGCAGAATGGAAAGGGTACGATCAGCCTGCTTTTGAAGGATCCTGCATTGTATAATAATTTGACTTCTGCAACGAATAATGCAAGCTCATTGTTGCAGGATTTGGAGAGGAATCCTAAGAGATATGTTCAGTTCTCGTTGATTCAGAGAAAAGAGAAGAAAGACGACAAGAGAGAGGACAAATAAGGACATATTTATTGAATATAAGAACGAAACTAAGAACACATAATGGCTTTAATTGACGAAAATATACTAAATGAAAAATGGAACGAGTGTCTCATTATATTCAGGGACAACGTTTTAAAAGATAGTTTTGAACACTGGTTTTCCCCTATCAAAGCACTTACTTTTGATGACGAGACTAAGGTATTGGTATTGGGTATTCCTAGCGAAATGTTTGCGACACAAATTCAAAGAGAGTTCATGCAACTCTATAAGGTTACGTTGGCAAAAGTGTTCCATGGTATCAAGACCTTGAACTTCAAAATTCCTATTGTAGATGCTCCAGGGAAGAGAACTGAAATCGAAGTGCCTGCAAGAGAGACACCCAATATACAGAGTAACTACGATCCAACTAGACGGACAAAGTTTCAGGTGGATCCACATTTGAGCGAGCAGTTCACCTTCGATTCATATATTGCTGGTGACTGTAATCGTGGGCCTCGTGCAATCGGTTACAAGATTGCAGAAAATCCAGGAACAAACTGGAATCCGATGTTTATTTTCGGTCCTTCTGGTTTAGGAAAGACTCATCTGGCCCAGGCCATTGGTTGGAGAGTCAAACAGATTAATCCAGACAAGAATGTTCTTTATGTTTCGTCTAATCAGTTCATGTTGCAGTATCAGCAGGCTACTTTGAACAAATGTATTCCTGACTTCTTGAATTTCTATGCGTCACTGGATTTCCTAATCGTAGATGATATACAGGAACTTGAAGGTAAGAATGGAACGCAGTCTGCATTCTTTAATATCTTCAATCAGTTGCAGCAGACTGGTCGCCATGTGGTTCTTACTTCCGATACACTCCCAAAAGATCTAAAGACTTTGGATAACCGTATCATTTCGAGATTCCAGTCCGGTTATACAGGTGTTCTTGGTGTTCCTGACTTCAATACTAAAGTTGATATCCTTAATAATGAGTTGAGAAATCAAGGTGTTGAGTTCTCTCAGGATATTGTTGAGTATATAGCAAGGAATGTTATTGACAATGTGCGTGTCTTGAAGGGAGTAATTTCAAGTATCTGCGCAAAGTCTATCGAAACAGGTGAGCCTATAACATTTGATATAGCCAGAGAAGTAGTTGACATCATCGTTGGTTCTTCCGAGAAGCAGCTTACAATAGACGATATTACCGATTGTGTTTGTCGCCACTATAACTTGTCAGTGACTGATATAGCAACTAAATGTAGAAAGAGAGACGTTGTAACAGCTCGCCAGGTTGCTATGTTCCTCGCTAGAAAGTACACTACTCGTTCTCTTTCTGATATAGGCAGCTTGATAGGAAACAGAGACCATTCTACTGTTATTCATGCTATACGGGCTGTCAAAGATCTTCTTTCTACAGACAAGGAACTGTCAAGAAGTTTGGCATCTATTGAACAAGAATTAAAATATTAAAAGATATGATATACACTTTTTCAGTCACTACTGATGAGAGCAAGAAGTTCTTGCGTGAGATTGAAATTGATTCAGAGGCTTTGTTTATTGACTTAAATGACGCTATTCTTGATTCTGTTGGCTATACAAAGGACCAGCTTACTTCTTTCTGGATTTGTGATGAATATTGGGAGATGCAGGAGGAAGTTGTAATGTCTGCTGATATGCATCTTCGTGCTGACGAGGATATATATACTATGGCTGATACTCGCCTAAACGAGTTTGTTAAGGAGAAAGGTGACAGAGTCCTGTTTGTGTATGACACATTGAACGAGCGATCATTCTTCATGGAACTTATTGGTATGAAGAAAGGTACACTCTCCACTCCTAAGTGTTCAAAGTCTGTTGCGGATGCTCCAAAGCAGATGGACATGTTCGACAACATCGGCGACATTGAGTCTGTGATGAAGGATTTGAATAAGAAGTCCAAATCTTCAGACGACTATGATTCATCATTTTTGGATGACTATGAGGGTAATTTCAATGAGGACGAGCTTGAGGGGTTGTCAACATATGATCAGGACGAGTATTTTGCGGATAGATAATTGCCTTTAACAATGTAAACATAAGAGCGACTGAATTATTGTTTCAGTTGCTTTTTTGTATGTAATATACAATGAAACTTTTTCTACACTATGTAAAATATCTGCTCTTTATTGCAGGAGTGTCAATGGTGGCTACTACATTGCTGAGAGGTATTGAGTTTGTCAGCTGTTTCGACCTTTTGAGCAAGGAGGGAGCAGATAATTCAGGTTTATGGTGCGGAGCGTTTCTCAGAGGTATATGGTTTGACACAGTCATTTCGTGTTATGTGTTGATTCTTCCTTTGGTGCTTGTATTTGTCGCATCTTTGTGTGAATATAAATCAAGATGGTTCTCAAAGTTTATCGCTTGGTTTCTGTTCGCTCTTTTTGGTCTAGTAATTTCAGTAAGTGCGTCTAACATCCCATATTTTGCATATTTTTTCAGGAATATAAACTCTTCTGTGTTCCAGTGGTCAGCAGAGTTCTCCACCAATCTTGGAATGATGTTTTCCGAGATTTCTTTTGTGATGTATATTATATTGGGATTTACTCTGTTATTCTTGTTTGCCTATGTTGTTTATAGAAGCGAGAAGATTTTTTTTGCTACCATAAATGACAAAAAGACTGAAAGTTATTGGCAGACTGTATTGCTAGCTTTGGTTCTTATTCCATTGTGCGTGTTTGGTATTAGAGGCAGAACAGGTTACAATCCGATTAAGGTTAGTGCTGCATATTTCTGCAATGACCCTTTCCTAAATCAGCTCGGTGTTAGTCCAACTTTCAACCTACTGACGAGTACCCTTGATGCCAATAGAAAGGAGAACAAGAGATTGTCCCTTATGGATGACAGCGAGGCAGTTGCAAAATTAAAGGAATACTTTGGTGTCAATAGTAAAGGCAATTCCATCCTTCGTCATATTAAGGCTGATTCTTCTGTATTGAGCAAACCCAATATAGTTATTGTCATGATGGAGAGTATGTCTGCGAGATTGATGTCAGAGTTTGGTAATCCCAATAATTTGACACCTTTTTTGGATTCATTGGCTCATAATTCTTTGTTCTTTAACAATTTCTATTCTGCAGGGAATCATACTAATCATGGAATAACCGCTACTCTTTATTCTTTGCCCGCCATAATGGACCGTAATGCAATGAAGGGAAGTGTGATACCAAAGATTCATGGTCTGCCTACGGTTTTGAAGTCAATAGGTTACTCGACATATTTCTATATGACTCATGAAAGCCAATATGACAATATGAACGCCTTTTTCAGAACTAATGGTTTCGATAACATTCGTTCACAGGAGGACTATCCAAGCGATAAGATAGTTAATCATTTTGGTGTTTCTGATGACTATTTGTTCGAGTATTCTGCAGACGAATTGCTGTCTTTGAGCGACTCGGTACCATTTTTTGCAACAATTCTTACAATCAGCAACCATCCGCCCTATGTCTTCCCAGACGGATTCAAATCAAGAAACGAGGCGCGTGACTTGGCTATAGTCGAGTATGCAGACCAATGCCTGCAAAAGTTTTTCGAACGATACAGCAGAAGCCCTAAGTTTGAGAACACTTTGTTCGTATTCCTTGCTGACCACGGCAAAATAGTGGGAACTCCAGAGTGCGAAATCCCACTAAGCAGCAATCAAATCCCCTTAATTGTGTATTACAAGGGATGTACTCCCGAGATAATTGACGGTTTGGGTTGCCAGTGTGATATCATGCCGACAATCATGGGGTTGATAGGTTGTGATTATGATTATCAGGGCTTTGGCAAGAATTTGTTGAATGAGAAAAGAAGCGAGATTGTCTTTAGTGCAGACAATATGCTTTGTGCCTTGGATAGCAGTAATCTGTATTTGTATTCTCCAAACAGTGGTGACGAACACGTCTATAGGATGAATGGCACAACATTTGCAGGAAAGACAGTTGCTGATTCTGTAGCGAAACTAAAAGATTTCTTGTTCTTTTCGATGCAGAGCGCAGAGGCTTTGAAACAAAATTAGAGTTTGTAATGGAAATTCAGAACAAATATAAGGAGATGATAAAGTTCGGTGCAGTCGGTGTGTTCGCAACTCTACTGCATTGGGGTATTTATTACTTGATTCTGTATATTTTAGGTGATTCATCGAGCAATAAGTTGTATGCTAACATTGCATACTTTGCAGGCTACACCATATCGTTGATAGTAAATTTCTTCCTTACCACTTATTTTACCTTCAACAGTACAGTGTCGCTAAAGAAGTTTACAGGTTTTTGTGCCGCCCATGGTGTCAATATGTTGCTTCATTTTTTGCTCCTCAACCTTTTCTTGGGGGTCGGAGTCAGCGAGAAAATTGCAAACATACCCGTATTCTTGATTGCTGTGCCAATAAATTTTCTGTTGGTAAGGTTCGTTTTCAAAAAAAATCAGACAAATGGAATTGAGAGCAAATAAACTGATGGTTGTGGTTCCTTGTTATAACGAGGAAGAGGTTTTAATGGAAACTACACAAAGATTGTCAGCCCTCTTTGAGTCAATGATCAAAGAGAATAAAATAAATGAGGCAAGAATCCTATATGTTGATGACGGCAGTAAGGACAAGACCTGGCCAATTATCGAGGATTTGTCCAGGAGCAATCAGTTTGTATGCGGTTTGAAACTTGCTCATAATGCCGGTCACCAAAATGCCCTATGGGCTGGTTTGGTTGAATCTGTCGAATGGGCTGACGCTGTCGTGAGCATTGATGCAGATTTGCAGGATGATGAAAACGCAATAGTTCTGATGGTTGATAAGTACAATTCGGGTGTGGAAATTGTTTATGGTGTCAGGAAGGAACGTGCTACAGATACAGTGTTCAAGCGGTCAACTGCGCAGGGCTTCTATAAAATGATGTCAAGCATGGGGGCAGATGTGGTATATAATCATGCAGATTTCAGATTGATGGGAAAGGATGCGCTAAAGTGTCTGCTTAGCATGCCGGAGCGAAACCTTTTCCTTAGGGGAATGGTCCGTCTTGTCGGTTTCTCTGAGGACTGCGTATATTACGATAGAAGGGAGCGCTTTGCAGGTGAGAGCAAATACCCGTTGTCAAAGATGTTCAACTTTGCTATAGACGGAATAACTTCCTTTTCTGTCAAGCCTTTGCGCATGATTGTTGGTTTTGGAGTGTTTTTCCTAGTTCTTGCAGTTGCAGCTATTGTGTATGCACTTGTGTCCCATTTCAACCATTACACAATTCCCGGTTGGACATCGCTCTTGATAAGTGTATGGTTTTTGGGCGGTGCCATATTGTTGGCACTCGGTGTAGTGGGGGAGTACATTGGAAAAATATATAAGGAGGTTAAGAAACGCCCTCTATATTTTGTGGAAAAGAGAATACGTCCCGTATAGCCCCAGATTGTTCAATTTGATGGAACAAAATGAAAAAAATAGCGAATTGTTAATAAAATTTCCCTGTATTTTTTGTTGAGTATGTATTTTTTGCTCTAAATTTGCCTTTGCTCTCATTTAAAAATTGCCAATGCAGTTTTTCGGGAGAGTTACATTTATAATTGATTTAGGGAAAATAATTAAACGAAAGAAAGTGCTTACTACTTCGAGAAATAGTTTTCTTGTCAAGATAATTGTAGTTCTTGGTGAGTTTTTCCTTCTAAACTTTTTGCTAGGAATTCTTTCCACCCATTTCAAGGTGGCTTTTCCGATTTCTGACGCAAAAATATTGATGTACGCCATAGTCAATTTGGCCTATATGGTTGGCGTATCTCAGGTTGGAATAATCTTGGACAAGCGTTCTGCTCCCGTAGAGAGTATTCTTACGAGAGTGTCAAAGACAGTTTTGATCTTTGTAGTGCTGTTGTTGATTGTGGTGTGCTGCGTCAAGGTTTATTTGCCGCTATCGTTCCTTGTATTTTTCTTCCTAATATTCTTTTTGGCTGCCAGCTCTTGGAGGCTGCTATGTCGCGCGGTGCTGAAGCTGTATAGGGAACACGGAGGAAACAAAAAGAAAGTGATAGTTCTAGGTGCAGGACAGGTTGCCGGAGAAGTTTACAATAAGTTGATTTCAAATATCGCCTATGGTTACAATTTCTGCGGTTTCTATGATGACCGATTGCCCGAAGCGTACAAGGTTGACGCCTCGTTGGTGAAGGGTAATTTGAACGATGCGTTGGAAGTGATAAAGAAGGGCGAGGTTGCCGAGGTTATATGTGCACTTCCTTCGGGAGATGATCGTGCGGTTGTGCCTTTGTTAAAGCAGGCAGAGAGCAAGTTCATCAGGTGCTACATTGTGCCGGACTTCAAGAGATTCATCAAGAAAAAGGTTTCTCTTCAGTTTATGGAGAACCTTCCTTTGGTGGACTTTAGAGAGGAGCCTTTGGAGAACCTTTCGAACAGAATTGTCAAGAGAGTGTTTGATTTATGTTTCTCGTTGGGATTCCTAATTACTCTCTTCCCTATTATTTTCATTTGTTGCGCAGTTGCTATTAAGTGTTCTTCTCCGGGTCCAATCTTCTTCAAACAGAAGAGAACCGGTAAGAGTGGAAAGGATTTCTATTGCTGGAAGTTCCGTACAATGAAGGTTAATAATGACGCTGACAAAGTTCAGGCGACTAAGGGAGATTCCAGAATTACGCCTGTCGGAGCATTCTTGAGAAAGACAAACTTGGATGAAATGCCTCAATTCATAAATGTACTCTTCGGAGACATGAGTATAGTTGGCCCGCGTCCGCACATGGTGTCGCAGACCGACACATACTCAAAACTTATCGAGGACTATATGGTTCGACACCTTGCAAAACCTGGTATTACAGGATGGGCGCAGGTTACAGGATTCAGAGGTGAAACTTCCGAGATAAGCCAGATGGAAGGACGTGTGGAAAGGGATGTCTGGTACATCGAGAACTGGTCTTTCTGGTTGGATATTAAAATTATCTTTTTGACTGTTTATAACATGATAAAGGGTGATGAAGCGGCATATTAAGATATAAATGTTAAAATTTTTAAAAATTTCTTTGTCTATTCTAAATTCTTATTTATATTTGCCAAACAAAAAATAATAAGGTGCTTTTTAGAATTAACTTTTATTCTAATTACCATTGTTTACAAACTGTTGCAAAATAGTTGAAAAATGAAGATAAAACACATTTTAGTAGCATTGCTAACGGCTCTGCTATTTAACACAGAGCTACAGGCTCAAGAGGAAATTGTTTTTGATCAGTATTATTACAATTATTACCTCGTTGATCCGGCAGTAGCAGGAGCTGAACGCTGTACGCACTTTATGCTTACAGGTAAATTCCAGTGGATGGGAATGCAGGATGCTCCTATGACACAAACGCTAAGTTTCAGAACTCGATTGAGGAACGGACTTGACAAGTTGGGTATAGGTGCATACGTATATAACGATAAGAACGGTTGGTCGAAACGTCAGGGTGGCCAGGTGTCGCTAGCTTATCATATTCCATTGTCGGGTGGTAGTACTCGTGGATATATGATGAAGCAGAACGCTACAACTAGACAGTTGTCATTCGGTGTGTCTGGTGTTGTGTCTCACTTTACTTTTGACGAGGATTTGTACATGGATGAAATGGCCCAGTTGGACAATGCCGTTGCAAATGGAGGTCGTGACAAGGGTTATTACTTCAATGCTAATGTAGGTACTTACTTCTTGTGGGACAACTACTTCGCTGGATTAAGCGTTGCAAATCTTATTCCAACTGAAATGGTTGAGTTGGGACAGGAGGAGCCTAAGCGTCCGCTTTCATTCTTCTTCTTCACAGGATATGATTTCCAGCTAGGAAACAAGATGGTGTTTGAGCCAGGAATGATGTTCAAGGCGGATGTTAACAAGGATCGTCAGTTGGACCTTCACTTGAAGTTCATGCAGGATATTCCTGACAACAACCTAGGTTACTGGTTGCAGTTGCTTTACCGTCATACTCTTGACGCGCAGAACGATGTAAATCCAGAGGTTGGAGGAGCTCATCCATTGTCATTGTCCGCAATGGGAGGTGTTTCGATCAAGAAGGTCAACATCGGTTATGCATATACACTTGCGTTGACAGGTATTGTACGCCACAACTCGGGTACTCACGAGGTTATGCTAGGATACTCGTTCTGTAAGACACAGCATTTCTGTAGATAATTTTAGGTTTAATAAATATTTAAAGCGTGGAGCTTCTGCTTCACGCTTTATTTTTTTTGAATAAAAAACTCTAAAAGTTTTGCATTTATTAAAAATAGAATTATATTTGCCATGTGTTTATTGTCGCATTTTGTATGCGGTAAGGGATTTTATAAAACAATGATAATAGGGAATTTTTAAGGCTTTGATATTATGAAGTTTAAATTTGTACATATATTAAAATTCTGTATAGCTGCTTTGGCTATATCGTTTTCTATAAACGCAAGTGCGGCAGGAGGTAAGGAATGGCGTGATGTGTTCCGTATGGACTTCGGTGGAGATTCGTCTTCTGATCGAGGTATGTGTACAAAAGAGCCTTCTTCTGATGAAATCATTACAGACTTGCCATTTCTAAGCACATACAAACATGGAGCTTCGGCTGGAAAGTATTTCTTGGCTAAAAGTACTGCAGACATTAAAGCTGGTTCGTACAGTGCGATGGCCGACTGCCACTGGGTGGATGGTAGTGACCATACTTATCCTAACGATAAGACTAAAGGATATAGCATGATGTTCGATGTGATTTCTGAGGATGATGAGTTTAGAGTGTTTGAAAAGTCTTTGCCTATTTCTTGTACGGGAGTTAATTTCCGATTCTCTTGTTGGTTTGCTAATTTGGCAGCTTTGGAGGATGATGAGGATTGCTTGATTTCTATCGGTATTTATACTCCAACAGGAGATTTGTTGGCAGGTGGAGACTATGAAGATATTTTCAGATCTAAGACAGGTGAGTTGGATTGGATTCAGAAAATGGTTACATTCAAGGTTCCTGAAAGTGCAGACTATTCAAGTGTGTCGTTCAAGATTTTTGCGATTAACTGTCACTCTATGCCAGGTTGGGACTTCGCTATGGACGACATTTTGATTGAGGTTGAGCAACCAATTCTTTCGATTAGTAATTCCACAGATTATTCATACAAGAAACCTGTAGATCTAGTTGCAGAGTATGATATGGATAATTTCAAGAATTTCTTTGGAGATGATTTTTCTAATGTTAAGTATCGTTGGGAATATAGTTCTTCCAAGAAAGGCCCTTGGGTAACTAAGACTACTGGTACATACAAGTCGGGCAGCAATATGCCTTATACAATCGAGGCTTTCGAAAAGGACAATACTAACGGACAGGGAAACGGTTTCTATAGACTGACTGTTGCTACATCTGGTAATATGGACAATAGCTTCTGTTCGATCCAGCAGGTGTTCGAGATCAACGAGCAGAAGGATAAGTGCTATGTTACAATTTGTCAGGGAGAAACAAAGACTATTCTTAGCCATACTTTGAAATCTACAGATACTGAGGTTGATAAGGGTTCTATTGTGTTCTATGTAACAGAGTACAAGTACAAGGTCCTTGATCCAGTATATGATGAAACTTGTGTGAATGAAGACAATAAAGAGCCTGGAGACAAATTTTTAGAGACAAAAATCGAAAAGATTGATGTTGATAGCGAAACAAGATGTGTTTCCACTAAGCAGGATTATTATTTGCGTGTAATTGAAAGTCCTAATCTTCCTACTAAGGATCTTTGCCAGCGTCAGAAGTATAATGGTACAGCTTATTCTAATGTGGACGAAACTGGAAGGCTTGAAGTTGAGATAGATTCTTTGAATTGTAAATACAAGCAAGTCCTTTTGGTTCACCCTACTTATGATATGGAAGTGGATGAAATCGTTTGTCTAGGAGAAACTTTCCAGGGTAGAACTTTCAACACTCCTGGTCAATTCAAAGGTAACAAGGTCACTCTAAAGTCAATTTACGGATGTGATAGTGTCGTAACTCCTAACATTCTTGTACCTGAGAAGAATATGCCTCCAGTTATAGAGATGGATCCTATTTGCCAAGGACCTGAAGTAGTTGTGAAGTTCGGACAGAAGATTTATCGCGATCCTATGGATGCAGTTGTTTCTGATACAATCAAGAATGGTTCTGTACTCGGATGTGATAGTATTTCAAGGGCACACATAACAATCTATCCTAGTGGTTCAGTGGGACCTTTCGATACGTTGATTTGTCGCGACCAGATTTTGTTTGGAGAAGAATTCAAGACAGCTGGAGATTATGTTAGAACACGTCATGGTGTTAACTCTCTTGGATGTCCTAACGATACAACTTGGAACATTCACGTAGTAGAGGTTCAGTTGAAGCTACGTGTGGCATTCATGGGTGATAATCCTGTGATTTGTAAGGGTACTCCGTTGGATTTGGTTGTTACTTTGTTGCCGCCTAACGCAGATTTCCGTTGGGAGCCTTCAATCGGAACTAACTCAATCAAGCCAACTATCTGGCCAGACAAGACAACAACTTATACAGCTTTCGCCGATTTGGATTTGCCAAGTGATATTGACCACGATGCTAAAGGTTGTCATGCAAAGGCAGAGCTTACAGTTGATGTTCATCCTCAGCCAACATTGAGCATTGACTCAGTTGATACAGATACACGAAATGTTGAGTATTCTGTCGATGGTGGTACTAAGCCATACAATTTGTTTGTCGATGGAAAGAACGTAGTTTCTGAAAGTACTGATTATTTTGGAACTTTGGAGAAGCAACCATTTGGAAACCATACTTTGCAACTTGTTGATAGCATTGGATGTTCGTCTGAATCTGATTTCGTCATAGAGGCTAAACCTCTAGAGCCAGATGTTTTGGTTACTCCAAACTTCGATGGACAAAATGATAGATGGGCGATTAGAAACATTGATATTTATCCTACTGCAAAAGTTAAGATTTTTGACCGTCTCGGACGCGTGGTTTACAAGTGTGACGGAAACTATTCTAACGAGGAAGGTTTCGACGGCACTTACAATGGAGAGAAGCTTCCTGCTACAGACTACTGGTACGAGATTGATATAGAGGAGTTGGACAAGCAGTATGTCGGCCACTTCACTTTGATGAGATAGGTTATTTCTTAGATAATAGTGAAAGAGAGCGTATGATTACGCTCTCTTTTTTTGTGAATTATTTTTTTAATAAAACTCCTCAAACTATAGAAAGATTAGATTTTTTGTATTATTTTTGCCCATATTTAATATTCAAAACAAAGAGAGATGATTAGACTTAATGTATTTATCAAGGTAGATGAGCGTAATCAGGCTGAGCTTCTTGGTCTTATCAAGCAGTTGGTTGACAATGCGCAGACAGAAGCTGGATGTGTAGCTTATGATGTTTTTGAGAGTTCTACACGTTTGGATGTTATGATGATATGTGAGACTTGGCAAGATAATGAGGCCCTAATCGCACATACTCAGAGCGATCTTTATAAGGAGTTGGTGCCTAAGATGCATAAGATGGCTGAGTTCAAGACTGAAAAATTTGCTTTCTAATAATAGAAGTGAACAAAAGAATTGAAGGTGCGACAGCTGTTGCACCTTTTTTGTTTTATGTGTGATTTTGCAATCCGATATTTGAGGAAATGGCAGAGTAATTCATCAGAAAAGAATATAAGATAAAGTGAACTTGTTGGACAATTTGGAAAAACTACATACAACAGAATTAGGTGTCATTAGAATCAAAAAGAATTTGTGCCTGGATGTTGATGACGTAGTTGATTGGTGCAGATTCAAAATCCGCTTGTCTAGGGCAACAATTACAAGAAAGGGGAAGAACTGGTATATTGTAGTTGACGGAAATGTGATTACTGTGAACGCCTATAGTTATACTATAATCACTGCGCACAAAGTTAGTTGACCAATATGCGCCAAGCACTTGTTTCATAGGTTTTTAGTAAAAGATAAAATAAATAAAGTAAATAAATGGGAATGGACAACAGTAAATATACTTCAAGTTTAGAAAGGTTAGATTTATTTATAACTGCAGTAAAAAATAATTCAGGTTCGAACAAACCAGAGGAAACGGATTATTTGCGTTCTATATTTTTAAAGGCTGAATCTTTGCAGGGAAATGCGCCCGAATGGTTTGTGTTGACTAAAGGTATTGAAACTGCTTTACTTCTTGAAGAAGAAGTTAATATAGGCTCTGCCGCCCCGATGGCCGAACTGCTTTATGTGTTTTCAAAGGCAGGGTTGGAGTCTCTTGACAATATAAGGAAAGAAGTTTCAGATCAGATATTTGTTCTTGTCGAAGGGCTATTGAGGGTTGATGAGCTATACGAACGTACTCATAGTGTAGAGAGCGAAAACTACCGAAAGCTCCTGATGTCTATGGCTCAGGATGTCCGTGTTATTATTGTCTTGATTTGTGAAGTTTTGTTCTATTTGCGAAATACATCCTTGCTGACAGAGGATAGAGCGCAAGAGATTGCAAGAGAAGCATCATATTTATTCTCTCCATTGGCTCACCGTCTTGGTCTGTATAAGGTCAAGTCTGAGTTGGAGGATTTGTCAATGAAGATACTTCACTACGACATATACAAGGATATAGCAAAGAAACTGAACGAGACTAAGCGTTCTCGTGACCAATACATATACGAATTTATCGAACCTTTGAAGAGGAAGCTAGAAGACGCAGGTTTCAAGTTCCATATCAAGGGAAGGACAAAGAGCATCTACTCAATTTGGAACAAAATCAAGAAGCAGAACACAACATTCGAGCATGTATATGACTTGTTTGCCGTTCGTGTTATTCTTGATACACCATATGAGAGGGAAAAGAGTGACTGCTGGCAGGTTTATTCAATCTTGACCGACCAGTATCAGCCGAATCCTAAGCGTCTTCGTGACTGGCTTTCAATACCTAAAAGCAATGGTTACGAGAGCTTGCACACTACAGTGATGGGCCCTGGCGGTAAATGGGTAGAGGTACAGATCCGTACCGAGAGAATGGATGAAATTGCAGAGAAGGGATTTGCCGCACATTTCAAGTATAAAGGTGTGAAGGGAGAGAACAATCTGGATTCCTGGATGGCAAACATCCGAGAAATTCTGGAGAATCCGGAGTCCGCAAATGACCAGGTGATTTCTGAGTTCAAGATGAACCTTTATGACAAGGAGGTGTTTATCTTCACACCAACCGGGGATTTGTTGCATTTGCCTAAAGGTGCCACTATACTCGACTTTGCCTATTTGATACATTCAAGACTAGGAAACCAGTGTGTGGGAGGTAGAATTGCAGGCAAAAATGTTTCCATTCGTTACGAACTGAACAATGGTGACCAGGTAGAGATTCTTACCTCTCAGCAGCAGAAACCAAAGGAGGAGTGGCTGAATATTGTAAAGACATCTAAAGCTAAGAACAGAATCAAATCTTTCCTGCGTGAGGAGGAGAACGAGAATGCGGCGCTAGGCAAGGAGTTGCTTACACGCAGATTCAAGAATGCCAAGATAGAGTTGGAGGAATCTGTTTTGGCGAAGACTATAAAGAAGATGCAGTACAAGATAACTACTGAGTTTTTCAGGGATCTTGGTACTGAGCGCCTTGATATGCAGAAGGTTAAGGATGTTTACCTTGAAATTCTGCATCATGACCAGCATCCGGAATCAGACTACGAGACAAAAAGTGCAGATACTTTCGAGCATGTTTCGGATCTGGAGTCTCGTGCTTCCAAGGAGGATGTGCTTACTATAGACTCAAACTTGAAGGGTATCCAATACTCTTTGGCTAGATGTTGTAATCCTATCTATGGTGACGATATATTCGGCTTTATCCTAACACAGGGTGGAATAAAGATTCACAGAACGGATTGCCCGAACGCACCCCAGATGATGCAGCGTTTCGGTTACCGTTATGTTAAGGCAAAGTGGAGCGGAAAGCAGGGATCACAGTATATCTGTACTCTACGTGTTATCGGAAATGATGATATTGGTATTGTTACGAATATCACTTCGCTAATACAGAAAGAGTCTTCTGTCTCTATGCGTTCAATATCGGTTGATAGTGTCGATGGCTTGTTTCAGGGACATATATCTTTGACAGTTACGAACATCAAGGATATAGACAATATTGCAAGAAAGATTAAGGCAATCAAGGGTGTTAAGTCAGTAGAACGTAGTTAATTATGATTATAGATACGCATTCACATATCTATCTTGACGAGGATTTTGCGGAAGATAAGGCGGAAGTTGTGGAAAGACTGAAGCAGGCAGGTGTGGGTAAGGTAATTCTACCTAATGTTGATGCCTCGACAATCCCACAGATGCTTGCTCTGTATAATACTGACAGGTCTTTGTTCTTTCCAACTATGGGCTTGCATCCAACGGAGGTCAAGGATGACTACAAGTCGGTTCTTGCTGACACAATCTATCCGAACATCACATCGGAAATGGTTGCTGTCGGGGAGATTGGAATAGACCTTTACTGGGAACAGGACAAGCTTGCAGAACAGACAGATGCTTTTGAAACGCAGGTTGGATGGGCGATAGAGAAGAATCTTCCAATTATTATTCATCAGCGTTCAGCTCTACGGGAAACACTTGATTCTTTGAGAAAGTTTGACAAGTCAAAACTGAGGGGGGTGTTCCATTGTTTTGGAGGAACAGTGGAGGAGGCTAACGTAATCTTGGATTCAGGGGACTTCGTCTTAGGTATAGGAGGAGTGCTGACCTATAAGAAGTCCGAAATTTCCAAATGTATGCCGGATATTCCATTGGACAGAGTGGTCGTAGAAACAGACGCTCCATATCTTGCTCCTACACCTAATCGAGGGAAACGAAATGAAACGTCCTTTATCGTCCATACGGTTCAAAAAATGGCAGATTTGACTGGTAGAACATTCGACGAGGTAGCAGAAATAACAACTCGCAATGCAGAGAGAATATTTGGAATCTGATAAAGTAATGATAGATTATCGTACCATAAACGATAGTCTATCATTTTTTTATTCATTTAACGCTTGCAAAGTATTTGGATTTGCAGTTTATTTGCCTTGTCATTTCAAAATATACCGTCATGAAGAGATTTTGTATTTCATTGCTATCATTGCTGTTGGCTGCCCCCTTGTGGTCTATTACTCGTCAGAAGTTTGATTTTGTGGTGGGTAGAGATGGAACATGGGCGCAGGCTAAGGCAGCTGCAGAAGCGTCCAATAAGTCTCGTTTCTATATATTTTTTCCTAATGGATCATACGATTTCGGTTCAACTACCGGAGATGGCAACCAGATGACAACATTCAATAAAGCTAACGTATCTTTGATTGGCCAAAGCATGGATGGGGTAGTCTGCTATAATAAAGCTATTGAGGAGGCTATTTCCACTACAGCTACTTTGAGCGTTACCAAGGGAGGTTTGTATTTCCAGGATATTACTTTCCAGAACAAAGGACAGGTTGCCGCAGGATCTTTCGCAGGAAGATTTGTCGCTTTCCAGGATCAGGGAGACAAGAATATCCTAGTAAGAGTAAAGATGCTTTCTACTCAGGACACATACTATACAACCAAGGCGGCGCGCAGAACATACCTTGAAGATTGCGAAATTCATGGAACTGTTGACTTTATATGTGGAGGAGGAGACATCTTCTTCAACAAGTGCAAGATATGGCTAGAGAACAGGTCAAACAATGTGATTACGGCTCCTGCAGGAAGCGGTAAGTGGGGATATGTGTTCTCTGGATGCACAATCGACGGAGAGAGTATTAACGAAGGTATTTACCGACTTGGCCGCCCTTGGAACAGTCTTGCCTCTACGGTATTCATAAACACAACAATGAAGAAGAAACCGAACGCTTCGGCTTGGGGTGACCCAATGAATGTTGTTCCGACTAAGTTTGCTGAGTACAACAGTCGTGACGCCTATGGAAATCCTATAGACTTGTCCAAACGTAGAAGTTTCTTTGACTTTACGGACAAGAGCGGAGTTTACCACTCGACAACAATTAACCCTATAATGTCGGCACAGGAGGCAGCAAACTATACAATATCCAATGTTTGCTCTGGCACAGATGGGTGGGCTCCGGATAGGATGGCCAAGCAGGTTTCTGCTCGCTCTCTTGCTTTTAACGGTAATGAGTTGTCTTGGAATCATGACGACAATGCCTTATGTTATTTCATCTTTGCTGATGGAGTATATGTTGACCATACCACAAACAACAAATATGTTGTAGGCAATGTTGATTCTAATGCCACCTATACAGTTCGTGCAGCTAACGAGATGGGTGGACTTGGTCCGGAGTCAAATGGCGTTAAGCTTCAAGAGGAAAAGATTTCGGAGAATGAACATATCTTTCATTTCGATAATGGTGCGACATCAAAGCGAGAGGGTACTGAGTTCGACAATGTGTGGACATGTTCTGACAATGGATTCAGAGATTTTGGATGGTCCATAACTTCGCGTGATGACAAGGCAATCCTATACGGAAACAATATATCTTTCAGAGGCAAGGAGTACAAGACCTTCAAGGCATCAAACGGAGCTCAATCTACTATTAAGATGCCGGAAGGTTACAAGGCTACAAAGGTGACTTTCGTAGGCTATACAAACGATGCTAGTGTGTCTTCGGTACTATCAGAGGTTAACGGAGTAACTACGACGCTGACAATGGATGCAAAAGTTCAGTCAAACGGAACCTTAATGTCTCCGTCAAGAGTAGAGTATGATTTCATTGACAGTCCATGCGAAGAGTTTACCTTTACGTTTGGGACAAAGCAGGCTTGCTTCATCATTGTTCTTGAGAGCGAGTATTGTGGATGCAAGAACGAAAAAGGAGTAGATACTTCTATTAGAGTAATAAATGTGGATTTTGATGCGACAAAGCAGATATATAACATCTATGGACAACCTGTGAAAGAGGTGAAAAAGGGTGCAATTTACATTATAAATGGCGAAAAGTTCATTTTCTAAGATTATTTTGATATTAGAGGCAATGCTCTATAATGCTTTTATGGTATTATAGAGCATTTCTTATTAGTTTTTGTATTACCTTTGCAGTATATCAAAATAGAGAATGTTATGGACCCATTAAAGATAATAGAAAAATACTACGACAAGAATAGCGAACTTTATCGCATACTTGTTGATCATAGCATGGACGTTACAAGAAAAGCCTTGGAGTTGGCGGCAAAACATCCTGAACTTAACATAGATATCCAGTTTGTTAAGGAGGCTGCAATGCTTCACGATATAGGTATTTTCAAGACTTTCGCACCTGATATATGTTGCGAGGGTACTGAGGCCTATATTTGTCACGGATACCTTGGCAGTGAGCTAATGATGCAGGAGGGTTTCCCTCGTCATGCTTTGGTTTGTGAGCGTCACACAGGCACTGGGCTATCCCTTGAAAAGATTATTGAGAAGGATATGCCGATACCTCATCGTGACATGCGTCCAGTAAGTATAGAGGAGCAGTTGATTTGCTTTGCAGACAAGTTCTTCAGCAAGACTCATCTCGGAGAGGAGAGAGAGGTGCGTAAGGCGAGAGTCAAACTCGAAAAATTCGGTTACGATTCGTTGAAGCAGTTTGATGCTTGGTGCAAGATGTTCCTGTAGATCGAATGTAAGTCGTGATCATAGAGATCAGAGTGTATTGTATTTGCAGTACACTCTTTTTTTGTACTAAAGTTTGCTTGTGTCAGCAGTAATCTCTAATTTTGACCGGTAATTGAAGTAAACAGAACTATAGTTAAAACAAAATGAAAAGTGTATTATTAACTGCTTGTGCCGTTTGTTTGGCACTGCATGGTTCAAGTCAGGAGAACTTATGGTGGAAAACTCCGGTCAACTCCCCAGAAGTAAACAAAGACAATACTGTAACTTTTAGGTTGAAAGCTTCCAATGCTACTTCCGTTGAGGTTGTTGGTGACTTCCTTTCTAAAGGAGAAAAGGTTGAAATGAAGAAGGTGAGCAGCGATGTATGGGAGTACACAACTCCCAAGTCACTTGCCCCAGAGCTTTACAGCTATTCCTTTGTGATAGACGGAGTTAAGATTTCCGACCCGTCAAATGTTTTCTTGTCTCGTGATGTTGTGACAATTAGCAATCTGTTCATGATTGACGGAAAGGAGAGCGAACTTTACAAAGTTCAGAATGTGGCCCACGGTTCTCTCAGCAAGGTTTGGTATCATAGTGACAAGCTTAATGCAGACAGACGCCTTACCGTTTATACACCTGCAGGTTACGAGACAAGTAAGCAGAAGTATCCCGTACTCTACCTTTTGCACGGAATGGGAGGAGACGAAGATTCCTGGTCAACTTTGGGACGTGCCGACCAGATTCTGGACAACTTGATTGCACAAGGCAAGGCTAAGCCGATGATTGTTGTTATGACAAACGGAAATGCAGATTTGCAGGCGGCTTGGGGAGAAGCTTCAACAGGTTTTGTTACGCCTACTATCGAACTTCCAAAGACTACAGACGGATCTTTTGAGGAAGCTTTCCCTGAAGTAGTGACTTTCATAGACAAGGCATATAGAACTATCGCAAAGAAGCAGTCCAGAGCTATTGCCGGATTGTCCATGGGTGGCTTCCACTCAATGCAGATTTCAAAGGAATATCCCGCTCTTTTTGATTATATCGGACTATTTTCAGCCTCAGCCAGATTCGAGGGAAGACAGCCCTCGCACATCTATGATAACTGCGAGGCAAAAATAAAGGTTCAGTTCTCGCAGAAACCTGCTCTCTATTGGATAGCTATCGGTAAGGATGATTTCCTTTATGCAGAGAACCAGAAGTTGAGAAAGTTTTTGGATGACAACAAGCTCCCATACACATACGTTGAAAGTGAGGGCGGCCACATTTGGAAGAACTGGAGAAACTATTTGAGCCAGTTTGTTCCGTTGCTGTTCAAGTAATTGCCTGTCAAGGCAAAAACAGAAAAGGCGTATCGCATTGCGGTACGCCTTTTGTTTTGTTATGGAATCAGTGGATTACTTTACGATTCCTAGCTTCTTCATCTCTGCTACAAGTTTAGCTCTGTTTTCTGGAGCCATTGGGCATAGAGGAAGACGGTAAATCTCTTTAATCATTCCCATTTCAGCAAGGGCTGCCTTTACAGGAATAGGATTGCTCTCGATGAACAATAGAGAGAACAAGTTTCTGTACTTGTAGTGAATCTCTAGAGCTTTCTCTAGGTTGCCTTCCAAACTGTATTTCATCATAGCTGAGAAATCAGCGGGAATCACACCAGCTGCAACAGAAATACATCCGTCTGCACCAAGAAGGTTTGAAACCATTGAAGTGGCATCATCGCCCGAATAGATCTTGAATCCTGGCTTTCTGCCGGCAACAAGTGCCTCAATGCTTGCGATATTTCCGCTTGCTTCCTTGATACCTACGATATTTGGATATTTCTCGGCAAGAGCAAGTGTTGTCTCCGCATTTATCTTTGAACCTGTGCGTCCAGGAACATTGTACATTATGATAGGAACATCCACAGCCTCTGCTACAGCGGCAAAGTGCTCGTACATTCCCTTCTGAGATGGCTTATTATAGTAAGGTCCCACAACAAGAACAGCATCAACACCCGCAGCCTTAGCTGTACCAGTATATTTGATGCACTCGGCTGTGCAGTTGCTACCAGTACCTGCGATTACCTTCATTCTACCTGCAACTTTCTTTACTGTGTGTGCAAACATCTCAGCGTCTTCCTCCTCTGTTAGAGTTGGAGTTTCGCCCGATGTGCCGCAAACCACTACTCCGGCAGTGCCGTTGGAAGCGTAGAAATCCAACATTCTGTCGAATGCGGCATAATCCACCTTTCCGTTTTCAAGAAATGGGGTAGCCAAGGCTATTATAGAACCTGTTAATTCAAAATTTGCCATGTTATTATAGATTCATTATCGTTTTGTTGTGCAAAATTACTCATTTTATTCATTCATTAGGATGAAAATTAGAAAAATTACCGAAAAATGACTACTTTCGCAACATATTTAGGTATAGGCCTCGTAGTTCAGCTGTATAGAATATCAGATTCCGGTTCTGAAGATCATGGGTTAGAATCCCATCGAGGTCACAAATTTCCCCCTTAACTTATCTGTTTTGTTTGGTAAGCTAAGGGCTTTAATTTTTTAGGGTTAGCTAGATGTAGCTCTAATAAGAATCATTAAGATTTTTTCTATGAAATTGATTATTACAGGCTGTACAGGTTATGTGGGCGAGGGTGTGCTCCTTACCGCATTGGAACGAAGCGAAGTCGAGCACGTGCTTAGTATAAGTCGTCGTCCCTGCGGAATCTCTCACCCAAAGTTGGAGGAATATGTCTTGCCGGACTTGATGCAGCTTCAGTCTGGTGATGAGCTTCTAGCCGGATATGATGCAGTGCTGTTTTGTGCAGGCATGACCGGAGGTTTCCCTCGTGATAAATTCAAAACTATTTGCCACGACATACCTTTACACTTGGCGAATATTCTGCCTAATCATCAGGATTTGACATATATCTTTGTGAGCGGAGAGGGCGCAGGAAAGGTTAAAAGAGATACAGAGAAGGCTCTGTTTGCCATGGACTTCAAGGCTTCGTACAGCTATCGTATGGGCATTATGAAACCTATGGAGGCGCAGAAGAATAGCCCCAAGACAATAAAAATGTCAAACAGGTGGTATAAGGTCGCCAAGTTCTTCCATTTCGCTAATCCTATGGAGAACATCGGGCTCAGTATGATTGAGTGCGTTAAGAACGGCTATGACAAGAAACTTATCGGAATCAAGGATATTGATGTTCTTGCGGACCGATTGAAAGTGTAGCCGTCCGCAAGATAGTCCGAGAATTTGTCCCGATGGCCTTGCTGTCGGGATTTTTCTGTTTTTTATGTCGTTCCCCTTTCTTTTTTAATTGTAGATTCCTTTTCTTGGGCTTGCTAAAATTCGCATGGTTTTCTATGTTTGTCGCAAAGCCATCTCATGTTGCGTTTTTGTTTCATGTCTGTCCCAGAATTGAAATGTAACATAGGTTTTTCTTGTAAATGATACTGTGATTCCACGTGATGTTTTGTTTTTCGCAAACGGTTATCACGACATAGGTTTTGTTACTTTGTTTTTGTATCCTGTTTTTTGTTGGAAGAGTTTTGACAAGAGTGTTCTCAATGTCAAGCTGTCTGTTGTTATAAATGCTTGATATATTCGTATTTGTTCTTAGTTTTCCTCTGCACAGTTTTGAGTTTTCTACTTTTTTAAGTACTTTTGCGTTCAATTTAATTAGACCAACAAACAAGGAACTTGTAACCATGCTTTTGAAGGATATAAATATCGGCTCTCATTCCGTTCTGCTTTTGGACAGGGATGGGGTAATCAACAAACTCAGACATAAGGATTATGTGAAGGTGTGGGAGGAATTTGAGTTTCTGCCATGCGTTAAGGAGACTATTGCCAAGTGGTCGAATCAGCTTAGATATATCTTTGTTGTGACTAATCAAAGGGGTGTGTCCAAAGGTAAAATGACTGAGGAGGCTTTGGTTGAGGTTCATCGCAGAATGGTCGAGGAAATCGTGGATGCCGGAGGCTTCATAACAAAGATATATTATTGTACAGCCCTGACTGACGAAGATCCCAACCGTAAGCCTAATCCTGGAATGTTCCACCAGATACAAAGGGACTATCCTGATGTCAAACAGTCTGAATGTGTGATGATTGGAGATTCTAAGAGCGACGAGGATTTCGCTAAAAACTGTGGTATAGATTTTATTTATTCGACAAATGAGGAGTAAGTTTTTCTTGACAATATTTTTGTTTCTGATTGTTGCATCGGGTGTTGTCTCTGCAAAGACAGAAGCTTCTAACGACAGGGTATATACCGGAATAGAGGTCTTGAGGGAACAGAATTTCGAGATATTGAAAGGTAAGCGCGTCGGTTTGCTAACGAATGCAACTGGTGTGGACGCAGAGCTAAAGTCAACAATAGATATCCTTCACGAGTCAGAGAATGTCAACCTTGTAGCCTTGTTCGCTCCAGAGCATGGTGTGAGAGGTGATGTTTATGCCGGAGGAACGGTGTCGTCTTCAAAGGATACACGAACAGGGTTGCCTGTCCGCAGTTTGTATGGAAAAACTAAGCGCCCTACTGCAGAGATGCTGAAGGATATAGATGTGATGGTGTATGATATCCAGGACATTGGTTCGCGCTCCTATACTTTCATAAGCTCTATGGGCAAGGTTATGGATGCTTGCGGTGAATATGGCAAAGAGGTTGTTGTGCTTGACAGACCTAATCCCTTGGGAGGAAACAGAGTCGAGGGACCTTTGGTAAGCGAAGGCTATTTCTCGTTCATCAGTCAGTTTTCTATTCCGTACATATATGGTTTGACATGCGGAGAGCTTGCGAATCTTCTTAACGAGGAAGGGCATATCAAACATAGGTGCAAGGTTACTGTTGTAGAGATGAAGAACTGGAAGAGAGACATGAGTTTCGAGGATACAGGGCTTCCGTGGGTGCTTACATCTCCGGCTATTCCGACTTCGGATTCCCCTTATTTCTATCCTTTGTCCGGTATTGTTGGCGAACTGAATGCGTTGAGTATTGGAGTGGGCTATACTTTGCCGTTCCAGACTTTTGCAGCGCCCTGGATAAATGCAGATTCATTGGCTATGAACATGAACTCGTTGAGGCTGGAAGGCATAAAGTTCAGACCTATCGTATATAAGCCTTTCTCTGCGATTTATGCCAACAAGGTTGTCGGAGGTGTTCAAGTCTATGTGACAGACAAAATTAAGGCAAGACTGACTGAAGTGCAGTTCCACATTATAGCTGTGCTGCAGAAAATGTACCCAGACAAAGACCTGTTCACAATAGGTAATCTAAAGACAATAAAGACCATAGACAATGTATGCGGCAATGCGGATGTTCGCAAGGCTCTGCAGGAAGGAAATATTGACAAGACTCTGTCTGTGTGGAGAAAAGACGAGGATAATTTTATTAAGTTGAGTAAAAAATATCACCTATATAAGTAATGAGACGCTTATTTTCTATATTAGTCCTATCGTTTTTTTTGAGTTCTCTTTTCGCTGATAATTTGGTGAAGAAAAGGGAGATGCGTGGTGCGTGGATAGCTACTGTTGCTAACATAGACTGGCCCGTCAACAGAACAAACGGGGAGGCACAGCAGAAGGAACTGATAGAAATGCTGGACTCTCTTGCAGCATGCAGGATAAACGCTGTGTTCTTTCAGGTGCGTCCGTGTGCAGATGCTCTTTATGAGTCGGAACTCGAGCCGTGGTCTTCGTATGTGTCAGGACAGCAAGGCAAACAGCCAACCCCTTTCTATGACCCACTGCAGATGATTGTTAAGGAGTGCCATGCCAGATGTATGGAGGCCCATGCCTGGATAAATCCGTATCGTGTGACTAATGGAGAGAGTGAGGATAAACTATCGAAGAACCATATCTATTTCCAACGGCCAGAGATGTTTGTCAAGTATGGAGGAAAGATATATTTCAATCCGGGACTTCAGGAAACAAGGGACTATCTTGCTACCGTTGTCATGGACATTGTGCTTCGCTATGATATTGACGGAGTGCATATGGATGACTATTTCTATCCTTACAAGGTTGCAGGTGCAGACTTCCCTGACTTGCAGACTTTTAGAGAGAATAATCGAGGCATCTATGACCGAAAGGCGTGGCGAAGAGACAATGTTAACCTTGTGGTGGAACACTTGTACAATTCCATTCATGCAGCTAAGCCGTGGGTTCAGTTTGGTGTCAGCCCGTTCGGAATATGGCGCAATGACTTTGACGATTTAAGGGGGTCTGCCACAGTTACAACTTGCACAAATTATGACGAGCTTTCAGCCGATGTGCTAACTTGGCTAGAGAAAGGTTGGCTTGACTATTCAGCTCCCCAGCTTTATTGGGAGATAGGAAAGCCTAACGTAGATTTCAAGATGCTTTCACAGTGGTGGAGCAAATATACTTATGGACGTAATCTGTATGTCGGTCTATACGCTTCAGGTCTTGCCGTCAAAAATGATGCTGCATGGAAGAAACCTAACGAGGTGTCGCGCCAAATAACATATTCACAGAGCAATCCCGAAATTGACGGATATATATTCTACAGTGCTAAGTATTTGAAGTCCAATACCCAGGGAATAGCAGACAGCCTGAGAAACATGCATTTCATGTATCCTGCGCTAACACCGGTTGTAGAGACTTCGCAGTCGTCCCCTTCGACCTCGCCAAAGAATATTCGTGTTATTACGGAGAACGGAAAGCAGATACTTAGATGGATGCCTGTAGAGAAAAAGGGCGGTCATGCAGTGTCCTATTATGTTGTATATCTGTTCAAGGGAATTGACGGAGGTGATGATGCCAAGCCAAGCAATATCTTGAAAATAACTCCGAATACAGAAATCTGCCTGTCTGATTTTGACTTGTTGCCAGGGGAGTATTCGATACAAATTTCTTCGGTAAACAGGTTCAAGCAAGAAAGTAAGCTAAGCAAGAAGGTTAGATATAGAGTCGCCTATTAGTTTAGCACTTCCTGAATTTCTTTGATCATTTTTTCCATATCTTCCGAACCTTGCTCAAAACGTAAGGTTTGGAGTTTGGCGTCTATTAGGGAAATGATGTTGTCAGTTGCCTTTCGAAGCGGCTCGGCATTGCATTTCTTGCTCGTTTTGCGCTCGATTTCTCTCTTTTCGAGCAATGATACTGCCTCTGCGTTCATGCGCTTAAGTTCGTTTATTTTGTCGCGTACGCCGAATGAATCCACTATCTGGCAAATGTCCTTGCTTTCGCTTTGCTTTATGAATTTGCTGACAGACTCGTTCATCTCATTAGTCTTTAGAGTTAGCGCATTAAGTCCACATTTGTCATAGATTCTCATTACTCTTGAAGCCTGTTTGGATTGCTCCTCGCTACCTGTTTTGATGAAGAAAGTGATGCTTTTTTTGATGACAGTTCTGTATAGGGCCTGTTGTCTGTACAAATCCTTTATTCGTTCAGTATGAAGACTTTGTCTGCTGGCAAGCAAGCTTTCCTTTTCGCTGTAAAGAACTTCAGCAAGTTTGACTGTGTAAGGGAAAAGAGTTTGAGCAAGCACAGAATCTTTGACTTTGGAGAGTATTTCCTCCGAAAGTCTGGCGTGTTCTTCGTTATTTGCAGCATAGAGTTTGCTGATCTGAAAAAGATTCATTTTGTGCTTAATCGTTTTAACAAAAAAAATTGTGTTGTCTTCTCACGAAGATATACACAATCGAAAAAAGTGATAAGTGATACAACTAATGGCTCGCCATTGCTAGACCATTCTGGTCTGCTTTACCTATTCTAGGTAAAAGTTGTGAAAATAATAAGTTCCTCATTTTGAGAAGGGCTTTGCCTTTCTCGTAATTCTCGCTATATCATGAAGAAAGCGACTGTCACGGCAATGAGTGATAAATGATATTTCTATCTGCCCGACACTCATATTTCCCGTTTGCGAATGCAAAAGTAATAAATAATCATTTATCTGCAAAATAATTTGAGATAAATTTTATAAAAAAGTATTATATTTTTATAAAATCTATATATAAATATGTTTTTTTGAGATTTATATATTCAAAATTGTATCATATACTTTTTTATATCAAATATAAATATGAAAAATATATTATAAAACCTATAATTAGTAAATAAAAAAATATTTATTGAGTATATAATGGATAAATATCCAAATAGTATAAAATTATTTTATTACAACTTAGTTTTTGTTTCCTTTCCCTCTTTTTGAACATAATTAGTATTGTGGATGGGAAAATAGTTTGTATTCTCATTGCCAAGTGAAACTTTTTTGTTTATCTTTGCTATAGTCATTATTAAGGATTCTGTTTAACAATTAAAACTAATACCACTATGAACAGATATATTGCTCCTTCTGAGCTACCAATAAACAGTGATGGAAGTGTTTTCCATCTTCACCTTAAACCAGAGCATTTGGCTAAGAGAATTATCATGGTCGGAGACCCTGCTCGTGTCAATGTTGTGGCAAGCAAGTTCGATAAGGACAGTATCATTTGTGATATTCAAAATCGTGAGTATCATACAATTACAGGAACATACAAGGGAGTGCCTGTAACATGTCTTAGTCATGGTATAGGAAACGGTAATATCGATATCGTTATGACTGAACTTGATGCTCTTGTGAATGTCGATTTGAAAGAGAGAACAGAGTTGCCTGATTCAAAGCTGTTGACAATCGTTAGACTCGGAACAAGCGGCAGCCTGCAAGATGATGTTCCTGTAGGCAGTTTTGTTTGCTCTGACAGAAGTATCGGTTTTGACGGACTGCTTAACTATTATCAGACAGAAAGCGATACGCTTGACTTGGACTATGAGTCTGAGTTCTGCAAACATACAAAGTACCATGAGCGTTTTGCCCGCCCATACGTGGTAAAAGCTGATCAAAAGTTGGCAGAGATAATCGGAGAGGGGATGGTGCATGGAACAACAATCTCCGCTCCTGGTTTTTACGCGCCTCAAGGCAGATATGTTCGCAAGAGTCCGCTTCAGCCTGAATTGAACTCGTTGATTCGTTCATTCACTTACAATGGCACAAGAATTTGTAATATGGAGATGGAATCAGCTCCGGTTGCAGGTCTGGCAAAGTTGTTTGGACATCGTGCAGTTACGGTCTGTGACATTATTGCCGGCAGAACTACTGGAAAGATGAATACATCGTATCACGGAGGAATAGAAGAACTTATTTCTTTAGTGCTAGAAAGAATAATAAAAGTAGATTAAATGTATTTGTAATGGCGAGAAGGCTACCATTATTTTTGACTGTGTTTGTTACATTTGCCGGTATTTCGATACAAAGTTGTTCTATTGGCTCAGGCGAAAAACAGAAAGCTTCAGAACATGATTCACTTATGCCAGATAATGTTGAAAGCAGTTTGTCTGAGTCTGCTTTAGAAGAAGATTTTGATGAGATAGAGCAAGACTGCAATATGACGGTCGATTGGGATAACAATTCCTTCTTTTTCAATATTTATGATGGAGAAGCAAGTGTGACATCCAAAAATGAATCCGATACAATGGTAATTCCTTGTAAAGTCATTAAGGATGGGAAAGAGTATCCGGTTACTTCTGTCTCGGTTGCTGGATTTGAGGATTGTAAATTTATTAAGTTCATATCGATTTCGGAGAATGTGGGTTCTATTGGAGAAAGGGCCTTTTATGGCTGTACCGGATTGACTTCTGTATCTTTGCCCAATGTGGAGGAATTAGGCCAATGTGCATTTTGTTGGTGTACTGAACTTGCTGCGATAGATATGCCCAATGTGGAGGTAATAGGAAGGGCTGCATTCAAAGCTACTGGTCTGCCTTCGATAACAATTCCCAATGGTGTCAAGATAATCGGTCCGTATGCATTCTATGATTGTGCAAATTTGTCTGTTGCAGATGTTCCGGAAAGTGTGGAAGAAATAGGTGAATGCGCCTTTTCTCGTAATCCCAATCTTTTGTCAGTAAATGTTGACAAAAACAACGAAAGATATAGTTCCATAGATGGTGTGCTCTATTCCAAAAATCAAGATACATTGTTGTTATGCCCGCAAAAGAAAGAGGTTGTGGAATTACCAAACTCAGTTAAAGTGATTGGAATATCTGCGTTTGAATCGTGTGGAAAACTGACATCTATTACAATCCCTAATAGTTGTTACAACATTGGCTCTGAAGCGTTCTGCAATTGTCCAAATCTTGACATTACCATTGATAATAGAGAAGAGGATGTGAAGATAGGAAGCGGTGCTTTCTTGAATTGTAAATCTGTTAAGTTTCTACGATAGAAATAGCAAACAAGACGGAGCTATGAAAAAAGGACTAGTCCAGGAAATCTGGCTAGTCCTTTATATTTTTTCCTATAGTCTATGTTACTTTATGACTACTTTATTTGTAGTTCCGTCTATAGTCAAAATTACAATACTTTGTCCCTTGATGTCGAATGTTTCGCTATTGCATTCCATTTTCTTGTTGTGGATTATCAAACCGAGTGGAGTAGCAATTGTAACATTGCTTCCCTCAACTGCATTTACGGTCAGTTTCTTTCCATCTACATAATAGCTGGCAGCAGTTGTTGTGTTTGATAATGAAGAAGGATTGTTATTCTTTGGCGCCAGATTAGTAACATTCACTAAATTGGAAACAGAATAAGAGAACGCATTGTCACAACTCCATTCCTCAAGAATGTTTGGATTTTCCATCAAATCCTTAATAATAGATTCTGTTGCAGCTACTACACGGAAATAGTTAATTGTGTCAGGAAAGACAGAAGATTCAAGTGTAATAGTATTTTCTGATGAAGCTTCCGCTACATTCTTCCAATTATTCATATCAGAACTGTGCTGGAATAGAAATAGTTGATTACCACCATAATAGTTTTTCAACAGTTCTGAAACAGGAGCCTCTAGAGTAAAGCTTCCACTTTCTCTAATTGTCATGCTTGTCTCCAATGTCTCAAGGCTTGTAAACAATGAAATTTTAGGGGTTGAACATGTATAGAGTCTAATGTCATCTATAACTAGGTCGTTTCCTTTTTCCCATTGTTCTCCAATCGAAATAACTTCAATAGTAACTGATGATGTTTGCTCAGGAACAATAAACTCTAGATTAGCTTGCGTCCATCCTCCATATGTATAAGTTCTATACGGTACAGATTTTGCAATAGAGTCTCCTGATGTTGCGTCTTTAATTAGTAGGACAACTTCGCTATCTGCTCCACCAGATATATTTGCAATATATGTTTCTGCCTTAATGGGCGAACCTGGACAAAGACCATTAACAGTTTTTTGATAAACAACGCCTTTATAGTCTTGTGTTACATTAACAAAAAGAGCTGCTCCATTGTCTGTTCTGTTCTCAAAATATGTGTGGTCTCTAGTTATATTATTCATCCAAATGGCAGTAGTCCTATCTCCTGTTGCATATCCCAATGGAGATGGCACAATGACAGCATAATATCCATCATTGATATTATCGTTACTATCAAATTTATGTTCTGGTATTTGATAGTCAACATCTGCACGCATCGGAGCATACGAGCTTGGTGTCGTTTGTACATTGCCATTTGCATCGACATATGTATGCTCATCCTCAAAATAGCCGAAATCATCATTAAAGATAACTTTTAGAGATGTCGGCATTCCGTTAATTTCGCAACCAACTTGTGAGTAAATGTCAATAGTATCGGAAGACTGACCATCTACCAAACAATAGAATGAATAAGTTCCTAAATCATTCATTTCAGTCAACAACTTCTGTCTGTCTCCAACAGGCTCGAATTCACCCTTAGGCGATTTCATCATCCATTCGTAAGAACTTGCTTTGTAATCTCTGTCTAAAAAAAGATTGACGGATTCTCCAGCACAAACATTATAGCTAGTTGTTTTTACCTTTGGGACTATACATCCTGTGACTTCTATGTCTGAAATGCCAAAGGTACACCCTTTGCGATAATTGTATCCAGCAAGAATGTCCAAGGACAATGTTGTCATATCTTGTGGAACTGTGCCAGTCAATGTGACTTTTTTTGATTCTCCAATGTTTAGTTCAATCAATTGATTCTCAGCAACCGAAGAGTTTCCATAAGGTCCACAATTGATTCCTATGTTAAGGTCAATAATGTCAATACCTAGTTTGGAAAAATACTCAATATCAACATCGTCAGCAAATACTTCATCCACAGCCTGAACGGTGAATGTCATTTGAAATTCTGTACCTGGCTTAAATCCAGCAACTTGATACGAAACCAGATTCATGAGTTTATAATCCACTTTGTCTTTCGACGGAATATGAACTATAAGCATGTTCTTTTCGACGTCGATAAAATTTGCGTTAACATCATGCGGATTTTTCACAGTTCCTGCATAGGCGACAGAATCTGTAGCACCTTTCCATTGAGGACGATATGTAATAGGGGAAAATATATCATTTACTTTAATCTTCGTAGATGCAACAGCATCAAAAATGATATCTTTTGCTTCTCCATTTTCTGGATTACTGCTTTCAAAATAGCATGACGAAACAAGTGAATTACAATCACTTGCCATAATTGGCAGACCTATAAGTCCCAAGCCAATAACGCAAAATAGTTTTTTTAACTTTTTCATTTGTAAAAATAAATAGTTTCTTAGTGTACTCTTAACTTTCGTCCTATACGCAGCGGCGTAGTAGATTTAATTTTGTTCAATTTGCATAGTTTTGATACAGAAGTGTGGTATTTGCGAGCTATTTTTCCGAGAGTGTCTCCCTTGCGAACCTTGTGGAACATAGCCGGATTGCGCAAGTACTCGTCAAATTCCTTGAACGAGTTGGTCTTGTTTATGCTGTATTTCTCGTTCAGTACCTTTCCTGTGTTGAAGTCAACAACAGAGCGAGGGTTGATTGGGTTTCCAAGATAGCGGAACTCGAAGTGAAGGTGAGGCCCTGTGCTTCGACCAGTGTTTCCTCCAAGACCAATAGGCTCGCCGGCTCTTACTATGCTGTCACGCATGACTAGAACCTTTGACAAGTGTCCGTATAGAGTCTCTAGTCCGTTTGCGTGGCGAAGCATTACGAAATAGCCATACCCCTTCTTCCTGAATCTTTTGTCGCTTCTTGTAATACGAACCTTGCCGTCAAATGCAGCACGAATGGTGTCACCCACCTTTACACGCATGTCTGTACCTGCGTGGAATCTTCCCCAACGTGGTCCATATTCGCTCGTTACGACATTATAGTTCGGGTGGCAGTAGCCTGCAACCGAAACAACAGTGTCTTTCAAGTCGGAAAGCTTGACATTGTAGGGGTTTACCTTTGTGTTATCCCATCTCTCAAGCGAGTCTCCAAGTGAAAACAGATCCTCTTCGTCTTCTTCATCCTCTTCTGCAATCAAAGAGTCCAACTCTGCAATACTTGGAGAAAATTCTTCGTCCAAGGGTATGCGAGGATGATTGTATGTTGTGTCTAAATCTTCGTCTTGTGCTGTAATTGTTGTGAATGAGAGTGCGATAATAAGCGCTGTGAACACTCTGGAAAGTATCTTCATAGTTAGCTTGTTATTTTATAGTAATTTGCGTAGCTCCGAATCCGTATTCAAGGAAAGATGCGTCCTGAAATTCACATTTTGGGTAATGCTTCTTCAACTCGCTGAGAAGTTCCTTGCGCAGAACACCTTCTCCTTTTCCGTGAATGAATACGATTTTCTGCCCCTTGCAAGTTATGTTTTCCTTCATTACTTTGTGGAACTCCTTGATCTGGATGTCAAGCATGTCCTTGTTGGAAAGTCCGTTGAGGTTGTCAACCAATTCTGCGATGTGCAGGTCTATCTCAAGTTTCTCTGGCTTGACGTTTGATTTCTTTGAAACTCTTGCGGCCATTCGGGTTTCTTTCTGCTCAAGCATTTCCTTTACATCTTTGGCAGAAACACCCTTCAAGTCTTGCGCCTCATCATCCTTGATAAGTGAGATGACAAGAGCCTGCTCGTTAAAGAAATCGTTTTCTGTATAGCTGTGAAGCTTATAGAACTTTACAGCGTTTATTCTCAGCTTGATGTCGTATGCAGGCTTTGGAAGGTAAGTCTTGTCCTTCTTCATGGCAAGCATTTGTACCCCAAGGTTCTCTATCTCTGGAAGCTGTTCCTTGCATAGAGTTTCAATCTGTATCTTTGTGTTGGGGCTGATGATTCCGCCGGCGCGGGAAAAGGCATGCGTTTCGCCGATATTATAGATGTTATAGGCAAGATAGTAGTTGCTGTCGTTTATCAGATATACGTCTGTCTTTGCAGTTGAAATAGCCTTGATGTCATCGGGAACGAAGCCAAGACTGACGTTAAGTTTCTCTCCCTCTTTAGTTTCCTCCTCGATGTCGTCGTCTTCATCAGGCTCAGTCTCCTGAAGGATGACAGGTTTTGGTTTGGAGTTGTTGAGGGGAGCGTTCTCCTTCTTTTGTTCGGCAATAGAGGCTTCAATAACAACACACTCTTTGACTAGTGTTGGAATGTCGAAACCGTCCTGGTCCTCGACTTCAACCATGTCTTTGCTGACAATTTTTTTTACTATTCCACCGCCTATTGAATTCAAAAATCTGACTCTGTCGCCTACCTTTATGCCCATTTCTCAAATAATTTTTCAAAATATTTTGCAAATTTGACTATTTTTGCCCAAGAATAAAAATATTCTAACTTAAAAATAAGAAAAATGCATCCAAAGAATATAAAAATCGAGGATTTTACATACAATTTGCCTGATGAACGCATTGCAAAGTTCCCCCTTAGTGACCGTTCTTCTTCTAAATTCCTGACTTTCAAGCAGGGTAAGATTTCCCATACTGTATTCAAGAACATTTGTTCCGAATTGCCCGAAAATTCTTTGTTAGTATTCAATAATACACGAGTAATTCAGGCAAGAATGATTTTCCATAAGGAGACCGGTGCAAGGATAGAGATCTTTCTTCTTGAACCGATTTCCCCTGCTGACTATGCAGTGTCTTTTGCCGAGACAAAGACTGTGGAGTGGCTCTGCATGATTGGAAATGCAAACAAGTGGAAGAGCGGAGAGCTGACATGCCAGTTCCAGATAAATGAACAGACCGTAACCCTTCGTGCCGAGAGATTGAGCAGTGAGGGTAGGGCGCAGAAGGTTCGCTTCACATGGAACGGTAATGCAGTTTCTTTTGCTGAGGTTATAGACAAAGTCGGTGAACTGCCTATTCCTCCATATCTTAACAGAGATACGCAAGAGAGCGACAAGACAACTTACCAGACAGTCTATTCAAAGATCAAGGGTTCTGTTGCCGCACCAACTGCCGGACTACACTTCACGCCCGAACTGCTTTCCGAGTTGGACGAGAAGGGATTTGAGAGAGCGGAAATCACGCTACATGTAGGAGCTGGAACTTTTCAGCCGGTAAAGAGCGAGACTATGGACGGACACGAGATGCACACGGAATTTGTATCTATTCGTCGCGAGGTCATCAAACACTTGAAGTCCAAGCTTGGTAGTGTAATTGCTGTCGGAACAACGTCGGTGCGCACGCTCGAGAGCCTTTACTTCATGGGTGTGGAGATTATCAAGAATCCGAACATAGATATGGCTGACCTGCACGTGAATCAGTGGACTCCGTATGACAATGATTTTTCGGAGTATTCATCTGAGGCGGCTTTGCAGGCGATAATAGACTACCTTGACAGAAAAGGTATGGACAGGCTTGTGTCAAGTACGCAGATTATTATAGCACCTTCGTATCAGTTCCATATCATTCGTGGTATGATAACAAATTTCCATCAGCCGACTAGCACTCTTCTGTTGCTTGTTTCCGCCCTTATCGGGGATTCTTGGCGAGAGGTGTATGACTATGCAATGAAGAACGATTTTCGATTCTTGAGCTATGGAGACAGCAGCATGCTTTTGCCATAAGAGGTTGGACAATACCAATAGAAATGGGTAGCTGTTTGTTCAGCTACCCATTTCTATTTTCCGTCACTAATCTTGTCAGAGAATATTATATTTATCTTGTGGTCTGAGAAACCGAGCTGCTTGACAAGCGGAGATATTGCTCGCGCGGCAGTATGTTTCGCCATAGCATCAAGGTCGAGCTTGCTTACTTCATCGCGTATGCTTTTCTCTCCTTGGTAGAGAAGGTCTGACTTTTCTCTTTCCGAGAAAGAACTGCGATAGAATGAAACATAGGATTTGGCAGCATCCCAATCAATTTTTGTGCTGGTTATCTCTACTTTAGGCTTGGGAAGAATCATTGTTATAACACCTTCGGAGTCGATATGGATGTCTTTCTCGCTTATTTGTCCCATATCGACGTATGATTTTACTTTGGCATCTATCGGAACTATAAGCTTGCGGTCTCCGAAAGAGTTGAACTTTATGCCGAGAAATGTCGATACAGTGTCAGAGAAATAGACAATCTTGTGAATGTTCCACTCTGCAGTGTATATTCTGCTGCAGTTGCTCAGTGAGCCTTTCAATACAAGTGCAGTGTCAATTTTTTGTAACTTTGTTTCCTTCTCCTTCTTTTGACTACAAGAAGAAAAAAATGCCAAAAAAGTTATTATTGTCAGAACCAGGTGTTTCATGCCGTTTTATTTATTTGAGGCAAAGATAGTGATTTTTTTGTTATTGGGATTGGCAAAGACTTATTGAAACAATACATTTTGATAGTCAGTAAGTTTGACCTTTTCTTGTAAGTTTGAATTCTTATGTTTAGAAATCTATATGAGCTTGCAAAACAATGATTTTGGGTTCGTAAGAAGCGCAGATTCCCTCATACAAGTGTTTTTGCGATTCGTGTGGCAATTAAAAGCGTTCGGAAGGTTTACATTTTGTATTTAGGCTTCTTTAAAAACATATAGTTTGTTGTCAGTTCTTTGTTGGGGTGTCTATGATTACATTAGAATTAAAAACGCCAAGATTTTCCGGAGGCAAATGTAGAAAAAATACAAAAAGGGAGCGATTGCCCCCTTTTTGTACTATGCTAAAGCAAGTCTTTACTCACCCTGAATGCTCTTTAGTTGAGTCTTATAGTTAGTAAGAGCCGACTTTAGAGCCGCATTGACTGCGTAGCTTGTATCGTCTGCTTTAGTAAACTCCCACTTGAAGTCTCCTCCGTTCTGTCTTCCAGCAAATGCCTTGACATTCTCTACTGCCTGGTCTGCAGAATCTGGAGTGTAGTTATACATAACCGAAGAGTTTGTGTCGAAGTTGTTGTATGTGTTGCCACCTGAGTAAGAAGCAACAGAAGAAGGCATCTTAGCATCTCTGCTGCCAGCCAACCAGAAGTCGAAGTCTGCCTTAGAGTCGATACCTCTGTCGCTTGTGCTTGTTTCCTTGCCTTCAAGAACGCATGTTGTTGCTCCGTATGCTACATAGCTGACAACTCCCTCGAACTTGTTTCCGAATGCTTTGATTGAACCACCAGCCTCGCTCGAGAATGTTGCGTTGTTGCTGTCCCTCTTGTTCGCAGTTGCGTATAGGTCAGAGCCCTGCATTGATGTTAGGATAGGGAACTTGCATGAACGGAAGAAGTTGTTCTCTGCAAATACGCTAGAGCCAAGAGTGGAACCAATTCCGTATTTGGCGTTTCCGTCATAGTAGTTGTTATAGACATGAGCGGAGTAGTAGCGGCAACGAGGATGACGGCTGTCCGAGTGGTCGTACCAGTTGTGGTGGTAAGTTATGAACAGACCATCTGTTGTACCCTCGCTAAGTCCAAGAAGGTTGCACTTTCCGTTGTCGAAGAAATGGTTGTACGAGAATGTGATGTATGTACTCTTCTTGCAGTCCAAGGCACCGTCTCCCTTAACCTGGTCTGCGTCGCTTCCTGCATCGCCATAGAAGAAGTCGCAGTTGTGAACCCAAGTGTATTCGCAAGACTGCTGTAGTCCGATGTTGTCGCCTTCGCCTGAGTTACAGTTCATTGTACCAATGTTGCGAACCTCTACGAACTTTGCGTTCTTGATTCTTACACCCCATCCGTTTGCAACAGCGTCTTCGCCTACACCTTCGATTGTCACACCCTTGCTTGTCTGCTTTGTTGCGCCAAGGTCAAGAAGCAAGTCACCCTTGTCTGTAACGGCTGGGTCAGTGATATTTCCGACAAGACGGATACATAGAGGACGAGAGTCGTAACCCTTCTTGTAAAGGATAAGTATGTTCTGGATTCCGCTTGCGCTTGTCTTTGTTCCGTTGCTTGAAGTTGTGATTTCTGCACTTACGTTGTCTTTAGTCTTTTCTGTGACATAGAGAACGATAGCATTGTCCTTCAAAGTTCCGTCAGCCTTGTACGCACCTGGAGTCTCTGTTCCCATGAATGCAAAACCTGAACGGTCGTGAGCCGATACAGTCATGTTGACAACAGAAGCTTTAGCTATGCTGTTGCCTTTGCTGTCCAAAGCCTCAACTTTCATGGCGTAGTCTCCTGCCTTCAAGCCAAGAGCGTCGGCACGCATGTATGTTCCGTAAGAGCGGATTAACTGGTTGTCGATAGCCTTGTATTCGCTGTCTGCGGCACTTTTTGCCTTGATGCTAACCTTGTACGAGGAAGCTCCGCTGTATGGAGACCAAGTGGCGAAGCAAGTTTCAAACCAGCCTCCCATTGTTAGCATTTTGATGTCTCCATTTGTTACGATGTTTCCCGGATTTGTTGGGTTTGAAGGAGTGGCAGGCTCGCTTGGAGTCTCTGGAATTACCGGAGTCACTATCGAAGCCTCTTCCTTGTTGAACACTACGCTGTCAACGATATCTGTTGTGTATTCTACGACTCTTCCGTCCTTTAGGAATACATGGAAACTCTCTGCATTTGAACTCATTGCAGCCATCATTGCTGCAGTACCAAGTAAAAATTTATTTTTCATAGCCTATAGTCTTTATTGTTTGATGAATTTGATGACATTCTCTCCTGCGACAACGAAATAGATACCTCTGCTGTACTTAGATACGTTGATTTCGGTCTTGTCGCTGTCTGCTTTTGTAGTCAAAAGAACTTGACCTGTAATGTCCATAATCTTGATGGTTTCTCCTTCCTCTACTCCTGAAATGTTAATTACGTTTTTTGCAGGGTTAGGGTAGATTGCTACACCTTCCTCTGTGTCTATTAACTCACTTGAAGTTGATTCTTGCGGCGCTGGAGAATAATAGATTCTCTGTGCAGACGAGAACTCGTATGAGTCCATATCTCCGTTTTTCATATATGTGTCCACATTTCCGTTATGGAACACTATTTTGTGGAGATCGAGTGTACTTATTTCTGTTTTGCTGTCGGCCACGAATGTTCCTGCAGAAACATTGGCAAATCCGAGCGCCAGAGCTAAGTTGATTAGAATAAATTGTATTTTCATAGTATTAAACAATTAGTCCGTATTTTTTGTATTTGTGTCTAAGTGTTGACCTCTGATGCAAAGATAGAAGACTTTTTGAATTATCTGCAAAAAAATACATACCATTTAGCAATTCGAATGAAAAGTTTTTGATTGATTCCTGTAACAAATATGATGGATGTTTGTATGGATTGTTGTAGTAATCTTTTGAAAAACAAGTAGATAAAAAACGAAGGCCTGTAATGATTGTGATGAGTCCCCTATAGCCATTTGTTTTTGTATTTTCCATCAAAAATTGAGTTTTAAGAGGTGTAGAATAGTACAGAATATTTTAGTTTCGGTTCAAAAATACATTCTTTTAAAGCATTAACACTAGCTGCTTTATTCTGAAAAATGATTGTATAGATATATGTTATAAAATTAGAACTTCAATCGGGGGAAAAAAGGGCTGTCCACCAATGTGGACAACCCAGTCAAAACCAAAAAATTATAAGAGAGCGATAATTTCTATTTATTCAGAGGCTATGATTCTGAATATAATTGTGTCCTCCAAAACTAGCGGGCGATAGTGAGCAAAGAATATAATTCCCTTGCATGGTGAATAAATCTCCTTTATTGTCTCGCCATTGTATGGGTCAATAATTCTCGCTAGCAAATCGCCTTTTTCAACTGCATGGTTGGCTGACACAAGTTTGGTGTAGAAACCAGCCTTGTCAGTCCTCACAACAACGTGGTTGTTGTCATTTACAATCTCTGAAACAAAGCCGTGGCGGTGGAAGTCCGTAATAATCTTCTTTCTGTCAAGGAAACGGAAGATGGCATGAACAGTCTCTTCAGCCAAGTCTGTATTGAGCTGGTTTGTCAATCCCGAATATATTGAGAATGCAAACGTGTTCCATATCTGCCAGTTGTAGTTGAGCATTGTGCTGTCATAAGGACGAGGCTTCCTGACGTATATGTATGGAAGTTCGAACATTTTTGCGTCAGCAACATCCTGATAGCCTGTGTCCATCATGCGGACATGAGGAACAAACTCGCCTGGCATATAGAAGCTTGCGAGTTGGATTCCGTAAGTGTAGTCCTTTAGTGTGTTGAACAAAGCGGCAGCAATTCTCTGCGTTGTTTCTCCCTTGTCATAGCCTGGGAACATACGGTTTATGTCGGTGTTGTCCATAGACCAGAAACGCTTCTCGAGGTTCATGGAGAATGGATTTGCGCTTGGAATGACAAGAATCTTGCAACTTTTGTCTATCTTGCCCTCCTTTTCAAGCCTTGTCAGTCTGTTTACAACCTGTGCGCAAACGTACTGCTGTTGAATCTCATCACCGCGCATTGCTCCAATTATGGCAACGGTCTTTTCTCCATTGCCGAAAGTATAGCCTGTAATTCTGAACTCGTCGCGGTACGGAGAGCTCATTCTGAATATTATCTTCTTTTCCATAGGTTATTTCTTTTTGAAAACTCTCGCCATCAGCGAACCTTCGTAAACAATAGGGTAGGCGCGAAGAGTAAATACAAGTCCATCACAAGGACTGACAACATCCTCAAGCACTGTGCCTTCGAGCGCACTCACAATCTTTCCGATCTCCTCGCCCTTTTTCATCCACTTGTTATTGTCTATGGATGGGATGAATACGCCGGAATGATTTGCGTTCAGGAAGTAAACGTCACCCTCTGTGCTGACAATCTGCTCCTTGTTTTCAATCTCAACTTCTCCTCTATAGAAGTCAAGAGCCTTGAGCAACTGCAGTATTCCCTGAACAAGGTTAACTCCGTAGTTGCGAGTGATTCGCATACCTACACCCATCTCTACAACTAGACATGGTGTCCCCGAAGTGTTCAGTGAGTGTGCCAAAGTACTTTCAAGCACAGTTGCAGCCTCATGAATCCAGATGAAGTCCACGTTAAGCTCTTTACCGTATGGAACAAGCAGGTCGGCGCAGTTGACATTGATACGCACCTGAGGAATCTCTCGTAAAAAGATGTTAGATGCGTGAATGTCAATGACCATCTCCGCACCCAAAAGGTCGTTATAGATTGCGTTTGCGGCAACCTCTGCCATAGCACCGTTGGAATCTCCGGGAAAGATTCTGTTCATGTCAAGGTCGAAGTTTGGAATGCCTCGGGTGATACTGTCTATGCCAAGAGGGTTAAGGGCTGGATAGATATCTATTTCTCCGTCCAAGTCTTCGATGTGCTCCTGTAAAAACTTGGAAAGAAGGAAACAGACATACTGCCCCTCCAACTCGTCTCCATGAGTTCCGGTAACAACGCAGAATCTTTTCTTGCTGTTGCCTCCCTTGATTGTTTTCTTCTTTATTGCCAAACGTTCGTCTATCGGCAACTCAGAAGAGAATACTTCTTTTACCATATTATTTTCTATTAAATTGTTGACTATTATGCTTCGTCAATTTATAATTCTGTCATTGTAATATGTACCTGTTTGTATTGGAATCCGTTACCAACGAACACACCTCGTTCCATAGAGCAGTCATTGAAATCACGCCCCTGAGAGATTTTCAGGTAGTCGCTTTCTATCAACAGCTTCCTTGTTGGGTCTATGGCGTACCAGATTCCGTTATCGTTAACTTCTATCCATGCGTGGCTTTCCCCTTCACCTGGAATGAATCCGGTAATGTATCGGCAGGCAATCTTCTTGTTTCTCAGTATTGCAAGCATAACGTGCGAGAAGTCCTGACAAACACCCTTCCCTTGTGAGAAAGCCTCTATGGCAGATGTTTTTGTAGTAGTGGAATATGATTCGTATTTCATTTTTTCGTGCAAGGCATCGACCAACGAAAGCGTTCCCTGGATAATGTTCTTGTTGTCGAACGAAGTAACTTTATCGGAAAACTTTATCATATCTTCATTAACTTCGGTCAAAGTGGTAGGAAGCCTAAAGATGTGATTGGGTTCTTCTATAGTTAGGTGTTGAGAGATGTTTACTATTCCCCTTGACGCAAATGTAAACGATTTATGTGGCTCCTCAGTACTTCCGAATATAAGTTCATTGCCGAACGAATCTGTGGACCTCATTATGTTTTTGCATGGGGAAACAGAAAAGTCCTCTTCTATTATAGTTTGAAATTTACACCTGTATGGCAGGCATCTTAACTTAAAGAAGTGTTTAGAGACTTTGTTGTCAAAAGAAATGCAAGTTTGGTATGTATATTGGTATGTGTTCATAAATGTGACTAATTAGAAAAACACAGACAGAATATGTCTTTCCCGAAAACTATTCCTGTCTATGTTTTGGATAGAAAATAATACAGAATCTGCGATTAGTTATTTGTGCATACAACTGAGTTTACAAGTGAAAGTAGCTTGTTCTTGTAGAACACATCATGGCAGTACTCCTTGGAAGTGAGCAGTTTGTCCAATTCCTCGATAACCTCGATGTTATAGATGTAAGGCACATATCTCAAGTGAGTCTTTAGTCTTTCGTACAACAACTCCACTCTGTCGAATGGGTAGTCGAATCTAATCCTTATGTCGATATGCTCAAGAATCTTTCCAACCATCAGGATTGCTAGAGCGTAGTCGTTAAGCACGCGCTCCTCAATTGAACCCCACAATGAAAGCAGGTTGTCTGTGATTGGCTGCAGAGCAGTGATGTTTGTCTCGTTAGTCTGTGCTAGGTTAGAGATTCGAGCCAAAGAAATTTGGATGTAGGCAAGAGTCTCTGAAGTAATCTCTTCTCTAAGCTCCATGGCATTGTCGTTAGCGCACTCAAGCTCTGCAGAAATACTGAAAGGGTTCTGCTTGTCATAAAGGAAACTTTTGACGAAGTTAGATGGAGTGTTAAAGCTCTCGTCAAGGCTGAGGTGGCTGCAGTATTCATGGTATGCGTTCTCCTCTCCATCAATCATCTTGTCGTAGTAGGCGCGAAGGAAGTGCAGGCTCAAGTATGTTCTCTCTGCGTATCTTCCCAACCAGAAAAGTTTGTCTGCCTTAGTTGCCGATATTGTTTTGGTGTTCATAAAATTTAAATTTCGTTCGTTATCTTATTTCGTTCGTTATCTTATTATTACTGGCGGTTACTCTTCCATTACCCAAGTATCCTTGAAGCCTCCACCTTGTGAAGAATTGACTACGAAGGAATTAGGGTTGCGGGAAAATCTAGTAAGTCCGCTCTTCCAGACCTTAGTCTCTTTTCCTGTAAGCACGAAGGCTCTTAGGTCTGCCTTGCGTTCAACATACTTGCCGTCTTCTATAATCTCAAGGTCCTTGAAGTCAATAACCTCCTGAGCAATCCAGCGACGTGGCTCTTTGTCAACCAGGTCGTACATCTCTTTCAGATGTTCTGCGTCAAGGTCTCTTCCAAATACCACACCGTAACCGCCGGCCTCGCTCACGTCCTTGATGACAAGTTTGCTTAGATTTTCAAGAACGTACTTCTTGTCCTCCTCGAAATATGGAAGGTATGTCGGAGCATTCTTTAGGATAGGCTCTTCGTTAAGATAGTACTTGATCATCTTTGGAACGAAGTAATAGATTCCTTTGTCATCAGCCACACCATTTCCGATTCCGTTAACAATGGCAACATTACCCTTGGCATAGATTTGCATGATATTCGGAACTCCAAGAACAGAAGACTCTTCGAATGTTAGAGGGTCCATGTACTCGTCAGAAACTCTTCGATAGACAGCTCCAACTCTTTCCTTGTTGCCCGATATGTCCTTATAGAACAACATGTCGTCCTCCACAATCAAGTCTCCAGGGAAAGCAAGAATAGCACCCGACTTCTCTGCAAGATACGAATGTTCGAAGAATGCGGAATTGTATCGTCCAGGAGTTAGAATCACGTTTATTCCCCTGCCATCGTTCACGTAGTCCATAGTTTCCTTTAGCAAGTCGGAGTAGTTACGATTTTCAGCGACGTGATTGTTGGCGAATGTCTGTGGGCTTACTTTACGAGTTATGTTTCTAGCAATCATTGGGTAAGACGCACCCGAAGGAATACGAAGATTATCCTCGAGGATGTACCAAGTGCCGTCCTTAGCCTGTACCAAGTCTATACCTGCGATGTGAGCAAATATGCCTTTGGATGGCTTGATTCCTTCGCACTCTGCAAAGTATCCTTTGGAAGAATAAATAAACTCTTCTGGAATAATCCCGTCCTTTACAATTTTCTTCTCGTTATAAATATCAAGAAGAAACGCATTCAGGGCGTTGCATCTCTGGATCAAACCTTTCTCCAGTATTGTCCACTCGTCATGAGAAATAACACGTGGCACAGAGTCGAAAGGAAACAGCTGCTCGTGAAATACACCATGCTTATAGATTCCAAACTTAACACCGAATCTCTCCATCCATGTATTTACGGCGTCCTTACGTTCAATTAAAGTTTTCATAATAACCTCCGTTCGTTTTATGTGTTTAACTTCTTTCGTGATTAATTACAATGCAAAAGTATACAAATAATCTATATTTGCAAAATAAATATGTCAAAATGTTTAGATTTTGTTGTAAATAATTGCTATTTGCACAATATTTGCCGATGAATTATATAAAAATGCTATAGAATTAGCTTGTTCAAGTTTCTTTTTGATATACATAAAGTCTTTGCTTCGATTTCATTTTGGGTAACTCAACAAAAAGTCATACGCAATGCTTTTGTAATTGTGAAAAAGCAGAGCAAATTTCGTTATTAAAAAATAAGGGAATGTGTGTCCGGAAGGTGCAAACCTTGAAAAGCAACAGTTAAGTGTAATCTAAGATACAGGAAAAATTCGCATTCGTGCGACAAACGCCTTTTCGGTCATGAGAGACCTTTGATTAGATAAGCAAAAAAACGTGGTTTAGCAGAAAACACAGTCTCCGTCACCGTCCTGAAACCATACTTTTTCAGAAAGGAGAGGAGTGACTTTTTTGCCAAGGAAGTAAGGTCTTGTAACTTCTTTTTGATGAATAGTGTTCTTGGGAAGCGCATCTAGTTCTCTCTGGAGATTTTTGTTGAATACAGTCAGCATGTCAACCTTGTTGCTTTTGCAGTAGTTCAATAGTGCTTCAGCCGCAGTTCGTGAGGCGTTCTGGTTCAAGGAATCTACAAACAGATATGGGACAGTTACACAGTTCTTTCGTATGTTGGCAAGCATTACTGCAACGATGCAGCCGTTCTCAATAACCTTAATGACGCATTGGCTGAAAGTAGAGTCAAGTGATGAAAAGAAGTATTTCCCAGCTTCATTTTCGTCTCCAGAACTTTTTATCCACGGGTAGTTCAAAATCCAGTCAAGTTCCTCAGCCCCTCGTCTTGTTATGCTGTCTGTTGGATTGTTCATTATGAACTCTGCCGCTTGATTGTCCCAACCGGTTGCTAGACATGACTTGTCCTGCATCGATGCCTTTACAACGGAGTGTTTGAATATACCGCAAATCCCATTGAAAATGAAATCAAAGGCGGACAGAATCGGCTTGGAAATTTGGAAAGCCTTGTGTTTCGGAGGTAGTATTGTGGCAAGGTTAAGGCGGAAATAGTATCTGGTTCCAGATATTTTACGAATGGGAGCAAACATCTTCATCTTTCCATAGACGTTTTCAAGCGAAGGCACGATGTTGGTGATTGCAAGTCTGCTTGACCAAGCCTGCATCATGACCATGAAAAGTTCTGCGGCAATGTTCTTTTCTCTGTAATTTTTGTCAACCCAAAAACAACTGAGCCATGCAAAATGCGTTGTCATTCCGTTTGCGTCCACACAGTCGTCTGGCAGAGCTCCGAGGTAGCCTATAGTTTTGTTGCTGTCAATGATTGCTACAAGCAGAATGTCATCTTCGTTCGCTCTTGGATTTGCTATGTGAGACAATGCACGAATTCTGCTGATTGGAAGGTTCTTTAGCGAACTATATTCTTCGGAATCAATGAATTCCTTCAAACATTCTTTATTGAGGGACAGAGTTTTCATAGCTTATCTTTGAATATAGTTTTTGTTAAGCAGAGCTTTGAAGGCGAAATATGCGTATTCGCTCGCAAGAATACTCTTGCAGGACATTTCCCCTTCCTCCATTGGTATTCTCTGATAGTTTGTTGCTATAGAATCGTGTTTGATTCCCGCAGTGCCGAAAGTTATTTCTGCTCCGCATTTTGCAAAGAAATCTCTGCTTACTTCCGCATCTGTAAACGGGAACGAGAAAGCTTTTGTATCATGCTCCAGAATTCTGCTCATCTGCTCTATGCTTGACTTTGTCTTTTCAATCTGCTCTTGGATTGTGAGCTTGGAATATAGGGGGTGGTCTGTGCTGTGGGCTCCGAATCTAAAACCTTGTCTTTCAAGACTTTTTATTTCTTCGGTTGTCATGTATGGTTTCTCTTCCTTTAGGTATTTGTCAAAAGAAAGACCTGTCATTTCAGCACATCTGTCCAGCAGTCTCTGGTCACTATAGCCCAAATCCAACACTTTGCGCTTTACCTCGTTTTCATTGCATTCAAGTATTTTGGCAAGTGTGCTTGGGTATTCCGGGTGTTTCCCCATTTGCTCTACAATAAGGCTCTCCTTGAAGCGGTAGAACAGCTTTTTGTTGTCAACAAAATCAGTGTTTATGAAGTTGACTGCGGGAATACCTTTTCTTAAAAGAATAGGTGCAACTATTTGGGAAAACTCGCTAAGCCCGTCGTCGAAAGTCAATAGAAACGATGGCTTTGTGACGTTTCCGGCATTCAGTTCTTCGAGCGAAATAGGGTTGTATGTGGAAAGCAGAGTGTCAAGGTCTTGCTCGAACTCCTTTGTAGTGCGAGGCCTGTAAAGGTGCTTGATGTGGGCAGGAACGACATCATCAACTGTATGATAGAATGGAAACACAACTTTCTGCCCAGTCAAGCTAATGTATGTTTGAATGGGTAAGATTCTCCACACGGGAGCGAGAGAGTAGAAAAGGTGTTTCATTAACTTATTTCAAGATGTTTTTAAGAACTGTGTAGCATTCCGTCGGAGATGTTATGTCTGCGATTTGAATGTATGGTTTGCCAGCCTTGTTCTCGGAAAGAAGACATCTATGCGGATGTGAACCAAGGTAAGCTATAATCCTTCCAAAAGTGTCGGACTGATAGTATTGCGACGACCTGTCCGGAGTAAGGAATGCAACTGCTTTCCCGTTCTTCAGGTTAAGTCGTTCGAATCCAAGTTTGTTGGCAAGGAATCGTGTGCGTATCAGCATGATAAGGTTCTCTCCAGCCTCTGGTATGACACCGAATCTGTCGCGCATATTCTTGGCAAACTTGTCAAGTTCCGATTCCTGCTGCATGGAGTCGAGCTCTCTGTAAAGGGCTAGACGTTCCGTGATGTTTGTAACGTAGTCCTCTGGGAACAATGATGGGAAGTCCGAGTCTATCGCACAGTCAACATGAAGTATTTCTTCTGTTTCTTGGGCAGCCTTGTCATCGTCCTCATATACTTCCTTGAACTCTCCGTTTCTAAGTTCTCTGATAGCTTCTGCAAGTATCTTCTTGTATGTTTCAAATCCAAGGTCTGCAATGAATCCGCTCTGCTCTGCACCAAGCAGGTTTCCTGCTCCACGAATGTCAAGGTCTCGCATGGCAATGTTGAGGCCGCTTCCCAATTCTGTGTATGTCGTTATTGCTTCAAGTCGTTTCCTGCTTTCATCGCTCATGCATTCCAAAGGCGGTGTGAACAGATAGCAGTATGCCTGTACGCTGTTTCTTCCTACTCTTCCTCGTAGCTGATGAAGGTCAGAAAGTCCGAAGTTCTGCGCATTGTTTATCAGTATTGTGTTGCAGTTTGATATGTCTATTCCGCTCTCGATGATAGATGTGGAAAGCAGAACGTCATAGTCGCCCTGAACGAATTCAAGCATGTTGCTTTCGATTTCTTCTCCGCTCATTCGTCCATGTGCGATGATAACTCGAGTTGTAGGCAAGTTCTTGACTATTATGCTTTTGATAGAGTCAAGTTCCTTGATATTGTTGTTTACGAAAAGCACCTGTCCTCCTCTGCGCAGTTCAAAGTCTATTGCTTTGCTGATAAGGTTCTCGTCGAATCGTGACAAGTGAGTTTTGATAGGGTACCTGCCTTCCGGAGGCGTGTTGATTACGCTCAGGTCTCTTGCACCTAGAAGCGAGAACTGAAGAGTTCTCGGAATAGGTGTTGCAGTGAGAGTTAGTGTATCGACATTGACCTTCATCTGCTTGATTTTCTCTTTTGCAGCTACTCCGAACTTTTGTTCCTCGTCAATGATAAGAAGTCCCAAGTCGTGGAACTTCACATTCTTTCCTATAAGTTTGTGTGTTCCGATAAGTATGTTGATGTTTCCGATTTCAAGCTCGTGCAGAATGTTCTTTACCTCCGAAGAGCTTCTTGTACGGCTTATATAGTCAACCTTTACCGGCATGTCCTTGAGCCTTCGTGCAAAGGTCTTGTAGTGCTGGAAAGCAAGTACTGTCGTAGGCACAAGTACTGCTACTTGTTTGTTGTCAGTCGTTGCCTTTAGCGCCGCTCTTACAGCGATTTCTGTCTTTCCGAAGCCTACGTCTCCGCAAACAAGTCGGTCCATAGGTCTTGCGGATTCCATGTCTCGTTTGACGTCTTGGGTTGCTCGAGCCTGGTCCGGAGTGTCCTGGAATTCAAAGTTCGATTCAAGCTCAGCCTGAAGGAAGCTGTCGGCACTGAACGCATATCCCTGCTCCTGCTTTCTCATTGCGTATAGCATGATAAGGTCGCGAGCAATATCTTTTAGTTTTTGTTTTGTCTTGCTTTTTACCGCATCCCATCTTGCACTGCCAAGCTTTGTCACCTTTACTGCGGCAGTGTCCTGTCCGCTGTATTTCGAGACTTTATGCAGGGCGGAAAGGCTAACCATAAGGATGTCACCGTCCTTGTAGTTTATCTTTACAGATTCCTCCTCGTAACCATTTTTCGATATTTTTACAAGTCCGCCGAAAACACCGATTCCGAAGTCGTCGTGCACAACATAGTCTCCGATACTCAAATTCTTTAACTCCCTGAGGGTCAAGGCTTCTTTGCCCCTTCGACTATCTCGATTTGTAAGGTTGTATCTATGGTATCTTCCAAAGATTTCGTGTTCAAGAAGTATTGTAAAGTAGTCAGTCTCAAAGCCATTGTGCAGAGTTCCGACTATGAAGGTAACGTCAAGATTTTCTTTTCTCGACAAGTCAGTAAGTATCGTTTCAAGTCGTTCCCTTTGCCTTGCATTCTCTGTGGCAATCATGACTTCCTTGCCGTTGGAGTTGCATTTCTTTATGTACTCTGCAAAAGCTTCGTAGTTTTTGGCAAATAGCGGAGAAGGGGATACGAACGATTCCATGACCTCATATTTCTTTGATGGAGAAGATGTGAAGTCAATAATCTTGTGCTTTTTGAGGCTTTTCTCATGCTCCTCTACCTTTGCAAGAACAAACTCCTGGTCATCGGTTATGATTATCGTATCTTGAGGCAGATATGATGGCAAGGCGTCTGCGTCAGCTTCGGTTGGAGTGTCGCATTTGCCGACTATGGTGCAGTCTTGAAGTTTTTCTATGGAAAGCTGGTTAGTGATGTCGAATGAGCGTATAGAATCAACGCTATCTCCAAAGAAATCAAGGCGATAAGGTGTTTCGCTACTGAACGAGAATACATCGACAATACTACCTCTGACAGAGAATTGTCCCGGCTCAAAAACGAAGTCAACTCGTTCCAATCCAAGATTGATGAAGCTTTCACTCAATTTTTGAAGGTCGATAGTGTCGTCCTGGCAAATTTTGAGTGACATTTTCTTGAGAGTTTCCTTCTTTAGGACATTTTCGCGTATAGCCTCAGGATAAGTGACTATTACAACCTGTTTCAAGTTTTGGAGCGATTCCAATACGCGGTTTTGCATAATTTTCCTTCCGTCTTCAGAAAGAGACTTGCCCTTGATGCACGGGTAGAAAAGAATGCTGTCGTCACTTGATTCGGCCATTGCGTTTGAAATTGCACGAATGTCCTGGAACGCATATCCGGCACTATCTTCGTTTTGAGCTAAATAAACTATAGTTTTTTTTGTCTTGTTTGAAATTGCTGAGCAAAGGACAGAGCGGTAGGACGTTGCAGGCGTTTTTACTTGCAACACTCCGTTTTTTTGCGTGTTTTCCATCCATTTCAGTATATCCGAAACAATGCCGGTGCCGGAAATAACGTCGTATGTTTTTGAGATTTTTTCTATCATAAATTAAGCCTTCTTACACAGTATCAAGACATGTTTGTTGTCTTGCAGAGTTGTTCCGAAGATATACTCTTCGCCTCCGTCCTTAAGTTTTAGTTTCTTTTTTAGTTCTTCTGCTGTCAGAGGAAAATTCCTGACTGCAATGTTGGCTTTCGGTATTCCGTTCAAAGACTCTTTCAACTCTTTTTTATTCATTTGAAAGACAGACTTTACTTCGAATCTTCTGCCTGCAAAGGTTTCAACCAAAGTGTCAGAAGTGAACAAATGGCTGAAAGGTGCTATTTTGTATATGCTGTATTTCTTGGCAAGCACCCCGTGAGCCCCGATTTTCATTAGCGATGCGTTTGGCTCGTAAATGTATTTCAGTGGGGTGGAGTATGTAATTTCGTCTTCGTTGTTCTCGTCTGCAAAGAATGAAATCGTATCTTCCTTCCTGCCCAGGTTAACGCAGAAGCACTTCATTTTCTCACAATCTCTTTTTAGTACAAGAAGAAGTTCCTTGCATTCACCTTCAACAGAAACGACGTGTACTTCGCTTACGCATTCAAGCTTTCTAACTGCGTTTTTGATGTCCAGCATCGGAGAGAATTTTATCATTACATTCTCTGCTTTTTCAAGGAGTTTGTCCTTGAGTTCCAATACGTTTGGCTCACAATCCTCTATCTCTACTGTCTTTCTTCCTTGTTTGTCTCTGCGAGCTGGATCAAGGAAAATCAGAGAGATTTTGCCGTTGATGGAATCAAGCACTTGAGAAGCATCGTTGTTTGTTGTAATTACGTTTCTAGCTCCTAGTACATTGAAGTTGTGAGTCGCTATGGCATGAAGTTCTTCGTTTCTTTCGACATAAGTTGCCTTTTCGTATAGTCGTGAGATAAAAAAGAAGTCAACACCAAATCCGGCTGTCAAATCAACCATCTCTTTGTGTTCTGCGAATGAGGACGCCACCTTCTGCTTATAGACGGCAGTCAGTTCCGAACTGCATTGCTCCATGGAAAGCTTTACCGGATAGGCAATATCTTCACACGCAAAGAAGGAAGGCAGCTTGTCTTTGGCTACCTTCCTTCCGAATAGTTGGCGCATCACTATGGCATGATCTACTCCTTCGGGAACTTTCATAAATGCAACCTTCGAGAAGTCTTCGTTCTCGTTTTGCCTTACCAAAATGTCTGTCTGTTCTCCGTAGAGTGATGCCATAAATGATTATGAATTAACTGAATACGATAGTCTTGTTCTTGTAAACAAGTACCTTTCTGTCAATGTGCTTCTCTACAGCTCTAGAAAGCACAATCTTCTCAAGATCTTCGCCTTTGTGAACGAAGCTCTTGACTGTATCTTTGTGTGTTACTCTTGCAACGTCCTGCTCGATGATAGGACCTGCATCAAGTTCTGTTGTGACGTAGTGGGAAGTTGCTCCGATGATTTTCACACCTCTTTCGAATGCCTGATGGTAAGGCTTTGCTCCGATAAAGGCAGGAAGGAAAGAGTGGTGGATGTTTATAATCTTGTTTGGATATTGCTTGATCATGTCCTCGCTTATGATTTGCATGTAGCGTGCAAGAACAACGAAATCAACGCCATTCTCTTTAAGCAGTGCCATTTCTTGAGCTTCCACTTCAGCCTTATTTTCTTTTGTTACCTTGAATACGTGGTAAGGTATTCCGAATTTTTCTCCAACCCATTGAAGGTCAGGGTGATTAGATACAATCAATGGAATTTCCACGTTAAGTTCTCCTGCCGAATATCTTGCAAGGATGTCAAACAAGCAGTGTGACATCTTGGAAACAAATATAGCCATGCGAGGCTTCACGTCAGAGAAGTATAGGTTGAACTCCATCTGATAGCGAGTGCCGAATAAAGTAGTGAAATAATCGTATAGCTTCTCTCTTGGAATCATGAAGTTTGTAAGATCCCATTCGATACGAGTGAAGAAAGTGTTCTGCTCGTAATCAACATGTTGGTCCAAGTAAAGGATATTTCCCTTGTTTACGTTGATGAAATTTGTTACACTTGCCAAAATACCTTCCTGGTCGGGGCAGTGAATCAACAATATGGCGGTTTGTTTTTGGTCCATTCGTTTCCTTGTTTTTGTTTGAATTGCAAAGTTATATAAAATGTCATTATTTTCAAACTATTAGTTAGATATTTATGTTTTGCTGTGTCTGGTAGAACAAAATAATTTGTTTTTGATGTTATTATGTGTTTTGAAACACGTTAAAATGCACATTTATGGTAATAATGAGAAAAAAATATGTAAAAAATTGCGATTGTTAAAAAAAATATTCATATTTGCTAACGATAATTACGAGTGCGGATGATGATTATTCCGACTCTTAACTTAAATGAAAGGAGTGTTTATGGAAGAAAAAAGAGATCTAGAAATTGTGTTCTCTAAAGCCGTAAAAGCTGGAAAGAGAATCTACTATTTCGATGTGAAGAAGAATCGTAGTGGAGAGTACTACCTTGCAATTACAGAGAGCAAGAAGAGAGTTAGTGCCGAGAATGAATCAGTATCGTTTGAGAAGCACAAGATTTTCCTTTACAAGGAGGACTTTGCTAAGTTTGCTGATGGTTTAGGTGAGGTTACTGCAGTTATTAACGAGATGAATAGTACAAGGGAGGATATTTAGTGTAAAATTCTTACTATAAAAAAGGTTAAGGGATTGTCCAATTTTTATTGGACAATCCCTTTTGTTTGTTACTTTGTTAATTTTCATCCAATTATTGCATTGGTCATCTTGCTCCAAGCGTATTGTTGCTTCTCCTCTTTGATGCCATCCAAGAATATGTCGGAGTTGTCCTTTTCGATGAAGTCAACTAGCGCATCGGCAATCTTTTCTGGTTCGCAGCTTGTTACATAACCGACCTTTCCGTCCGGTACAATCTCAGCAAGGCCACCTACATAAGTTACAAGCATAGGTTTCTCGAAGTGGTATGCAATCTGAGTAACACCGCTTTGAGTTGCAGTCTTGTATGGTTGGACAACTATATCTGCGGCGCAGAAATAGTATTTTACTTCATCGTCAGGAATGAAGTGGGTGTGCCATTCTATCGAGTCGTTCAGCAGCAGCTCTTTCTCGAGCAAGTGGTATTTCTCGCCATTATTGTAGAACTCTCCTGCAATCAGCAGTTTAACTCTGCTTTTGTCGATTCTTTTGTCTGCAAAAGCTTTAAGTAGAAGGTCAAGTCCCTTGTAGTCTCTGATGATTCCAAAGAAAAGCAAGTACTTGTAGTTAGGGTCGAGGTTAAGCTTCTTCAAAGCCTCCTCCTTAGTAACTGCTGTTCCGAAGTTGTCGTACAGCGGATGTCTGCAGAACTCCTTTGGCTTTGATTTGTCAAATTGTTCTACGTCTGACAATACTGAACGAGACATTGCCACGAACTTATCTACCGAGTTCACAAAATAGCTTGCAAACATCTTGTCTCCGATTCTTTTCTCGTGAGGAATTATATTGTCAAGTATTGAAACAACTTTAGTTTTCTTGTTGCTTCGTGCAATTCTTGCGATAGTTCCTAGACATGGAGCCATGAAAGGCAGCCAAAACTTTATGATAAGCAGGTCTGGAGCGTCCTTCTTGATTTCTCTGCCAAGGGATATCCAGTTGAAAGGATTGCATGAGTTCATTTTCCTTTCAATGTTAAGTCCTTCAGGAGCTGGACCGTCGCTATATTGAGTCTTTCCAGGGAATAGAAAGTTTGGATATTGAAGTGTGAAAGTTATGATTTTCACCTCATGAGCTTCTTTAATAAACTCGTTTGCCAAACGTTCATTGAAGGCTGCCAAACCGCCTCTGTAAGGGTATGCTGTACCAAGTATTGTGATTTTCATTTTGTTTCTTTGTTATTGGATTGCAAATCTAATCATTTTGTATGAGAAATGTTTGTGTTTATTGTAAAAATGTGTTTTTTAACATTATTTAACCATTTTTAAATGCTATTGAAAAGAATTTATCCCTATCTTTGCACCCGTTAAGTTAAGACAATAACATATTTACATTTATAACTATGAAGAAATTTTTTGCACTTTTGTTTGCTGCATTTACTTGTTTCGCAGCTCAGGCAGGCGATTTGCGTGCTACTGGAATGACAATGGTTGATAAGGGTGGTTTCACTCTAGGTGTTGGAATTGGAACTCCAGGTTATGGTGGTGCTAACAAGGCAGTTATGCCTATGATTACAGTTGATGGTCAGTGGGGACTTGCTTCAGGTTTCATCAACTCTAAGCACTTTGGAAACAATGGTGCTGTTGACCTAGGTTTCCAGTATGGCCTTTGTGGTTACAACCTTTGGAAAGAGGCTGGACTAAAGGGTGGTGTTATGCAGAACATGGTTGTTCTTCGCTCAGCATTCCACTATCAGTTCGTTAAGAAGCTTGATACTTACGCTGGTTTCTTTGGTGGTTGTGACATTTCTTCTCCTACAGGTGATTGGGACGAGGTTACTAAAGACAAGTGGGACCACGTTGATTCAATGTTCGGTATGTACTGGGGTGGTAAGTGGTACTTCACAGATACATTCGGAGCTGGTATCGAGTTCGAGGATGACTTTATCAAGGGTAACGCTCCTATCGTTTCTGCAAAGGTATCTTTCAAGTTCTAATCCAGACTTGAAAAACTCAAGTATAAAGGCGGTGTCGAAAGACATCGCTTTTTTTGTTCCATAGTATTTGATTTTATTGTATTTTTGCACCATCAATAAATTGCAATATGGCTATAAAAGATAGAATAGAAGAAATAAGAAAGAATCTTCAGGGTTCAAAGGCTCAACTTGTAGCAGTCTCTAAATATCATCCTGCTTCTGCAATACAGGAGGCTTATGACACAGCGGGACAACGCGTATTCGGAGAGAGCCATGCGCTTGAACTTAGAGATAAACATGAGGCTCTGCCCAAAGATATCGAGTGGCACTTTATTGGGCATCTGCAAACAAACAAGATTAAATACATTGCACCCTATGTTGCTTTGATACATAGCGTTGACAGCCTTAATCTGTTGGCAGAGATTGACAAGCACGCAAAGAAATGCGGCCGTATTATAGATTGTCTGCTTGAGGTTCATATTGCCGAGGAGGAAACAAAATATGGTTTTTCCATGTCAGATGTGCGCAGCTTGTATGCAGAGAACAAGATTAAGCCTTTAGAGAATGTTCGAGTAGTCGGACTTATGGGTATGGCTACTGCAACTGATGATGAAACGCAGATTAAGGAAGAGTTTCATACATTAAGCTCATTTTTCGTTGAGGCTAAATCTTCGTTTGCTCCAGAGTTTGAAACCTTATCTATGGGAATGAGCGGAGACTATATGATTGCCGCTGCAGAGGGTAGTACTCTTGTGCGTGTCGGTTCGTATATTTTTGGAAATAGAGTGTATTGATTATCAGTTAGATAATATGTATGAAGGCGAGTTTTTTACTTGCCTTCTATTTTTTGAATACTATCTGTTCCCCTTGTTTCACTCTTTCTGCAATTTCTAATAGTTGTTGGTCGGTTAGGCCTGCGTCATGAAGCCTTTTCAGTACATCTGTTTCTCTTTTTTCTTTTCTTATTCCGAAAAAAAGGAAGAATGAGAGAGGCAGATTGTCGTATGCTTCATCCAGATCCAATGAAGATTCTAATCCTTTAGGTGAGACAAGGGAATTGTTTTTTGACAAAAGCCATTTCGAATAGAAAAGGGAGTTGAATGCACTTGTTTTTTTGACGGGAAAGATAATGGGGTTTCTTTTTTGATATTCATAATGGACAAGCTTTCCTGTCAAGGAAGAATCCAAAGATTGAACTCCGAACTTCTCCAGATTTTGTGCCAGCATGTTGCATAGGGATAGGGACTTGTTTAATGTCGGATTAGAAATGTATTCTTGAAATCCGACTATGAACTTGTCTTGATAGGAATCTCTTGAATTTGGCTCGTTCGGGAATTCGTGAGTCTCTTTGTTCTTGTATTTAACTAGTTCATTGCTTGATATTTCTGTGCTTTTGATGAGTATGTCGGAACTGCAACCTGTTGCACTTAAAAAGGTGTATAAAGCTTCTCTATGTTCGGGTGCAACATACTCTATGATTGTTTTTTTTGTGAGAGTCTTTACATCTACTCCTTCATAAAAATCTGCAGATACTTTGCTCTCTATTATGCACTCAGCCGGTGTGGATAATTGCTCGTCGTTAGTAGGAATAAATGCTGCAGTTTTGAGTGCGTCAATAAACTTTTGTTTCTTTTGATAGTCAAATCCAAGTTCTGCGTAGCACTCTGCGATTTTCCCTAGATATCTCTTGCTCGTTTCCGTACTTTGAGGATTTGCAAAGTAAGATGTTATGTTATATATTTTTGTTTCAATATCTTCGCTTTGGGGAATTAGAAGAATCTCTTTGAGATATTCCGAAATTTCTTTGTCGCTCTTTAGCCTTTCGCTTATGGAATCTATTGAAATAGAGATTATTCCGTTGCTGATAATTTTCTTTATTCCGTCAGTACAAGCTATAGAAAGGTATTCCCTTACATCTGCTGTTTTATATTTTGCCAAACATGAGTAAAGATTTACAAACCAGTCTTCTGTTTTTTGTGTGAAGTAAGTTTCGCTCAGGCTTTTTATTATGTCAGAAATAGAAATAATCTCACCCTTGATTTCCTTTATGTATGATAGAAATCTTTTTTCTGTTATTATGGCAAAATGTCCAAGTTCAATATCATCGAATAGAGTTGGTATTTCTTCGTTACTGAATATCTTTATTTCTGACAAACATCTTCTTTCCCCGTCTTCACATATGAATACGGAGTTGTATTCTGTCAGCTTTCTTGCGAAAGAGCAGAACCTGAAGAAAGGATTCTTGATGTGCTGTTTTTCTGGCTCGAAAATTTTTGCCTTGTTAGTAAAGAAGTCGTGATAGTCAAAGGGAAGTTTTGATAAGAACTTATTGCCCAATCTCTCTACCGCATATTCTTGAAGACAAGCGAGTTCCTCCAGCATTTTTGTATTCCATTCCTCTCCTTCTTTTATTGCGTCTCTGTTGTCTGTAAGCAAAAAAGGAGCGTGGACTGTGTATGGCAAAGGAGCGGAGTGGTGTGTCGGGAAGAAGCAGAAAATATTATTGTTGTTCAGCTCGAAGTCACTTTTACCTTCCCTGATAGAGATTACCGCATTTTCTCCGTATATACTAATGTATGAAGCGTCATTGAGTATGATTTTCTTACTCTTTATGTAGTGATTTGAGAAAATGAAATCTTCAGACTCTATACTCTTAGTATATTCTCCTTTCCTATTATTCAGCGTCTGCCATTCTATCTTTGTAAGATTATTCAGGTAGAGCAGGGGAGTTTGTAAAGTGCCAAGCTTCTCTATAATCTCTTTAGACTTTGTCTTGTCTTTCAATGGGAATAGAAAATAAGTCTTGTCATCTATCTCTCTATTCCTTTGGGAAGGTACCGGCACTATATAGTCCACCAAGTCAATGCTTATTTCACAGTCTTCAATGTGAGGCTTGTCTGTGTAAGCGAATACGGATTTGAAACCTATGCCGAATTTGCCTATTTTGTTCGTATTTTCTTTATTGCTTGCGGCTATGGAAGTGAGAGCATTAAGGTGTCCCTTGTTCCCGTCCCCTTCTTTATCTACGTCTGTAATGGTAAAATGTTCCGTTCCGTTGTGTATGAACTCTACGGAATCGTCATTTATGACAAACTTACACCATGTTGCATTCGCATCATCTGCGTTTTGGATAAGTTCAAGCACAAAATGAGCCTCGTCAGCATATTTGTCAACGAGAGTTTTCCAAAGACCTATTGTTGCCGGGTCTTTGAGTAGTTGTGCCGATTTACGCCTGCTTGCTGTAAGTTTTTCTAGTAACTGCATATACCATAAATATATAGTGCAAAGATAATAAGTATTTGTTATAAAGTAGTTATTAACTTTTTTTTATATGACTTTTAGTTGTTTTTATATCCCCAAGTATTATTTTTGCTATGTAATCATAATAATAGCTATTCCAATGAAATTATTATATTTTTTGACAATGATGTTAGTGTTTTGCGGAACGGTATGTTATGCAAAACCACTTACTGGGAATATTGAAGGTCATGATTATGTAGATTTAGGTTTGCCAAGCGGTTTGAAATGGGCGACTTGTAATGTCGGTGCAGATTATCCTGGTGAATGTGGTGATAGCTTTGCCTGGGGAGAAGTTAAAGCTAGGAAAGATTTCCCCCAAGATTCTTCTTTTACTGTTTTTAAATCGGAGGGGCGTTTGCAGAAAAGTGGAGTTATTGATTCGTTCGGTGCTCTAACTGCAAAGTATGATGCCGCAACACAAAATTGGGGAGACAAATGGAGAATGCCAACAAAAGAAGAGTTTGATGAATTGATAGTGTATTGTAATTGGACATGGACTGAATGGGAGCAAGGTTGTGGTTATCTAATAGAAAGTAAAAAGGAAGGAAATGATGGCTGGATTTTTCTGCCAGCAAGCTATGTGTTTAAAGAATTTAGTCAAGATGATTTTAAACCGACAGTGGGAGAGTATTGGAGTTCCACAGTGTTCGATGATGAATGGCTTTCATACAGATTGATTTTTCATTCTCAAAATTCTTGTAATGGTAATAAGTTGCGATATTTGGGGGCTAATGTTCGTCCTGTTCTTAAATAATGCTTAATATGTAACGAAATAATGCTGTTGGTCCCTTCTTGAATGATGCATAAACTTGCAATGTGTGTATATAGCCGATAAATAAAGGGAAAAGTCGCAAAATTTATTCCCCGTCAAATCAGCCACTTATAAACATTTTCGAAAAATAGTTGCCAAAACGTTTGGTCAGTAAATGAGAAAGCACTAATTTTGCATCCGCAATCGGGAAACAACGATGCTAGAGAGGCCAAGCGAGGCTAGAGAAAGAGGAACGAAAAGTTCACTACAAAGAAGAGTTCTTTGACAAGAATTGCAATGCACAGGAAAGAAAGGTAAAAAG
>JAKSKX010000029.1 GCA_024401535.1 Paludibacteraceae bacterium | reverse complement strand
TAGGTCAGACAAAGACTAAGCTTGGTTCCAAGGATATGGATCCAACAAGCGGTATTAGCATCAATAAGTATGTCCTAGACTATTTGAAGAAAGATTTGGATGATTATCTTCATAAGAATCAAGCTGTTGCTGATTCCATGCTTGAGAAGATCCAGTCAAATAAGAGCCTCCGTGACCAGCTTTCCGGCTTATCCAAGGGTACAAAAGAAAGATTGAAGAAGTTGAATGTGAACAATGACTGTCTATACGATTGCAGTGTTCACTTTAATGATACCAAGGAGAAGAAAGGTAAGGACGGGGAGGATTTGAGGCTCGAGAGCAGTATCTTCATCACTGAGGGTAACTCTGCATCGGGAACAATTACCAAGACTCGAAATCCTAACTTTCAAGCTGTGTTCAGCTTGAGGGGAAAACCTATGAACAGCTATTCCAATTCAAGCGGAGATCTTGGAGAGGATAGCATATCTACTTCAGCAAGAAGTGAAAAGGGAATGAAGTCAGTGTACGAGAACAAGGTATTGTCAACATTGTTGAAGACTTTGAATATTGACGACGATTTGGACGGTTTGAGGTACAACAAAATTATCATTGCCACTGATGCCGATGTCGATGGAATGCATATTCGCTTGCTCCTTCTTACATTCTTCCTTCAGTACTATCCTGAATTGGTAAGAAAGGGGCATGTCTATATTCTGGAAACCCCATTGTTCAGAGTAAAGGACAAATCAAGCAAAAACGACGTAAAGACTCATTACTGCTATTCGGATGATGAAAAGCTTGAGGTTTTGAAAGGAATCAAAGGCAAGAAGGAAATCACTCGATTCAAGGGTTTGGGAGAAATATCCGACTATGAGTTTAAGTTGTTCATTGGCAAGGATATACACCTAACTCAGGTTCAGATAACTAAAGGCGACCAGGTGCGTGATATTTTGTCTTTTTTCATGGGCAAGAACACTGTAAAACGAAGAGATTTCATTATAGACAACTTGATCGTAGAGGAAGATTATGTTGACGAAAAGGATATAGACGAGGAATAAAATCTTAGATTTATGGCTAATCCCAAAATTGCGTTTATAATCAATCCTAATTCAGGCACAACCGACAAAAAGGCTTTGCCGGATACCATACGACGTGTACTTGGCGAAGGTTACGACATACATCCAGTTTTTACTAAGTACGCCGGGCATGCTAAAGAAATCGTCAGGCAGTTGATTGACCAGGGTTTCAGGTATGTCGTTGCATGTGGAGGAGATGGAACCGTAAACGAAATCGCTTCCGCTATGGTGAATACTGATGCCGCAATGGGAATTATTCCATTTGGCTCAGGAAACGGTTTGGCAAGGCATTTGAATATCCCAATGAATGTGGAGGCTGCCATAAAATTGGTAGGGGAACTTCATGTGCAGTCCATAGATTATGGAATGGCGAACGATCACATGTTCTTCTGTACATGCGGAACTGGTTTTGACGCTCATATCAGCCATGAGTTTAGCAAAGATGGAAAGAGAGGCTTCTTTACATACCTAAAGGTTATGGCTCGGGAGTTCTGGAAATATAAATCTTATGTTTACGAACTTAGTAACAAGAACATGACCATTGTCCAGAAGGCTTTTTTGATTACATTTGCAAATGCTTCGCAGTATGGTAACAATGCCTATATTGCTCCGCATGCAAGCGCTCAGGACGGCAGAATGGAGGTTTGCATCATGAAGCCATTCTGGTACACATCTGTGCCGAACATCGCATTCAGACTGATGACAAAGAGCATTGAGCATAGCCGTCATTTCTCTATATTGAAAACAAGCGAAGTAACTTTGCGCAGACCTTGTAGCGGTGAGTTCCATATTGATGGAGACCCGGTAATGGAGGGTAAGGAGATAAACATAAAGATTATTCCTAAGGCTTTGAAGGTAATATGCAAAGCTGGGACCAAGTAAGGAGGTGAGTATGAATAAAGTAGTTAAGCAAATATCATATATCGAGGTAGCTGACATAGCAGAGCTGACTTCGGAAGAAGAAGCAATAATAAAAGTGGCTAAAGAAGTTACGAAGGGTTCGTACGCTCCTTATTCCCAGTTTCATGTTGGAGCAGCTTTAGTTCTTGACGGTGGTATTATCGTCAAAGGAGCAAATCAAGAGAACGGAGCTTATCCGAGTGGTTTGTGTGCCGAGCGTACAGCTTTATTTGCTGCCGGAGCTAACTATCCGGATAAAGCGGTGAAGATATTGGCTATTGCCGCAGAAACTAAGGGTGAATTTGTTGACGAGCCTATTGTTCCTTGTGGTGCATGTCTTCAAGTTATATTAGAGAATGAGATGAGAGCGGGTGCTCCTATTACTATATTATTGCATGGAAATAAGCGAACATATAAAATAGAAGGTGTTTCAAATCTTCTACCTTTTGCTTTCACATTAAAATAATTTAGACGATGGAAGAATATACAGAACTTGTATCGAGAAAAAAAAACATGGTTCTAAGAACCGAAGGTTTGGTAAAGATATATGGTCATAGAACTGTTGCCAATGAAGTTTCTATCAATGTGAAGCAAGGAGAGATCGTTGGTTTGCTTGGACCCAATGGTGCAGGAAAAACTACAACTTTTTATATGACTACCGGACTTATTGTTCCTAATGCAGGAAAGATTTTTCTTGATGACTTGGAAATAACAAAGTACCCCGTATATAAGAGGGCTCAGGCCGGTATAGGCTATTTGCCGCAGGAAGCATCTGTGTTTCGTAAAATGACAGTCGAGGACAATATCAAGTCTGTGCTTGAAATGACTAACTTCAGCAAGGAGTATCAAAAGGAAAAGCTCGAGAGTTTGATTTCTGAGTTTAATCTTTCACACGTTCGTTATAACTTGGGAGACCGATTGTCAGGAGGAGAGCGTCGAAGAACTGAGATTGCACGCTGTCTTGCCATCGAGCCTAAGTTTATCATGCTTGACGAGCCTTTCGCTGGAGTCGATCCAATCGCAGTTCAAGACATTCAGGACATCGTATGGAAACTTAAAGATAAGAACATTGGTATCTTGATAACAGACCATAATGTTGACGAGACTCTTGCAATTACTGATCGTGCATACTTGTTGTTCGAGGGTAGAATCTTGTTTCAAGGCACTCCTCAAGAGTTGGCGGACGACGAAATTGTTCGTAAGAAGTATCTTGGAGAACACTTCAAACTCGATGAATCAAGAAGAAGAACAGAACATGTTGAGGTAGATGTTCAATCAGATGATGAAAATGATGTAGATTCTGACAATGATAAAATTGAGGAGGTATAATGAAAACAAATAAACGAGCTGTGGTGTTATTGTCTGGAGGTCAGGACTCTACGACATGTTTGTTTTGGGCAAAAAGAGAGTTTGACGAAGTTTATGCTATTGGTTTTGATTATGGACAAAAGCATAAGAAGGAGAATGCTTTGGCTAAGGAAATTGCCGACATGGCAGGGGTGCCATTCAAGTTGGTCTCTATAGATTCCCTATCTCAACTTCATCATAATGCTTTGACTGATAGCAGTATAGAGGTGTGTCACGAGAAGCCGGAAGGAGAGTTGCCTAATACTTTTGTACCTGGTAGAAACTTAATATTCTTGACTTATGCCGCTATTTATGCATATACTATTGATGCTCACCATCTTGTAACCGGAGTCTCTGAGGCGGACTATAGCGGTTATCCGGATTGCAGAAATAATTTTGCAAGAGCAGCAAATGTCGCTATTTCTCTTGCGTTGGACACAGAGTTCGAAGTTCACACTCCTTTGATGTGGCTTGACAAGAGTGAAGTATGGAAGCTGAGTGACGAGCTTGGTGTACTTGACTTGGTTAGGGAGAAGACATTGACTTGTTATAATGGAATTCCTGCAGACGGATGCGGGGAATGTCCTGCCTGTAAGTTGAGAAGGGCAGGATTGCAGAAATACCTAAATTCGAAAAAATAATAGATGAATACTGCCGAAACACATACAGTATATAGCCTTAAGACAATTCTTAATGGTGTAGGAACTCGTATAAACGAGCTCAATACTCGTATGGGTGGAGCAATATATGTCAAGGCAGAGATTTCCGAATTCAAGTTCAAACCTGGATTTAACCATCAGTATTTCATTCTGATAGAGAAGAACGGAGATAGTGTTGAAGCCAAAGTCAGTGCGCATCTATGGAAGACAAGCGCACAGCAAGTTCTCAATAATTTTTATAGAACTACAGGACAGAGACTAGAATGCGGAATGGAGGTTGTTTTTCTGGTTTGCTTTGATTTCTCGCCTTTGTACGGATTGTCATTGAACATCATTGACATTGATGCCACCTACACACTTGGCAAGTTGGCTCAAGCCCGCCAAGCCACAATCAAGAGGCTGGAGGACGAGGAACTGATGAATATGAACAAACGATTCCATTTCCCCGACCTTCCTAACCGAATTGCCGTTATATCTTCTGATACAGCTGCCGGATACGAGGACTTTCTGCACAGATTGGGATTGCATCCGGAGTTTCGTTTTGAAGTGTCTTTGTATCCTGCCACTATGCAGGGACAAAAGGCTCCTTCCGAGATTATTGCGGCGTTAAAGTCCATCCAGAATGATATGTTGAAAGGCAAGGTGTATGATTTGGTGGCTATTATGCGAGGAGGTGGTGCAGAGATTGATTTGGTAGCTTTTGACGACTACATTTTGTGTGCAGAAATTGCTCGTTTCCCTATTCCGGTTGCCACAGGAATCGGACATACCAAGGATGTTTCAGTTGCTGATATGGTTTCAAATGTCTGCAAGAATACGCCGACTGGTCTGGCTGACTTTTTCCTTGACAAAGTTTCACAGGCAGCACTGGAATTGTCTGAATGCGTAAAAGAAATAAAGTATATCGTAGAGACAGAGTTCGAGAAAGATAAGTCTTTCCTTAATAACTATCTCTCTGCATTGAATAACAGTGTAAGTATGTACTTAAAGGACGAGACTTACCTGCTTCAAGACATCCAAAAAGATATAAACAATACGATAGCACGAAAGTTCTCGGTCGAAAGAAACCACTTTGCCATGCTTGCCCTATCGTTGAAAAGTCAAGTCAATTCATTGATAGAAAAGGAGAAACATAAGGTCGAGAGAAACGAAATAGTGCTTTCATCATTGTCTCCTGACGAGATGCTGAAACGTGGCTATTCGCTAACTTTCAAAGATGGGAAGGTGGCCAAGTTTACAGACATTAAAAATGGTGACGTTATAACCACAATGTTTGCAGGTGGCAAAGTTGAATCTGTTGTAAACAATATTAAAACTGACAACTAAAAAGATAATATAATGAAGAAAATTTTTGCAGCTGTTTCTGTTATGGCAGCTTTGTTTACGTCTTGCTCTGTCAAGGTCAAAGCTAACGTAGAAGTTGAAAAATCAAAGGAGGTAGAAGAGACTTATTCAATCGACACAACTTTGTCTAGTGTTATCGCTTTGCCTAAGGTTGACACTACTGGTTCAATGACTTTGATGGAGGCGTTGAAGAACAGAAAGACAGGTCGTGCCTATACAGGTGCAGCATTGTCTGACCGCCAGATTTCCGAGCTTTTGTGGGCTGCAGGAGGTGTGAACAGAGAGGACGGAAGATTGACTTCTCCAACTGCCCGCAACGTTCAACAGATAGACATTTATGTCTATACAAAGCGAGGTGTGTTCTTGTATAAGCCAGTCGGACACCAGTTGGAACTTGTCAAGGAGGGTAACTTCATAGCTAAGGCAGGAAAACAACCGTTCTATGAGAAGGCTGCCGTTGCTTTGACTTTTGTTGCTAACTATGACAAGATGGAAGCTCTAAACTTTGACGAGAAGGCTATGGAGTTCTATGGTGCAACTGATACCGGTTTTGCAAGCCAGAATGTTTACCTATACTGCGCTCAGGAAAATCTTGGTACTGTAGTTTGCGGCATGATTGACAGAGATACTATCAAGGAGGTTATCTCCCTAAAGAACGGCTATCCTGTTCTTTCTCAGGCAATCGGTGTGCAGGAATAAAAACAACGGTGTGCGAGCGAGTCAATAATATAGTTATGAGAAAAGTAATAGGAATAGGAGAGACAGTTCTCGACATTACGTTCAAGGACAACCAGCCAATCGGAGCACGTCCCGGTGGTTCGGTTTACAATGCTATGATTACTCTTGGCAGAATGGGCGTTAACTCCCAGTTCATCAGCGAAGTGGGTAACGATCGAATGGGGGACATGATCAAACAGTTTTTGACTGACAACAACGTCTCTAACGAGTATGTCTATAGTTTCGACGGGGGCAAGACTCCGCTTGCTCTTGCTTTTCTGGATGAGAATATGAAGCCCGACTATGTGTTTTATAAGGACTATCCGAAGCAGAGACTTGACTACGTAATGCCAAGAATTCAGGAGGATGATATTATCGTGCTTGGCTCTTTCTTTGCAATCAACGATGTCGTTCGCGACAAGGTTATAGAACTGTTGCAGGAAGCTAAGCGCAAGAATGCCATCATATATTACGATCTGAACTTTCGCAAGAACCACAAGGATGAGGTTAACTTCTTGATGCCTAATATTATAGACAATTACGAGTACGCAACAATCATCAAGGGTTCTGACGAGGATTTCGAGAATATCTATAACGAAACGGATGCGCAGTTCACTTACAAGGAGCATATAGAGTTCTACTCAAAGAATTTCGTATATACCAGAGGTGCTGACGGCGCAACTGTCTTTGGCAGAGATTTCAAGAAGGACTATGCCGGCAATAAGGTTGACGCAGTAAGTACTGTCGGAGCCGGTGACAATTTCAATGCTGGCCTTATCTATGGCTTGATAAAGAACAATGTCACATTCGCTGACCTAAAGGGTAGCATAAGTGAAGATAAATGGGACAAGGTTGTGAAATCCGCAATAGATTTCTCTTCATTCGTCTGCACAACTTTGGACAATTATGTCTCTAAGGAATATGCAGAGAACTACATGAAGTAATTAACCTGTCAAGAAGATTTGTTATGGAATGTGTTAAAGCATTTTTCCATAACAAATCCTTTTTTATATTTGCCATGATTCCCTTTGGAATTAAGGACAAATAGCGACTAGATTGTCAAATGTTTTTTGCTGACATATTTTGTTAAAGACCAGTTCGTAGAGTCGCAATCGTTTGTAAATGACTCTATGATTGTAATTGCTGGCGGAATTTGATTTTTAACCTATTTTTTTATGTGGTGTATCGTTGATTGCAATAATTTCTTTGTTTCGTGCGAGCGAGCCATGAATCCCGAACTGAGGACAAAGCCCATTGTGGTTCTGTCTAGCGGAGACGGGTGCATTGTTGCGCGTTCAAACGAATCCAAGGCCATGGGAGTCAAGATGGGTATGCCGCTGTTTGAAATGAAGAAACTGCCCAAGGGGAACGGTGTCATTCCCTGTTCCGGACAGATGAGGATGTACCATAAGATTTCTGACGAGGTGATGGCTCAGATAAGAGAAGACGTTGGCTCCATATTCCAATATTCCATAGACGAGTCCTTTTTTCAGTTGACAGGAAGTGTCGAGGATATAGAAAACTATTGTCGTTCCCTTGTAAAGAAAATATGGAAAAACTGTTCGATTCCCGTGAGTATAGGTGTTGCCACAAGCAAGACTCTAGCCAAAATAGCGAGCAAACAGGCAAAACTTGCTCCCGAACTTTGCGGTGTATGCTCATTGGCTTTGCCGGAGGAGGTCGAGTATGCGCTAAAGAATACCGAACTGTCTGACGTATGGGGTGTTGGACGAAGAACTCAGCCAAAGCTTGCGGCAAACGGATACCTGACTGCATACGACTTGTCCAAGGCGAATCCGACCTTGATAGAAACCATGTATGGGAAAAATTTGAGGAATACAGTTATGGAGCTCAGGGGCGAGGACGTAATCGTTCTTTCACCGCATCCCATCCAAAAATCAATAAGTATTTCTCGCACTTTCCCAAAGATGATTACATCGTTGGACGAGTTGAGCACCCAGGTTGCGAACTTTGCAGAGGGATGTGCAGAGAAAATGAGGTCACAGCATTCTGTCTGCGGTGAAATTGGGGTGTTTGTTGTTTCAAATAGGTTTCGTACCGACCTCAGACAGTACAGCAATGTGGTGACAAAGCAGTTTGAGGTTTCCTGCTCTAATTCAATAGAGATACTGAATGCGGCGATGGAACTGCTCAAACACATATATCAGGATGGAATCATGTACAAGAAGGCGGGGGTATTCCTCAATAATATTTCTCCTGATTCCGCTGTTCAGACATCTCTGTTCGATGACAAGCAGGAGCAAAGAGTGAAGTATGACAAACTGACTTCGGTTGTCGATAGCATAAACAACAAACTTGGAAAGAATGCCATAAACTTTGCAATAGTTACGGAAGGATATACGGACGGGGATGCGCCTGCTTTTGTGCATAATTAAGACGTAAATATATGTTCTTAATCATATTATTGGAGAGAAACTGCAAAATAATATAAACATTTATAATTTTTTTTCTACCTTTGCGAATCCAATATGTTATAGTTTAGACGTTATTATTAGAATAATTTATAGTAGGGGGCTTATTAAATGTACAAGTTTTGTTTTAGGCTAATAGGGTTATTGTGTTGCATTTTTTGTAGCATAGGAGGTGCGTTTGCGCAAAATGTTGCCTATGATCCTTCTCAATTTATCGAGGTTAACATAAATTCTGGTAATCCTACTTTTCCTTATCCTCAGTTTAAGGAGTATAAGGGAGGAAAGTCTTTGGCTAAAAATAATGCTGAAGGTGTAACTCATGCTGATATGGAAAAGGCAGGACGAGAGGCATACGAGATTATGACTCATCGTTGCCGTTATTTCGGTGGTACACATTGCGGTGTAAAGTATATTGTCTTTAATCCAATTTCAAATGGTGGTACAACAGAAACATCATTGACATATCCTGATGTGCCGGGAGCATATGGAACATTCTGTTCTGAGGGAGATGGATATATATTGTTGGCTGCAGCGTTGTTTGCTGACCAGAAGACATATAATGGACTATATATGTGGATTCATGATAATCGTTTCTCTGGTGTTAAGCGTTTTAAAGACGGAAAGATGTTCCGTGAGAATAAGAAGGGATTTACAACTTGTCCTTATCTTGCTGGTTGGGGAGCTGATGAGACCACCACAACAGAAGGAAAGTGTCACTCGGCTACCGATGGAGATGTTGATATTGCGATGGCTACACTGATTGCGTATAAGCAGTGGGGTGAGTTCATGCGTCAAGATGGAGAGATTGTAAAGGATGCGAATGGCGATCCTATTTCATATTTGTATGAGGCACAAAGATGTATAGGAGCCCTTGTTGATACTGTTCCTCAGTGGGAGTACGGTGCCAATACATTAGCTGGATACTTGCCAGGTGTAATTGGTATAGATGGTTATACAAAAGATGGAGTAGCTCAAGGTGAGGTAACAAGATGGCGTTTCTCTGATGCTGCTCTTGCAAGATACGGAAATATCAATGGACCTTACAACGGAGGTCCAGTTTTAATGAGTCAGTATGGTAAGATGTTTGCTGACTACGATGCTCCTTCTTATTACGATGAGTTTTATAAGTGGTTTAAGGAAGACGGAGCAAAGGACTATGATAAGGATATAACTGCATGGCGTGTTCATCAGTTCCAAAAAGCTGCGGCTTCAGGTAATTGGATTACTAAGAAGGCTTATGAGGCTGGAAAATATGCTGCAATTGGTAATTTTTCAGTTGGAGATGATGGCTCAAATCCGACATTCGGAGAGTCTGGTCTTGATGGAGAGGATTTCCGTTTTGCTTGGCGTCACTTACTTGATTATCTATGGCATGGAGAGACTGCTTATGATTGGGACCCCAAGGATCATAGTGTGATTGAAGGTCAGTCGCATGATGGAGTTAAACTTATGGGTATTCGTCATGCTGAGTTGATGAAGAATCCTCCTGGAGTAGGCGATAAGCCAGGAACAGAGGCGTGTGCTAAATTGGGTGCTTCTCCAGATGCAGGACAGCCAATGTGGAGTGGTGTGGTACACAATCCACAGCAATATAACTCGGATGGAACAATTAAATCATTCTATCATACAAATTATTCTATCGGAGCGGGTTCTCCGGCTGCTGTTATTGCAGAAGATCAAGATTTCTTGAATGACCTATATCGTTCATTGGAACTTCGATGGGATGGAAACAATACCGATGTTGGAGCAGAAGATGAAGAACGATACCTAGGAAGTACACCTAAATATTTCCATGGTTGGTATCGTACTCTTGGTATGCTTGTGTGTCAGGGTAATATGCATGCTCCTGCAGACATGAAGCCTGCCGCTAACATGAAGGTGTATATGTCTGTTGATAAAACATACGCGTACGTAGATGACGAGATTGACTATACTGTCCAGTATCGTAACTACGGAACTCTTGATGCAAAGGGTGTACAGATTACTACTGAGATAGATCCGAACTATGAGGTAGTAAGTATCTCTAACGGAGGTAAGTTTGCCAATGGAAAGATTGTTTGGAATATCGGTTCTGTACCAGGATTCAAGTCAGGACATTTGGATGAGACAATAGATTCTGTATCGTTCAAAGTAGTTGCTCGCGATACCTTGAATCCGCGTATCTGCTTGACAAGTACTATCTCAGGTTCTAACTTTGAGGACTGGGTAAGTAACGAGTTCCCTAATCACGCTACTTATACAATGGAGCGTAACTGCGTGGATATACTTGCTGCCAGAACTTTGACAATAAACAAAAAGGCTTCCCGTAAAGCAATGAATCCGGGTGATGTAGTTGCTTTCACTGTGGAGTTCGAGAATAAGAGTTTGGGCAAGAGTTCTTGGTTGAACGGAGGTCGAGATAATGTGCGTTTGTCGTATGGAAACTATATGATGAGTAATACTGCGAATTTGTTCTATCAGTACTATCGTTTCTGGAACGACGCATACGAACCATATATAAACCTTGGAAACTATCGTGTTTCTTACTTCATGTATGATGCCGCATCTATCGGTTTGTACGATGAAGGAGATAACCCTACTGGTTGGCAGTTTGAGTTGGACAATGGTGGAGATATGGCAAAATATGGCTGGATGCCTACTGGTGCAGAAACTAAGTTTACGTATCAGAAGATGCCTAACGGAGAGGATGAGCATGGTAAGTGGAACCAGCGAATCATGATTCAGTTCCCGTCTTCCCTTATGGCAGCATCTGCCTATGTATATGACCATTTGAACAATGCGTTCCAACTTCACAAGGGAGGTTATGGACCATGTTTCTTCCGTACTCGTTTGGGTATCAAGCAGGCTAAGGCGATGTATGAGAAGGTTAAGGACGACTGGTCTTATTCAGGTGACTTGGCTATTTCAGCTCTTGACGGTCAGGCTGAAACATTTACTTTGATTTCTCCGGGTTGGGCAAATTACGACAATCCAGGCTATGAAATCACTAACTATGCAAGAAACATCTGTAATCCGACATCTGTAGGTAATTACAACAGAGTGTTGGTAGAGGAGTTTGATGGTTATACATGGCGAAGAATCCAAGGAGAGGGCCCTCTTCCTGGTCGCGAGGCTATCAATGTAGTAGTTGTTGATACTATTCCTTATGAGCTTGAATGGGTAGGTTGGAAGGACAGTACAGCATTGAAGGATGATAAGGGCGAGAAGATCAAGGCAACTTATACTCCAGCTGCTAATCCTAAGTCTGCTGGTTACACAGGTATTGTTAAATGGACTTCTCCTACTATGCTTGTGGGTGAGAAAGACAAGTTAATTTATCTATGTAAGGCCAGAGATTTGGGTTGCCCAGATGTAGAGGATACCTATTACACGAACACTGCATGGATCAGTTCTCAGACTGATTCCGAATCACCTTCTTCTGTGGAGTTGATGACTTCTTGTGCAGAATTGCCTCCTGTAATTGATGAGCAGACTTGTTTGTACAAGACTGCAAATGTATCAAAGGCTATGTCAGGAGATGATGTTTCCTACGAGATAAAGTTTATAAATAATGTAGGTACTAAGGTTGACGCCAACTGCAAAGACAAGAAGGAGTGGGTAGTACTTAACAATAAGTCTTATCCAGATGTCAATAACGGCTTGGTATTGTCAAAAGAGAGTATTGCATTCTGCGCCCCTAAGTATGCTTATGGTAAGGATGGTGAGGTTTATGCAACAATAGAGAACGCTAGCAATACTGAGTCAATCTTCCTAGTGTTTAGATATGTCAGCGGTACTCCTGGTCAGCCTGACTTCAAGGGTGTTGCCATCAAGATGAAGATTAACCTTAGCGGTGCAAACAATTTCGGCTATGAGTTGTATAACGATGGCAAATTGGTAGCTGCTGAAGGAACTGATTGGAAGGATATCATGCAGTACAAGGGTTCTTCAACTGCGCCTACATTCAAATTCGTTCTTCGTGGTGAGAAACTTTATATGTATTGTAACGATGAGGATGATGAATGGGAGAATGTGATGAAGGACTGGAGTGGTTTGACAAGTGCAGGCCCTGGTTACTTTGGAGTATATACTGGAAGAAACAATGGTTCTCCTACTCTTACTAAGTATTTGGCTGAGGTTGACTACGCATTCAATGTCACAGTCGGAGACTATATCCCTGCTGAGCTTGAGGAGATTACAGACATCACTCCTTCGGGTGAATACAATGAAAGTACAGGAACACTAAAGTGGCCTACTGTTGCTCTAGATGTAAAGGATGGTATAGCTCCTGGAGATTCGTTAATCTACAATTTCGATGCGCGAGTTAAGGATTGCAAGAATTTTATAAACAACTATGCTTTCGCTACGGTTTATGGTCTTGATTCTTTGAAGGCACTTAACACTATCGAATGTGGAGAAGAAGATGAGGATTGCCCTCTAGAGTCTGCTGTTGCAAAACTTTCTGCAGAGACAATATGTGCCGGAGACAGCGCAGTGATAAAGGTTGTGCCAACTCCAGCTTCTAAAGACTATGTGTATTCATTCTATAAGGACAAGGAGTTGATTAACAAGAAGCCAATCAGTGCTGATTCTCTAGTTGTCAAGGAGTCCGGTTCTTATTACGCTATAGTTTCCGATCCGACTTGCAAGTCAACAAGCGAGGCATTGACTAAGACAGTTAAGCTTGAGGTTAACGATTTGCCGGCTGTTGTACTTTCAGAAGACACTACAATCTGTCAGGGCAATGATTTGTCTTTGGCTAAGCAGGGTGCTTCGGGATACGATATAAACTGGTATATTGACGAGACTGCATCATTCCCATTGGAGGATCTTGAAGTCAAGGCTGAAGACGTAGCCAAGAACTATTACTACACATTTACTGACAAGAAAACAGGTTGTGTCGGTGAGATAGAAAAGTTTGCAGTCAAGATTGAGGCTACACCTAAGCCTCCTTTCGCAGAGAACGGAGAATATCCTTTGACAGCAGGTGCTAAGCAGGATATTACTGACCTTGCTACTATAGTGGACGGAGGACATATCGTATGGTATGAGTCTGAGACAGCAAAGGATTCCTTGAATGCTCCTATCAAGATTTCTCTTGACAAAGAGGCTGAGTTCGACTATTTCGTAAGTGCTGTTAGCGATGGTGGATGCGAGAGTGAGAGAGTGCTTGTTCATGTTGCGGTAACAAACTCTACAAAGCCTAAGACAAGAGATACAGTTATCTGTATCGGTGAGTCGGTTGACGTTCTTTCTTTGGTTTCCAAGGAGGAGGGCTACACTTTGAATTGGGTAAATGAAGACGGCACACCTGCAGAGGAGCCTAGCGTGTACAAGGCAGAGGGTCCTGGAGAAAAGAAGTACTATGTCACTCAGACTGATGGCGTTTCTGTAAGCGATGTGGCAGAGATCAGCATCAAGTCTTATGGAGTCGGTTCAGTCTTGGCAAAAGATGTTGAGTTGTGTGCAAAGACCGAGGCTGAAGCATTGAAGGTTTATCGTGATCCAGCTTCCCTTTCAGAGTTTGTCAAGATTGATGGAGAGTTGAACTACAAGTGGTATTTGGCAGGTGTCGAACTTGACGCAGATGCGTTGACTCCAAATACAAATGTATCGCAGCAGACTGAACAGGTATATAAGATTGTTCCAACTTACACAATCTCAAAGGATAATGTTTGTTATGGTGACACTGCTGAATTGAAGGTTACAATTAATCATATTTCTTCGCCAGAGGTTAAGCATTCTATAAACTATACTTTGCAGGATGGTGAGGAAAAGGGTAAGTTCGAGAGTTTGACAGTCTTTGATCCGACAGCAGTTACTCCTGACGAGGATATGGAGTTGGTATGGTACGACAAGGAAGGAAACTTGATCGGAGAGGAAGCTCCAGTTCCTGAGTATGATGCAAACTTACAGGATGACGTTCAATATACTTACTACGTTGCACAGAAGAACGAAAATGGTTGCGAAAGTGAAAAGAGCAAGGTTATTGTAAACGTAAGTAAGACACCGTTGCCTGAGATTACAGAGGCTAACTTCTGTCAGGATGAAGTTACTGACAAGCTGCTAAGTGACTTTGTTAAGGTTACTGACGACACCTATCATTTGGTTTGGTATGATGGAGATCCAAAGAACGGCGGAAATGAAATACCAATGCAGCAGATCTCTACACGATTGACAGAAGATGCGGTTGAGCAGATTATCCCTTATTATGTGGCTCAGTCTGACGGAACAAAGACATCCGGAGCTATAGCGTTGGAGGTTCACATCTTTGCTAAGCCGGAACTTATAACTTTCGACACAACAGTTTGTAATAAGGCTGTGAATTTGAATTCGTTGTGGAAGGTAAGCAACAAGGTTTCGACCGTATATACTGACTTCTTCAATGCTGATGACGATAAGGTTGCTGCACCAGAGGCGATTGGAGAAACTGGCAAATATACTGTCGAGGGATACTTTGAAGTACCTGTTTCAAAAAGCAGATGTGTCAGCGAAAGGAAAGATATCAATGTTAAGATTTTCAAGCTTGACGACATAGAAATTTCAGGTCCTAATTCAATATGTCCTGATTCTCCGGTTGAGCTATTGGCTATAGTTTCGGGCGAGAACGACGGAACTCCTTACAAATACGAGTGGAGTCAGACCAATAAGGCTTCGGTTCCGGAAGATGGTGTATTTGTCAGCGAGAACTTGAAGGAAACAACTTCAATTCAAGTAGAGGTTACTGACGGTTACTGTCGCAAGAAATCCGAGCAGTTTACAGTTACTATCGGTGCCGGACAGGTTAGCGGAACATTCACTTACCTTGCAGACCAGAAGGATCCGGAGGTTGAACGTACTAACGGCAAGCCTTTGACATTCAGCACTTGTGGAGGAGAGTTTGTTTTGGACGCTTCAAAACTTGACAAGACTGAGAATGCATTCAAGTGGTTGGACGAGAACAACAGAGAGGTTAGTTCGAACGAGAATTTCTTGTTGAGAACTGACAAGCCAGGAACTTACACTGCTGTGTTTGTCAATGAGTGTGAAACTTCTCTACAGATTACCGTAACTGACGCAAGCATTAACGACAACACAATCATTGGAGACAAGGATTTGTGCGAGGGTTACAGTGCTTCCCTTGTCCTTGACTTCTCAAGCGCAACAAAAACAAGCCTAGAGTGGAAGAAGGATGATGTTGTTCTTGACGAAACGTCAAAGACTCTAAGCATAAAGTCTGCAAGTGCGGTAGATCATTCTGGTGTTTACTCTTACACAATCAGCAACGGAGACTGTAAGGTAGAGAACGTTTACGGAACAATAAATGTTATTCCTGCACCGGAATTTGAACTTATCCCTGTAGATATGGTTTGTGCCGGCTCTTCTGTCAAGATTGGTTTGAGCAAGCTTGAACCTGCAGCTTCAACTACGGTCAAGTGGTATGATGACGAGACTTTGCAGCCATCGGGAATAGAGGCTTTGGCAACACCTTTGACAGACAAGACATACAACTTCGAGATTCAGCAGGGTGCCGGATGTTCGATTAAGCAGTCTGTAAAGGTTTCTGTTCAGGATCCTATTGATTTCATCATGACTCCTGAGGATACTGTCGCTTGTTATGGAGCCAGCGAGATTCGTCTAAGATTGAGAGTGTTGAGTGGAGACGTTGACTCTTACAGCTGGGTAGATCCTTCAAATGTCGAAGTCTCTAACACATCGACATACAAGGCTCCGACAAACAAGATAGGAACATCTATCTATACTGTCACTTTGAGCAACGAGGCTTGTGGTGATGTTACACATAATGTTTCTGTCGAGGTTGTAGGTGTTCCTGCAATTGACACATTCACTAAGTCTAATCCAAAGGATATCGAGTTGATTCCTAATCCAGACTTGGGTTCAGGATCGTATGAATACAGTATGGACGGAAAGGACTATCAGTCCAGTGCTTTGTTCACAAGCTTGAGTTACGGAAAACATACGGCAACAATTCGTGACGAATATGGATGTAAGAGCGACTTTGCTTTTGAGTTGCCTTCGCCTACGGTTGTTATTCCTACGGTTGTAACTCCTGACGGAGACGGCGAGAACGATTTGTTCAAGTCCGAAGTTTTGAGTGAGGCGTACCCTAATGCAAAGGTTACAATCTATGACCGCACAGGAAAGGTTATTGCCAAGATGCCTGCTAGCGAGGGTTGGGACGGAACATACAACGGTCACAGATTGCCAAGTACAGACTACTGGTACGAAATTTGGATTGACGAGATTCGTAAGATGTATGTCGGTCACTTCACGTTGATAAACAATTAGGAACCTAATTGATAGACACTTAAAGAGGTTAGCATTCCGCTAACCTCTTTTTGTTATGGCAGCAGGACTTATACCCGGAGTCAGACAATATATTGATTTGGTTTGTTGTTTTTTTTCTATTATTTTTGATTTTTATCTATCAAATACTATCTTTGCATATATTAAAGATTCTTTAAATGGAACTGTCGAAGAAATTTCAAAGATATATGAGGCAGAGCGTTGGCACATTGTTGGTGACTTTGTGTGTGTGCGCTCTCGTTGCAGTACTTGCTTTCTCGTGGGCTTTCTTGAATCCTATAGCAAGAGCCCTGGATGCCATTGCTTTTACCGACAATTATCTTTATACGGAGAATTTGAAGGAAGGCGAGGTGGATTACTGCAAGGATGTGGCTTTCATAAACTTGTCTGGCGTTCATTCCAGACTCGAGATTGCCGAGGGTTTGGATTACATCTCTAAGTTCGGACCAAGAGTTGTCGCTATGGACTGTATCTTCAGCCACAATATATCTTCAGATTCGTTAGAGAACGACAGTTTGAGAAACGTAATCTCTCGTATTCCCAACTTTATCTCGGCACAGAGAATCGTGAAAATGGGAGACAGCATGGCTGTAGAGAGTTCCTTCTATAGTGACGTCTGCTATAATGCAAGTGTGAATATAGAGGAGGGTATTGTTAGACATTTTTCTCCGGACAGCGTTACTGTAGGTAATCTTACACTACCTTCTTTTGTCGGTGAGATTCTGCGTTTAGGCTATCCTGACACTTACCAGATGCTAAAGGAGAGGGGTAACGACGAAGAACTTATCAACTATAAGAAGATGAGTATTGATGTTTACGGAATCAATGACTTTTTGGACACTGCTGACATCAAGGACAGAATACTTTTGGTGGGAGATATCGATGATTTGAGAGACTATCACACCATTGCTACAGAACTTTACGGTGTTCGAAGAATTAATGGAACTTTGATTCATGCATACAGTATTGCGACAGCTACAAAGGCAGACAGACTGATTACGAACATGAGTACGGGCTGGGCTCTATTCTGGGGACTTGTGATTACCCTTGCTTTCAATTACTTCTGCTGTTGGGCGTACGAGGCATACGAAAAGACAAACGGAATGATAATAAACTTCACCCAGCTTGGATTCCTTTTCATGATGATGATGCTCGGTGGTTTGTTCTTCATAAATTTCAGGTATAATTTGAACTATACGTATGCGATGATTGGTGTGGGACTCGGAGGATTCAGCAGTGAACTCTGGTTGTGGATTGAGTCTTTGCCTCCATACAAGTGGCTAGCTTCGAAAATTAGTTGGTTGGGCCTGTAATAGTGTTTAGATTGGATAAATTAAGAAAACATATATAACGATGAATAAGAGAGAAATATTTAAGTCCGCTTGGATAGGACTTATAACAATGCTGTTGATGCTGCCTTTCGGGGTGGCTAACGCCCAGATCAAGGCGGTCAAGAACAATACAAATGGTAAGTGGGGACTTATGGACACCAAGAAGAACCGTACCATAGTAAAGGCTATATACGACGAGGTTGATCCCGCAAACTGCTTTACTGGAAGCAAGGATTTCGCTGTTGTCCGTCAGGGCAAGTTTTGGGGTGTTGTTGACAAGGATGGTAACGAGATGTGCCCGAACATCATCATTTCAAAGAAGCTTGCAGCACGTGCAGCTAACGCCCAGTGGAGAAAGGCAAAGGTTGAGGACAATTTGTTCGATGCAGTAGATAAGGCAACAGGAAAGTTCGGATACTGCAACTATTACGGAGATTTCGTTATCAAGCCAGTGTTTGACTCTATTGATGTCACAAAGACTATTTCAGAGAAGAGCGAGTACGCAGCAGTCAAATATAACGGCTGTTGGGGAGCTTTGGATCGTCATGGTATGTTCGTTATCAAGCCAGTATTTGTCAAGAAGGCTCAGTTGTTCTCTGCGATGACTGAAATGAGCGAGTATGCACAGCTTGGTCAGACAGCTTACGAGGCAGTTGATTCACAGACAAAGAAGAAAGGTTTTGTAAACTATCTTGGAAACTGGATTGTAAAGCCAGTTTTGGATGACTATGATGACAAGTGTATTTTCAATTCGTCTCGTAACTTCGCCGTTGTCAAGCGTGCAGGAAAGTGGGGATGCGTGGATCGTGGCGAGGTTTGGATTGTAAAGCCCGTTTATGCAACTGCCGAGCAGGCTAAGAAGCTAGGCTACCAGTGGCAGGCTCAGAACCCTAAGTCAGGAACAAAGGCTTCTCAGGCTCATAATATCGATGATGGCAAGCACAAGCTTTCTATGTTGGTTTCTTCAAACTCTGCACCAGTAAAGCCTGTTACTCCAACAACACCGGTCAATCCTGTTACTCCATCCACTCCAAACGGACCTGCTGTATTGGCACAGATTCCAACAATTCGCATCATCTCTCCAAAGGATGGTACAGAGTATTCGACAGCAGAGCAGACTTTTGTTTACGAGGCTAAAACTTCTGATGGTAGCAAGGCTTCTATCGTTGCTTATATAAACGGAGAACTTCAGCCAACAACTAAGGGTGTACGCCAGTTGTCAGACCAGATAACTCTAACTCTTCCTCGCAAGGGAGATGTTACAAGAGTTCAGCTTATTGCAAAGGATTCCAAGGGATTGAGCAGTGACCCTGCTGTTGTTCGTCTGTTCTATCGTGGGGATGCAACCAAGCCTAACATTCATGTTCTTTCAATCGGAGTTAGCGATTATGACCAGGCAGATTTGAAGCTTCAGCATGCTGCCAAGGATGCCGCAGACTTCTTGAGTGCAGTTCAGAACAGTAACCTTTCTTACTATACGTCGCTAAAGACAGCAAGTCTTGTAACAGACAAGATGGCTAACGACCGTACAATCAAGAAGCAGCTTGCTAACTTGGTAAACAATGTTGAGCAGAATGATGTAGTGTTCATCTATTTGTCAGGTCATGGCGCTAAGGAGGGTGACGATACATACTTCCTATCTTCTAATGCAGAGAGTGACGACTTGTTCTCTACTGCGGTTAGCTTCGATGTCATTCGTTCGGCTACAAAGAGAATGAAGGACAAGAGATGTAAGATTTTCATCTTTATGGATGCCTGCCATTCCGGTGCAATGTATGGACAGAAGGGAATTTCTGACCCAATCACTATGGCAGACCCAGGCATTATCGGATTCTATTCAAGCACAGAGGCTCAGAAGTCTAACGAGAGCGAGGAGTGGAAGAACGGAATCTTTACTAAGGCTCTAATCGAGGGATTGAACGGCAAGGCTGCTGACGAGGGAGGCAATATCACAATTGACGGACTTGAGAAGTATATTCGTCAGGAGGTGAGAAACGCTACTGGTGGCAAGCAGATGCCTATTTTCGAGAACAAGCAGGGTAACTACATTTTGTTCCCTAAGAGATATTAATGATTGTATAACTTATTAAATTATACGCCTATGAGAAAGTTGATTGTGATGATGGCTTCACTTGCCATCTCTGCGGTAGCTATGGCAGGAAACATCTTCGTGTATGCTGTAAATGGAACTGCAGAAAAGAAGGTTGCAGGAAAGTGGGTGGCTCTAGCAAAGCGTGCCGAGCTTTCAGAGAATGATATTGTAAGGGTAAACAAGGGTGCAAGCCTTTCGATTATTGATAGAGGTGCTGAAAAAATCTATGCGACAGGAGAGGTTGCAGAGAAGAGCGTAAGCGCAATTATCAAGGAGCAGGCAAGCGGCAGTGCAAGCGGTCAGTTCGTGTCGCATGCTGTCAAGTCCTTGTTCAATGGTGGTACAGACAACATCAGCCATCAGGCTGCCGGATGTACTTATCGTGGAGATGTTGTAGAGAGCGATATCGCCAAGGCTATTCTATCAAAGAAGTCTGAGGAGGATCTAAGACTTAATGTTGACAATGCAAAGAGCGATTTCGGTATAGCTTTTGACCTTGTTGACAGAACTACCGGAGAGGTTGTTAACAGTGCAACTGTAGGTCGCGAGGTTTATTTCCGTGTAAAGAACAACAGTGCCAAGATGCTTTATGTGAATGTGCTTGACGTAGCTAGTGACGGTCAGTTGGCAGAGTGCTTGCCAGTTGATGATGCTCAGACTCTTTCGCATCTGCTTATTCCTAGCAACTGTGTGATTGACCTTTACGATTATCCAATCGCACTTACTGAGCCTGTTGGAACAGACAACTTGATTCTTGTCGCTTCAGAGGTTCCTTACGATTTGCGCCAGGTTACTCGTTATTTGAGCATGAAGAACCTAAAGGCAGATTCAAAGCAGCAGATCGGTGTTTATGGAAAGACTATTGCAATTATGAAGTAATAGATATTTTAATATAAAAGAACCGTGGTAACGGTTCGTCTTCATAGCCCAGGGTTGGAGTTTGGCGAAAGCCAAACAACTACCCTGGGATTTTTATTCCCCCACGGTAGCCAATCGTTTCGCGATTGTCAACCGTGGGCTTTGTAGTGAACCGTTCCACGGTTCTATTCGTAGAAGTCCCAATCTATTGTTTCATTGGCATGTTTGGCAAAATCTTCCAGCTCTGAAAGATATGTCACTGGTGTGTTTAGGTGGTGAGATTCTTGGTTCTTGATGTAGTTTATTACTTTGGGAACAAGACTGTGAGAGACTGAAAAGGCGGCAAAATGATGTTGCCAATAGAATACACTGTCTTTGTATTTTGCATTGATTTTCAGTGATGATAGTCTTTTTATTTCCTTGACGATGTCGGAAATGCTTTTCTGCATATTTGTCTTTACTAAAAGGTGGATGTGGTCAGGCATTCCATTGCATGCCAACACAATACAACCATGACTGCTCGCCACAGTATGAAACAAACTGATAATCTCATCCTTGATGTCGTAGGTTAGAATCGGCTCTCTGTTCTTTGTAGAGAATACGATATGCAGATATACTGATGATAAACTTCCCATATTAGTCACTTTTCTAGAACCGTGGCAACGGTTCGTTTTTATAGCCTATGGTTGATTGAGCGAAGCGATAATCTACCGTAGGTGATTATATATCAATCGGTAGCCAATCGTTTTACGATTGTCAACCGTGGGCTTTGTAGCGAACCGTTCCACGGTACTATTACGCATACATTCCGACTTTCTTTATTGAAAGGTCGGAGAGCATATCCTTGTAGCTTTTGTCTGACGGCAGAGAGCCATAGCAATAGAATTTTTGAATCGTTTTGAAATAGCTGTTTCTTGTTCTGATGCCTATAACTATAGCTTCGTCAATAACTGTGCCTCTTGACTGTTCAGGAATTACCTTGTACCTTAGCTGTTCCCAAGGGGCTTCGAAAGTCTGTTCCTTGTTGTATTTCAAGTATTTGAATGATACAAAGCCATCTTGTTCGCTCACTTCAAGCAGGTAGTATTTCGCCTCGATAAAGATAGGGATTCCAATAAAGAGAAAAAACAATACGAAGGGCACCAATAGTATCCAAAATGCATTTACTCCTGCTTGGGGATATGACACATAGGCACATACGCTCATCATCAAAAAGATAAAAGTGTAATAGAAAGTCACCAAAGGCAGTTTAAGTCTTTCTTTCAGCAAATACCAAAGTCTGTTTCTGTATAGCATAATGTTATCGTGTTTGTTCACCTTTATATAAGTATTCCGTTGCAGTGGTCAACTTCGTGTTGGATTATCTGTGCTGTCCAGCCTTTGTATCTCTTCTTTTGAGGTTTGAAGTCCATGTCTTGAAACTCTACCTCAATCTCGTCAAAGCGAAGAGTTTTCTTGATTCCTGGCAGAGACAGACATCCTTCCTCGGTTGGATAGGGTTTTGATTTCTTTGTTATTACCGGATTGATTAGCACCACCTGTTTCTTTCCGTCGCAGATTACTATGATGTTCTTTGACACGCCAATCATGTTGGCAGCCATGCCTACGCAACCGTCCAGATGTGCGCGCAAAGTGTCAAGCAGGTCTATTGCCACCTGCTTGTCCTCGTATGTTGCAGGCTCTGACTTGATAGCCAGGAATGAGGGGTCGTGCATTATGTCTTTTACCATGAACTCTTCTGTTTTTCGATTTATTGTACAAAGATAGTAAAAATAGTGTTATTTTAATGCGGACTGAACGATGAATGAGAAGAAACTTGAGTGTCGGCATTCCGTTCCAATCGTGGCTCAAAGGTAGAGTTGATTTTGGTTGCCAAGCTTTCCCGACAAGAAAAAGAAACTTGCCTTTTTTTACTGCCGGAGAGACGGGAAAAGAAATGTTCTTTGTCTGCGCGGTTTTGAGTGCAGAGCCATGCAGCCTGCATTTGTAAACAGCCATGCTGTGCAGATTTGGGAAGCCTTGTTATTTGTTGGGCCGTTCAAGATTGTTCTATGATTGGAAAAGAACGGGGAATCCGTTTTTTTTTTCAAAAAGAGCTTATGACAAGTTCAAGCCTTGGTCTGAGGAAAATGTTCCTTGGGAAGAGTCTTGCCATTGCTTTCTGAAAATAGGAAAGACCTGCAAAAAAACAGGCATACAAATCTGACCGTAAAATTTTGTTGTCGAGGGATTTGTCGTCAATTTTTGCCATTATTTTTGTTGGACAACTCTTGTGGTCTTGAATTTTATTGTTATCTTTGCTGAGGCATTAAATATTATTGAAATTCAAATGATCTTTAAACTAATAAACGATTCTATCAAATAGAGATTATGCCAGAAATAGTAAGATTTTATGGGATTGTGATAAAGATGTTCTTCAAACCCAAGGAACACGAGCCGTCACATATTCACGCAATTTATAACGAACATGTTGGTTTGTTCAACATCAAGACATTCGAAATGTTTGAGGGAGATTTGCCCAATATTGCTCAAAAGTTAGTTACTGAATGGCTTGAACAGCACAAGGATGAACTTCAAGAGATGTGGGACAAACAAATAATAACTAAACTTCCGCCGCTATGATTCCACGTATAAAAACACTTAAAGCAATGGATAACTTTATCCTTGCCGTTGAATTCGATGATGGCCGCAAGGTATTCTATGATGTAAAAGAAGATATTGATACATTGCCAACATTTCGAGCACTCAAAGAAGTGTATGGTTTATTTAATCAGGTACAATTGGACAGCAGTCGTACTTGCGTGTATTGGAATGATGAAATAGACCTTGCTAGCGACTCTATTTATGAGTATGGAGTAGTCGCATAAAGTTATAAAATCAATAATGTTTTTACTATGAGGGCGATCGTTCGGTCGCCTTTTTTATGTTCAAAAAGGTGTTGCTGTCAAATTTGTTATTACCTTTGCAAGGTTGATATTAAGTTAAGAAAATAGTAATTATGGAATATGGAATTGTATATCTTTTAACTAACCCTGTTATGCCTGGGCTTGTTAAAATAGGTATGACTACAAGGGAAGATATAGATACTCGTATGAAGGAACTCTATAGCACTGGTGTTCCCGTTCCATTTGAATGCGTTTATGCTTGTAGGGTAAAGAATACTGACTGTGCAAAAATTGAAAAAGCCCTACATACTGCATTCTCTCCGCAAAGAATTAATGCAAATCGTGAATTTTTTAAAATACAGGTTGAACAAGCAAAGGCAATTCTTGAACTCTTTCATCATGAGGATGTGACTGAAGAAATTACCGACGAGATAGAAAATGATTTAACTCCTGAGGATATTGTAGCAACGCAAAATGCCAAAGCTCGCCGTCCTTCTTTAAACTTCTATGAAATGGGAATGAAGAAAGGCGATGTTTTGTTGTGGAAAGAAGATCCATCAATAAGCGTACTTATCAATTCAGAACGTCGTGTTATTTATCAAGATGAAGAAGTGTCTCTCAGTTCTTTGTCTGCTAAACTGAAAGGATATAATACAAAACATATTGCACCGGGTAATTATTGGATTTATAAGGATAAGTTACTTAATGATATATACAATGATACTTATCCATTTGAAGAATAATTGAACTTGGAAGATTATAAGATATTAAATAACTTTAAAGGTGACTTCGGTCGCCTTTTTTTATCTAATTCGCCCAAAACTCCCATTATCCACTCAAAAATTTGGTAGATTCAAAAAAAAGTTGCAACTTTGGCGAGTTTTTGGGGCATTGTGTTTGCCTGATAACTTGTAAATAATAAAAACAGATATGAAAGTAGATGTATTGCTAGGTCTACAGTGGGGAGACGAAGGTAAGGGTAAGGTTGTTGACGTTCTTACACCTAACTATGATGTCGTAACTCGTTTTCAGGGTGGACCAAATGCAGGCCACACACTTGAGTTTGAGGGACAGAAGTATGTGCTTCGCTCTATTCCTTCAGGTATTTTCCAGGGTGGAAAGGTTAATGTAATCGGTAACGGTGTTGTTCTTGACCCAGCTTTGTTCAAGCAGGAGGTTGAGCAGCTTGAGGCTTCGGGACACGACCTTACCAAGAGACTTTATATTTCTAAGAAGGCTCACCTGATCCTTCCAACTCACCGTATTCTTGACGCCGCTTACGAGAGCGCAAAGGGTGCCGGTAAGATTGGTACTACAGGAAAGGGTATCGGTCCAACTTACACAGACAAGACTTCAAGAAACGGTCTTCGTGTCGGTGACTTGCTTTGCAACTTCGACCAGAAGTACGCCAAGGCTATCGCTCGCCACAAGGAGATTCTTTCTCACTACGACTACAAGTACGACCTAGAGCCAATCGAGAAGGCTTGGTTCGAGGGTGTCGAGAAGCTAAAGCAATATACATTCATCGACAGCGAGTACGAGTTGAACGGACTTTTGAAGGAGGGCAAGTCTATCCTTGCAGAGGGCGCTCAGGGTACTATGCTTGATGTTGACTTCGGTTCATACCCATTCGTAACATCTTCAAACACAATCTGTGCAGGTGCTTGTACAGGTCTTGGTGTTGCTCCTGGCAAGATTGGTGATGTTTACGGAATCTTCAAGGCTTACTGCACACGTGTTGGTAGCGGTCCTTTCCCAACAGAGTTGTTCGACGAGGTTGGCAAGACAATCCGTGACCTAGGCCACGAGTACGGCGCTGTAACCGGCCGTGAGAGAAGATGCGGTTGGATTGACCTTGTAGCATTGAAGTACGCTGTAATGATTAACGGAGTGACTAAGCTTATCATGATGAAGAGCGATGTCCTTGACGGATTCGACATTATCAAGGCTTGTGTTGCATACAACATTAACGGCAACGAGACAGACGAGTTCCCATTCGATGTAACAGAGGGTGAGGTAACACCAATCTACAAGGAGTTCAAGGGCTGGAAGAAGGACATGACTAAGACTAAGAGCGAGTCAGAGTTCCCTGCTGAGTTCAACGAGTACATCGACTTCCTTGAGGATTACCTTGAGGTGCCTGTCAAGATTGTTTCTGTAGGTCCAGACCGTGAGCAGACAATCGTAAGATACGCTGAATAATTAGACAGAACATTATATGTTATAGGGTAAGGTTGCTGCATTGCGGCAACCTTCTTTATTTTATGAATGAAGCAATCTTTGTGTGAAATGCTTTGCTAAGATTATAGTTTTCAGTACCTTTGCAGATGTGTTTTCGGTTTGTTTTACAAACAAAAGGAATGGATATGAGATTTTTTGGAACTATACTAGTATTTCTTTTTGGCTTGCTTGTTTCTGTGACTTCGTGCAAGCGAGACATTGACGATATTGACGAAACTCCGATAGATCCCGAAATGCTTCTTGGCGGTTGGGAGTTTACCGGAGAGGTCAAGGTGAAGATAAATGCGCCCGTAATGAAGAATATTGCTGAGAATCTGACCGAGGATTTCATGAAGGGCGTGGCAAGTCGCAGAAAGTTCTATTTCACAAAGAAGCGTGCATATTGCGTGTGGTCGATAGATACGGACAACGAGAAGACAAAGCAAAGCGAATATACATGCAACGACTATAAGTTGGAGTTTGCGGAGACAAACCGCTACTTCTATAACTGCTATGTGCCGATGTTCTATGTGAAGAACCAGACTGAGAGTTCCATGACTTTCTATCTGCTAAAGGATGAAATCGTGAACATCTTGAAGTCTGACAAGTCTATCCCATCGGGTATTATTGAAAAGATTGAGGACGGAATCTGTGAAATGCCTTTGAGGAGATACCACAACAAGTTTTGGGATGAAATAGACGGATACGAGGCTCAGGAGGACGAAGCTCAAGAGAACGAGACTCAAGAGAACGAGACTCAAGAGTAATGGCTGGACTGTACATTCATATTCCCCTCTGCACCAAGCGTTGTTCGTACTGCAGCTTCTTCTCATCAACACTGATAGGAAGGAGAGCGGAGATTATAGATGCTCTGTGCAGGGAAATGAGGGAGAGAAAGGGGTATCTGCCGGCAGATGACAATGTGCTTTCCACGATATACATCGGCGGAGGAACACCATCCCTGCTTCCCATGAGCGACATTGAAAGATTGATTGACAACGCACTTGACACATTCGACCACGCTGAGGACATGGAGATAACGATGGAGGCCAATCCAGATGATTTGAGTGATGATTATGTGAAGGGGATGGCAGAGTCTCGCATAAACAGACTGAGTATCGGCGTGCAGACATTTGATGACGAGGAACTGAAACTTATAAATCGCAGACATGATTCAGCAGAGGCTGTTGAGGCTATAGAGAGGGTGAAAAGAGCCGGAATTGACAATTTCGGTATGGATCTGATCTTCGGGCTTCCAAGCCAGACATCTGAGAGCTTCGAGAGAACTATAGACAAGGCAATAAGTCTTGCCCCTGCCCATATTTCGGCATATTCCCTGGAACTGCAGGAAGACTCTCTGCTTTTCAAGAAGGTTGAGAAAGGTGAGGTGCTTCTGCCATCAGACGAAGAAGTGGAGCAGATGTCGGAACAGATAGCTGACAGACTGCAGGAGGCGGGATATGAGCATTACGAAATATCGAACTGGGCGAAGCCGGGCAGAAGGTCAAGGCATAATTCCTCGTACTGGACTGGAACGCCATATCTAGGTGTCGGACCTTCCGCACATTCTTTTGACGGAGAGAGCAGAGAGTGGAATGTGTCCAATGTCCTCAAGTATCTGGGTGGAGCAAAGCCAGAAAAAGAGATTCTAAGCGAGCAGGACAAGTACAACGAATACTTGTTTCTGTCGTTGAGGACTTGTGAGGGGATATGTTTTGCGGACTACGAGGCTCGATATGGCAGTTCGCGTCTGGACAAGCTGGAAAGTGAGATGCGACAGTTTTTGAATAGAGGCTTGATGTCTTTTGAAAACGGCCATTTAAGACTGACACGAAAAGGTATAATCCTTTCTAATACAATAATTTCTGAATTGTTTGAAGTTGACTAATCGTTTATTGAGATGAACAAATATTTATATTGGATAATTCTTTTTTTGACTTTCCTTTGCGGAGAAACGGTTTCTCAAAACTTGTCTTTGAAGGATATAAACAAACTAAGGGTAAAAAATGATTGGGCAGATATAGACAAGCTGTTGAGCTCCAAGGGATGGGTTGCGGACAAGCCGGAACTCCTCAAGGACAACCAGACATCTTCGTTGACATGGAGCCTGGCTTCGGCAGGAGGTGTTGTGAAACTTGAAATAGAGAGGGGCTGGAAGACAAAGTCAAGCATACATTTCACTCTGCCAGAAAAAGATGCTCCGCTCTATATCGCCAAGGTTGTGGGCGAGTATGGTTACAAGGAGGAAGTCTCGTTAAAAAGCAAGCGATTCTATAAGCACAGAAACGAGCTAGCATTGGCAAAGACTATGGAGTCGGGAGTGACCAAACTCTCGTTCACTACCAAGGATTCAAAGTATTGGGACATGCTTTTGTCAAGCGGCAAGGACCCCGATGTGAGAAGCCTTGACACGTACCAGATAGGTGACTATATCGAGGAAGAGGGCGGAATATTGTTCTATGTGTCGGAAAATGCTGACTACGGCTATATCCTCGCCATGACAGACGCAAACAACGGAAGCGGATGCGAATGGGGTGCTGACTCAACAGATATTCCCGGCAAATATCCATTCACTAGCAGGGAGTGGCACGAGGCGAACTATGATATGGAAGGCGAGGCAAACACAAAGGCTGTTGTTGATTTCCTTGACTCGCACTATCCGGCTACAACTAAGTATGCGACTCAGCTTGCGTCAAACTACGGCGGAGGAGGAAAGAATGACTGGTATCTGCCTTCCGAAGGTCAGTTGAGAATGATAAAGGACATAGCAGACAGACTGAACAACAGACTTAGGGTTAATCAGGGTGTCAGCCTGGCAAAGACCTGGTACTGGAGTTCTTCGGAATATGACAAGAATTTCGCATGGGCTGTGAATTTTGGAAGCAAAATTGTGGGCCGAAGTACCAAGAAGGGAATGGACAGAGTTCGTGCTGTGAGAACTATGAGGGTAGAAGAATAAAGAGAAAGTTCAGATTTTGACCATAGAATAGGCAAGAAACCTCAAATTATTGCATATTTTGTTAAAAAATCTCCCAAAAAGTTTGGAGAAACAAAAATAAGTAGTAATTTTGCATCGCAATCGAGAAACAAGGGTTCGAGAAAGCAAGAATGGTGTGGTAGTTCAGCTGGTTAGAATACATGCCTGTCACGCATGGGGTCGCGGGTTCGAGTCCCGTCCATACCGCCAAATTGATTAACCTTTTTTATAAATTTCAAAACTAGCGAGTTTGAATTTGTCGGGAGGGATAATCATAATTGAGAAAAAAAGCATTAAAATTTTTATTTTAATGATATTATGCAAAAGAGTTATTTCATTGTGAAATGAGATAATTCTACTTTATCGTTTATTGCTCTATGTTTCAAAAGCGATGCAAAATTACATACTTTAATTTGAAAAACAAGCATGTGATTCAAATTTTTCGCTTTGAAATAAAAAAGTTTAATGTTATATTATGCAATCCGAGAATAAAACTTCCCAAGTTTTGTGGAAAAACAAAAAACAACTTCCCAAATTTTACGGAATTTTAGTGTTGCAATTATTTGAGCATTAGACAAATGTGAGCGAACTCTCTTATAGTTCTATGTTGTAACTTTATTGTCAAAAAAAGATACTCTATTGACTATAAAAAGGGACCGAAATTTGCAAGAGTCAATAATTATCACTACTTTTGCACTATAAAACAAGAGATAAAAACTTTTTTATTAAAAGTTAACATGTTTTTTAAGAAATTTTCACATTTCTGGAAAGCTGGGAAGCGTGAAGGAAGTCAAAGGAAAGAGAATATGGCAACATTTTCTCTTTTTTTTGTTGTGTTTTCGAATAATCTATTTACTTTTGCAATTGAAAATTTCTAATAAGACATGAAAAAAATAGCAAAAAAAGAGGTTTTAGTTTCTCTGTTGCCAGACTTGACCTACCACACAAACAAGGCGACAGGACGCAAAATAA
>JAKSKX010000028.1 GCA_024401535.1 Paludibacteraceae bacterium | reverse complement strand
AGATAAATTTTCATTCTAAACTATGCAAGAGTTTTCGATGTTTTTTATCTTTTTGATTGCAAAATATAATCGCCGAGTGCTCTAGACTTCTACGACAGTGATGCCGGCACCCCCGAAATCAACGTGTTCGTCATGGAAGTCCTTGACTCCAGCCACAGTTCTCAGGTACTGGCGAACAACCTCTCTAAGCACTCCCCCTCCTGTTCCGTGAAGTATTCTGACTGTGCCGGCCTGTATCATTATTGCGTCGTCAATATAGTATGCCACAGCCTGCTGAGCCTCTTCTGCCCTCATTCCTCGTATGTCAAGTTCACGCTTGAAGTTCATTGAACGCTCGTGAATCATGTCCGAAGTGTTTGACGAAGCCACATAGTTGAAGTTGAACTTCTGCTTCTTTATCTGTGCCGCAGAAACCTTCTCGAGTGTGTTCATTTTTACCGTAGTCTTCAAGTTTCCAAATGCGACAAGGACGTTCTTGCCCTGTATTTCAAGCACAGTTCCATGTCCAGTCTGCCCCTTTATTCTGACCTCACAGCCGACAGTAATTTCGTCCGGCTTGGGCTGAGTTTTCTGCTGCTGTGCGGCGCTCTTGTCACGCATAGCCTTCTGTTTGCGGCGCTCCTCTATCTGGGCGATCTTCTTGTCAATCGTATTGTCCTGCGAAGCCTTCTCGTTCTCGGAAAGTTCACGTTTGAAGTCTCCTAGTTCCTGACGAGCTAGACGAGTCTTCTCCTTCTCAGCCTGGGCCTCTTTGATAGCCCTGATTGTACCCTCGATTTTTGCATTGGCCGAGTCAAGAAGTTCCTTGCTCTCGGTCTTGGCCTTGGCAATGATTTCCTTCTTCTGCGAATTTATGGAAGCGAGTTCGCTGAGGTATTTTTCCTCCAGCTCCTCTATATGTTTCTCCTTCTGGCGAATGTTCTGTCGCTTGCTCTCCCAGTAGCGCTTGTCACGTGCAATGTCCTGCAGGTACTTCTCCATATTGACATAGTCAGCACCGACCTTTTCGGAAGCCTCCTGTATTACACTTTCTGGAAGACCTATCTTTCTTGCGATTTCAAGGGCGAATGAACTGCCGGGATTACCGATTTCAAGCTTGAACAAAGGCTGCATCAGATGGCGGTCATAAAGCATTGCTCCATTCACTATACCGTCAGTCTCTGTCGCAAAGTGCTTCAGGTTTGTATAGTGCGTAGTGATTACTCCATAGGCCTTGTTCTTGTTGAAGTGGTCTAGCAGAGCCTCGGCTATTGCGCCACCTATCTGCGGTTCAGTACCGCCTCCGAACTCATCAATAAGCAGGATTGTACGGTTGTCGCAAGTCTTGACAAACTGCTTCATATTGGCTATGTGCGAGCTGTATGTACTCAAATCGTTCTCGATACTCTGCTCGTCACCGATGTCAACCATTATCTTGTGGAATATGCCCATTGTGCTGTCCGGATTCATCGGCACAAGCATTCCGCACTGCATCAAATGCTGTATCAAACCGACACTTTTCAGGCAGACACTCTTACCTCCGGCATTCGGACCGGAAATAATCAGTATTCTGTTCTTGTCATCAAGCTTGATGTTAAGCGGAACTATGCTCTTGCCTAGTTTCTTGTGGGAAAGATACAGCAGCGGATGAATGGCATCCACCCAATCCAAAACAGGCTCATCCACTATTCTTGGCAGAGAACTCTCCGTGTCAAGGGCAAACCTTGCCTTTGCTCTTGTGAAATCTATTATTGCAAGATAGTTGAGAGAGAACATCAGCTCGTCAATACGAGGTCGAATGGTCTCGGCAGTCAATGCTGTAAGAATGCGGATTATCTCCCTTCGCTCCTCGGCCTCGAGTTCACGAAGTTTGTTGTTAGCCTCAACTATAACTTCAGGCTCTATGAAAACGGTTTTTCCAGTAGCACTCTCATCATGCACAATACCTCTAATCTTTTTCTTGTGGAAAGGAGAAACCGGAATAACCAATCGCCCGTCACGAACTGCAAGGCTTGTATCCTTCTCTACCAAGCCTTCATCAATAGCCTTCCTTAGTATCGAGTTCATATTTCGAGAGATTCCGCTCGACACCGAAAGCATTTCGGTTCTAATTTCCTTAAGATGGGGGGAAGCCGTGTCCTTTATCTTTCCATACTTGTCGATAATTCGATCTACAGCTCTCCTGATGTCAGGGAATGTGAACACGTCACGGCTCATTTCCTGAAGGTAGTAATAGACTCCTTCCTCCTTGTTATTGAAGAAGTTGACAACATTTCCGATGGCGTCTATCACGCGAAGAAGGTCGAACAGTTCCTCCTCCTCGATAAATGTACCAATTACCCTAACTCTCTGCAGGGCGGAACGAACATCATAGAACCCGTCCGCAGGGAATTCCTCCTCCTCGATAATTCTCACAAATTCCTTAGTGGAGTTCAGTTGCTCAATGATTGTGTTATATGAAGTCGAAAACTGCATTTCGTCAACCTTCTCCTTGCCGAGAGGCGACAGACACGCAGCCTTCACCATATCTCTAATCTTTACAAACGATAACTTTTCCTCTACCATAAAAATCACTTCCTCGTGATGAGGTTAATAAACTCCTCGCGCGTCTTTTGAGTCTCGAAAGCGCCAGTAAAATCCGAAGTTGTAGTCACGGAGTGCATCTTCTGGATTCCGCGCATCTGCATGCACATGTGCTGAGCCTCTATTACCACCATCACACCCAAAGGCTGCAATGTCTGCTGGATGCAGTCCTTGATTTGAGTTGTAAGTCTTTCCTGAATCTGCAGTCTGCGTGAAAGGATCTCGACAACACGGGCGATCTTTGAAAGACCTGTTATCTTTCCGTTAGGAATATAAGCGACATGTGCCTTGCCGAAGAAAGGAAGCATGTGATGCTCGCACAAAGAATAGAAATCAATATCCTTGACGATGACCATCTGCTCGTAATCCTCCTCGAACACAGCGCTCTTCAAAATGTCAGCTGGATCAATCTTGTACCCGTAAGTCATGAACTGCATTGCCTTGGCCACTCTTTCCGGAGTCTTTACTAGGCCTTCACGATCCGGATCTTCACCAAGCAATGACAAAGATTCCCTAACCAAAGGAGCCAACTGCGAAGTCTTGTCCTTATCCGGATATTTAGCCAAATCCCAAGGCTTTATTTCAAGATTTTCGTTCATCGTATAATGGAGTTTATAAAAAGTAAGATTAAGAACTGGCTGTACCGCCAATTCTTAATCTCATGTTCTGTACGCTAAAATTATTTGTTCTTGAAGCTCTGAGCTGCTGCTTGGAACTTAGGCAAGTAAAGGTCTATCTCCTGGTTTGCCTTGCTCTGGAAGCAGTAATACTTCTTGGCTGAGAACAACACAACATTATAGCTCTTTGACACTACATCTGCGCCCTTGCTCTCTGTGATGAAATACTCAAAACCATTAAGTCCATTGATTGTGACAGGTCCTTCGCTTGTAATCTTCTCGTTATCCTCAAGCAGTGCCTTTACAACCTCATGGGCAAACTTCTTCTGCTGCTTTGCGGCAACAGCGTCGTCATTCATCAAAATCTTGAAGTTTACCTTGCGGCCAGTAGCTAGCTCCTTTGCCCAATCACCGCTTTCGCAGAAAGTAACAAGAGTCGAGCCCTCTGCAACAGGCTTGAATCCCTGGTTTTCGATTTGATAAAGAGAGTTTTCAAAAACTGGGCTCTCTGGAGCATCAGAAGGGTCAACGTAAACTACAGAAAGCAAAGACTCCTTCATAGACGAAATAGTCGCCGCATCACTTCCGGAAACAGTTGCCTCAATCACAACAGTTCCGTTATCCTCTGGAATTGCAAGAACTACAGAAGTCTTGCCATTCTCAGCCTTCTCCATCAAGTAATACTCTGTATCGTTGATATACACAGCCTCATACTTGCTGTACTTCTCTACATAGTTCTTAAAAATAGCCTGCTTTACAGGATGGTCAGAGCTTCCGTCAAGCACCATGTTGATGTGGCTTATCTGAATGTTTGCGCCTGGCAATACAAATCCTGTTCCCTCTGCACTACGAGTAGCTCCGGCAGGAGGCACAATGGCATAGGCATAATTGTCGAACTGCTGGTGATTCTGAGTGCGCTCGTTGTTACGCTCTATACCTGCCATTACAGAAAGGCTCATTGCAAGAGCAGCAACTATTGAAATCAATTCCTTTTTCATCTCCAAATCCTAATATGTAATGATTATTTGTTCTCCAAAGTTACATCCTGCGCCTCTTCGTCCTTTACAATAAGCAATTCAGTGCTTAGTTCTGGGAAGTCAGTGCTTATTCTCTTTACCATAACCAAAGCATCTGCGTGAGTGCGGAAATCTCCGACTCTCAATTTCCAGAATGGAGAAGAGAAAGTGACGTATGTTGTCAAGTCAGGATACTTGTCCTTCAACTTCTTTTCCCTGGCTTCTGCAGCATCTTTCGACTTCTTCTGGTTGTTGTCCATGAAGGCCTGAATACGATAGCCGCTGTAGGTGATGTTTGTCTTTGCAGAATTTTCCTTTATCTTCTTGTTTATAAGCATGTTCATCTTAGGGTTCTGCTGGATAGTTACAACACCCTTGCCGTCCTTTTTAGCCAATTCCTTGAATATGTCCTCGTTTACTCTTTTTTTCTGTTGAGCTTGAGCATTAGTAAAAGAAAGCGCACAAACAAGCACACAGGCTATTATGTTAACAAATCTACTCATAAACTTTAAATATCTAATTTCTTGCAAAGTTAGTACATTTTTAAGAATGAATAAACTTATTAAAAGAAAAATCAAAGAACATAACAAATACATCGCAGGAAATAAGCAGATAAATAAACCAAAAGAAGAAACTGAGCAGGCTTCTACTCAGTTTCTTCTTTTATCTATAATTCTAATTTTTTTAGAATACGATATTCACAATCTTGCCAGGAACAACGATAACCTTCTTTGTTGGTTTGCCGTCCAAAATCTTGATTGTCTGCTCGTTCTCTAGAGCTGTCTTCTCCACTGCTGCCTTGTCCATATCAGCAGGAAGGTCAAGGGTGAATCGTACCTTTCCGTTGAATGAAATTGGATACTTGACGTTACTCTCTACCAAGAACTTCTCGTCGTAAGACGGCCACTTTGCATCGCACACAGAAGTTGTGTTTCCAAGCATGTGGTAAAGTTCCTCGCAGATATGAGGTGCAAATGGAGCAAGTACAGTAACGAACTTAGTCAAAACCTCAGCATTCTTGCTCTTCAAAGAAGTTAGCTCGTTAGCGCAAATCATGAACGCTGCGATAGAAGTGTTGTAAGAGAAGTTCTCGATGTCTCCTGTAACCTTCTTGACAAGCTTGTGGATTGACTTCTGCTCCTCTGCAGTAGGCTCTGCCTTAACAACCTCGAAGTTGTCCCCGTTGAAGAACATTCCCCAGAACTTCTTCAAGAAACGGTTTACACCATCAATTCCCTTAGTATCCCAAGGCTTAGACTGCTCTACCGGACCAAGGAACATCTCGTACAAACGCAATGTGTCTGCGCCATATCTGTCAACAATATCGTCTGGATTCACAACATTGAACATTGACTTTGACATCTTCTCTACTGCCCAACCGCAAACATACTTGCCGTCCTCAAGGATAAACTCTGCTGTATTGAACTCAGGTCTCCAAGCCTTGAAAGCCTCTACGTCAAGAATATCATTGTTTACGATGTTTACATCAACGTGAATAGGAGTAACATCGTAATCCTTCTTCAAACCAAGAGAGACGAAAGTGTTAGTGTCCTTGATACGATATACAAAGTTTGAACGTCCCTGAATCATACCCTGGTTAATTAGTTTGCGGAATGGCTCGTCCTCGCAAACAACACCCATATCAAACAAGAACTTGTTCCAGAAACGGCTATAGATCAAGTGGCCTGTAGCGTGCTCTGTTCCACCAACGTACAAGTCAACGCTCTTCCAGTACTGGTTAGCCTCCTTGCTTACAAGAGCCTTGTCGTTTGTTGGATCCATATATCTCAAGTAGTAAGCAGAAGAACCTGCGAAACCTGGCATAGTGTTCAACTCATAAGGATCGCCGTCTGCAGTACACCAGTTCTCTGCATGACCAAGAGGTGGCTCTCCGCTCTCTGTTGGCTTGAAGTCAGAAACCTCAGGCAACTCAAGAGGAAGCTTGCTCTCGTCCAACATGTGAGGCATTCCATCCTTGTAATATACAGGGAAAGGCTCACCCCAATATCTCTGGCGAGAGAATATGGCGTCACGAAGACGATAGTTAACCTTTACCTCTCCGATTCCCTTCTCATTGATGTAAGCTTTAGCCTTCTTTAATGCTTCTTTGACAGTAAGTCCGTTCAAGAATCCTGAGTTCATCAAGATTCCCTCCTTAGCGTCAAAGCTCTCCTCTGACACATCAGCGCCCTCGATTAGAGGAATGATAGGAAGGTTGAAGTGCTTTGCAAACGCATAGTCACGAGAATCGTGAGCCGGCACTGCCATGATTGCTCCTGTTCCATAACCGGAAAGGACATAGTCACTTATATAGATAGGTATTTCCTTCTCTGTAATAGGGTTGATTGCATATGAACCAGAGAACACACCACTGACACGGCGGTCAGAGATACGCTCACGCTCTGTTCTGCGCTTAACTTGCGCAAGGTAGTCGTCAACTGCAGTCTTCTGGTCTGCTGTAGTTACCTTTGCCACATACTCGCTCTCTGGAGCAAGTACCATGAAAGTCACACCATGAATAGTATCGCAACGAGTAGTAAAGATTCTTAACTTTAGGTCTTGTCCCTTAACTGCAAAATCCATCTCTGCACCCTCGCTTCGTCCGATCCAGTTCTTCTGAGTCTCCTTCAAGGCATCGGACCAGTCAATCTTGTCAAGGCCGTCTAGAAGTCTCTGCGCATAGGCTGAAACTCTCAAACTCCACTGGCGCATGACTCTCTGCTCAACCGGATAACCGCCACGGACGCTGACACCCTCGCTAATCTCGTCATTGGCAAGCACACAACCAAGCGCTGGACAGAAGTTAACCTTAGTGTCTGCAAGGTAAGCTATACGATACGACAAAAGCACCTGCTCCTTTTCCTTCTGCGAGTAAGACTTCCACTCCTCTGCAGAGAATTTTGCTGTGCAGTTGTTTGCTGCGTTCACACCGGCATTACCAGCCTTCTCGAACTTTGCAACAAGTTCCTCGATAGGCAAAGCCTTGTTTGCGTCGTTGTCATAGTAAGAGTTGAACATCTTGATGAATGCCCACTGAGTCCACTTGTAGTAGTTAGGCTCGCAAGTACGAACCTCACGGCTCCAGTCGAAGCAGAAGCCGATTTTGTCAAGCTGCTCACGGTAGCGTGCAATGTTCTTTGCTGTTGTTACTGCTGGGTGCTGACCTGTCTGGATAGCATACTGCTCAGCTGGCAATCCGTATGAGTCGTAACCCATTGGATGAAGCACATTGAAGCCCTGCTGACGCTTGTATCTTGCGAAAATATCTGAAGCGATATATCCAAGGGGATGACCTACATGAAGTCCTGCTCCTGATGGATATGGGAACATATCAAGGACATAAAACTTCTCTTTCGAAGAGTCCTCTTTTACTTTGTATGTGGCATTTTCAACCCAAAACTTCTGCCACTTCTTTTCGATTTCGGAAAATTTATATTCCATTTATATTTCGTTTTATTTCTCAATATATAATCTGCCAAGAGCAGACGAGTGCAAAATTAGTAAAAAATTAGGGACTTGAACACATTTAAGCCAAACAAAAACCAAAAGAATATTGTTTGAAAGAACCTATTCAATGAAACTTTATCATTCATAGTATTCATACTCATATATTGTTCCTGAGTCAAATTGTCCATCTTCTCCGCTCAACTTAACTTCTTCAATCTTGTTATTTCTACTGTCGTATCTATAAATATACTTTCCTTCACTTCCATCAGATGTATGCCAGCACTCTTCTATCTTGTTGTCACTGCTGTCATATTTGTATGTCATTCTCCAGTTTAAGCTTCCATCTGAGTTGTAATGACACTGTTCTATCTGCCTGTTATGAATGTCGTATTTGTATGTCGATTTTATATGCACACTTCCATTCCAATTATACGAAACTATTTCAATATCATTGTCATTACTGTCACGTTTGCGTGTCATTATTGTATGCAAAGCTGCCTCAGAGTCATATCCTACCTCAGAGTCATATCTTAATTCTTCAAAAGTTTTGTTGTTATAGTCGTATCTGAAGATACTCTTCCATTTTTCATTCCCATCGGGATCAGACTCGCACTCTTCAATGATGTCATTGTTCTGGTTATATTTATATGTTCTCTTCCATAATGCTTCGCCTTCAGAGTTATATGCACACGCTTTTATCTTATTTTTACCGTCATATTTGTATGTTGTCTTACAATCTACTCTTCCATCGGATTTATACGCACACTCTTCAATTATATTGTTATTGCTGTCATATTTATATGACCTCCCCCATAACACACTTCCATCAGAGTTATATACAACATCCTCAATTCTGTTGTTGCTGCTATCATATTTGTATATTCCCTTCCACACCACACTTCTATCGGGTTTAGACTCTTTCACTTCAATATTATTGTTATTGCTGTCATATTTGTATGTCGTCATAAGATCTATACTTCCATTAGATTTATAGGCACCCATTTCTATTAGATTGTTGTTGCCATCGTATCTATAGACATACTTATTGCCCAGATTTCCATCGGTGTTATACTCGTATTTTTCAACCTTATTCCCGTTAATATCAAAGCTGCGAGTTTCTCGTAATGCACCTTTTCCTCTTACTCCCGAAGAATCTTTAATATAATATTCTTTGACTTCCTTAACCTTCCCGTTAAGTTCTTCTTTCCCAAAATTAGTCTTACGGACCTTTTCGGAGCATAGTGCAGTCAAAGATATTAAGCTCAATAAGATTGTAAGTAGTTTGCGCATGGTTTTATTTCTCATAGTATTCATACTCGAATATTGTTCCTGAGTCAAATTGTTCATCATTACCCATCAAGCGGACTTCTTCAATTTTATTGTTATGGGTGTCATACTTGAATATATCCTTATAAATTACACGTCTATCTGAATCGCATTTGAATATATCCTCAAAATTTACTCTTCCATCGGAGTCGTAATTATACTCTTCGATCAAATTGTTGTTGCTGTCGTATTTTCTGCTCATTTGTAGAATATCAACATCTTCTTCTAAATCTAAATCAGACCAATACATCTCAATCATATTATTGTTGCTGTCGTATTTGTAGGTGTATCTACTACTGCCTTCCGATTCATTCATAACACATTCAGTCTCGTTATTATTATCATCGTACTTAAATATGTCCTTTTCTTTTATACCACCATCAGGGTAATAAAAACAATATCCAATCAAATTATTATGGTCATCATATTGAGAGTCTACCTTCCGTAATATGCTGCCATCAGAGCTATAAACAACAAATTCAGTCTCGTTTTTGTTGCCATCGTATTTATAGACGTTTTTCTCCTTTATGCTGCCATCTGAGTTATATTCGCAAAATTCAATCAAATTGTTATGTCTGTCGTATTTGTAAATTGCCTTACTTAACAATTTTTCATCGGAGGAATACCATCTCCATTCAATCAAGTTGTTATGCCGATTGTACTTGTAAGTTTTCTTGATATCTACGCTGCCATCTAACTTATAACAGTTTTCTTCGATCAGGTTGTTATGTTTGTCGTGTTTATAAGTTCTCTTGATATTCATGTTATAAATGCACTCTTCAACCTTATACCCGTTAATATCAAAGCTGCGAGTTTCTCGTAATGCACCTTTTCCTCTTACTCCCGAAGAATCTTTAATATAATATTCTTTGACTTCCTTAACCTTCCCGTTAAGTTCTTCTTTCCCAAAATTAGTCTTACGGACCTTTTCGGAGCATAGTGCAGTCAAAGATATTAAGCTCAATAAGATTGTAAGTAGTTTGCGCATGGTTTCTATTATGTGAGATTACTGCATTTGTGATATCTTGTCCAACAGTTTGCTTGTCAGCGGCATTTCCGCTCCGTTCCTCTTTGCTCTCGCAATAGGGTTACGCAATATTGCATCAAGCTCCATCTTCCTGCCTGCATCGTAATCAAGTCTCATACTTGGAAGATATGGCTTCATGACCAATGTTGACTCGATCATTTCATCGGCAAAACTCTCATCAATTCCTGCCCCTTCTCTGTTGCCCGCATTGATAACCTCGAGCATGATGGCACGAACATAGTCTCGCTTCGCCTGTGTGTCAAGAAGTTCTCCTGTATCGCAATGCTCTGTAACGCTCAACGGATTGAAAGGCACGTTCCACACGAGCTTCTTCCATCGTGCTGTGAGCAGGCTGTCTGCCTTTACTATCTCGACTCCAGCCTCAACAAAATCGTTTGCCACAGCGTCGAAATGCCTGCTTGAATGGTTTGCCATCATGCCAAGAGTCAGCTTCCCATAGTCATAGTGGGTTACTTCTCCGGCACCGGTTCTTGATGCGCAGATGAATGCAAGTCCACCGCCGACAGTTGCGCTTATGCCTTTCTTGGCGAGCTCGTCAACAAGCATCTCCTCGTAGTCTATACCGTTTTGAATAAGAATTACCAGAGAGTCGTGCTTCAGCACCGGCACAAGCATATCTGCAAGCAGATGGTTCTGAGTTGTCTTAAGGGTCACCAGTACTACATCGCACTTTGGCATTTCTTGGGTTGAACTATAGACATTGACTTTGGGCAGGTAGAAATCGCCGTTGCAAGACTTCACCTTTAGACCATGCCTCCTGACATGCTCGTATTCCGAATGGTACAGGAAATGCACATCCCTACCGGAATTTGCAAGCTTGCCGCCATAGTAGCCGCCAAGCGCACCAGTGCCTATTACTGCATAATTCATTTGGCTCACTTTGTTTCGTCAGTTTTACTGTTTTCCGCTGTTCCGTAGTAAGTAATTGTCCTGATAAACATATCGCATGGCACACCATCCTCGCGAGTTACCGACTTGATCCAATTCCCGTGATCGTCATAAGTGTATTCCGTAGTTATAGGCACAATATCATCGCCGGTTTGCGAAAGGATGTTTCCGTACTTGTCGTAGGTGAAGTTCACCTCAAATGCCACAGTTCCGTCATCCTCGTAGCCTATCAGTTTCTCTCGCAATCCATCCACACTATACTTTTCCTTTCTCCAAGAAATAAGGTCGCCCTCCTTGCCAAAGATTTTTGTCTCGAGAGGGAAGTTGTGCTTTGACAAAGTTTGAGTTTCGCTCTGTAGCAGTTCGCCCCTGAAATTATAGTGCTTAGTACTTTTTGTGTTGTCCTTGTACTCATAGATGATGTTTCCCGCAGGATTGTTGTCAGTCAAGAATTTTTGAGTCTTGACAAGCCTTCCCTCGTCGTCGTATTTGAAGGTAAGTTCGTCAATGAAGTTTCCCTCTGAATCAAAATTCTTCTCTATAACCTTTCTGCCTGCAGCATCATAGAAGTACTCTATGGAGCCCACATCATCGCCTTCAGGAGTCATCAGGTGCACCTTTTTGCAGAATCCCTTATTGTCGAACTCATAGCGCAAGTCCCACGATTGGTCCGGTCTGTGCGGGTCTCCCTGAACCACTTCACCGAATTTCTCTACTGCTCTGTACTGGTATTCCACCAGAGTCTTGACTTTGCCTTGAAGGCACATGTCTTCCGCTGTTGTTGGCTCTTTCTTTGTGCAAGAGGCGAACATCAACAGCGCAGACAACGAAATCAACTTTATTGCGTAGTTCATAGTTACTTCTTCTCTATTAGTTCGTAGTCAAGCTGCTTCTTGTCAAGGTCAGCCCTTGCAATACGCACAACCACCTCGTCGCCAAGCTGGAACTTTCTGCCTGTTCTCTTGCCGATTATGCAGTAGTTCTTCTCGTCAAACATGTAGTAGTCGTCGTCAAGGTCTCTCATCGGAATCATACCCTCGCACTTGTTCTGGGCAAGTTCGACATAGATTCCCCATTCAGTCACTCCGGAAATTACACCGTCGTAAACCTGGCCTAGATGGTCTTTCATGAACTCAACCTGCTTGTACTTTATAGAAGCTCGCTCTGCGCTTGCAGCCACCTGCTCGCGGTCAGAACAGTGCTTGCAAAGTTCCTCGTAAGTCTTGGTGTCAGCACTCTTCTGTCCTGCGGCGTACCTGTCAAGCAGACGGTGAACCATCATGTCCGGATAACGGCGGATTGGCGAAGTGAAGTGTGTGTAGTAGTCAAAAGCCAAACCGTAGTGGCCGACATTGTCAATCGAGTAAATAGCCTTAGCCATCGAACGAATTGCAATGGTCTCTATCAGGTTCTGCTCTTTAGTTCCCTGAACTTTGTCAAGCAGATTGTTGATTGCCGAAGAAACCTCGTTGTTCTTGCCTGTAATGTTTAGCTTGTAGCCGAATCGGGAAATGAACTGCGTCAAGTTGCTCAACTTCTCTGGATCTGGATTGTCGTGGATACGATAGACGAAAGTCTTTGCCTTTTCGCCGCTCTTAGCCTTGCCGATGTGCTCTGCCACGGTTCTGTTTGCAAGAAGCATGAACTCCTCGATTAGCTTGTTCGCGTCCTTGCTCACCTTGAAATAAACGTCTATTGGCTTTCCTGTCTCGTCAATCTCGAAGCGGACTTCCTCACGCTCGAATGCAATGGCGCCCTTCTTGAACCTCTCCTCGCGAAGCTTCTTTGCCAAGTCGTCAAGGGCAAGAATCTCCTCCTTCATATCGCCCTCTTTGGTTTCAATAACCTGCTGAGCGTCCTCGTATGTGAAGCGTCTGTCACTGTTGATTACAGTGTGAACGATTTCGTAGTCCTTGACGTGGGCATCCTTGTCCATCTTGAAAATCACCGAGTAGCAAAGCTTCTCCTCGTTCGGACGAAGCGAACATACTTTGTTGCAAAGTCTCTCTGGCAACATCGGAATTGTACGGTCAACCAAATATATACTTGTTGCACGCTTCACAGCCTCCTCCTCAATAATCTCGCCTAGCTTGACGTAGTGTGTTACGTCGGCAATGTGAACACCAACCTCGTACAAGCCATCATCAAGCACACGGAACGAAAGCGCATCGTCGAAGTCCTTTGCGTCCTTCGGGTCAATTGTGAAAGTCGGCACGTCACGCATATCTTTTCTCTTTGCGATTTCCTCGGCAGAGATTTCGTCAGGGATTTGGTCTGCGAACTTCTCAATCTCCTCCGGATAAGAGTAAGGCAAGTCGTACTCGCAAAGAATTGCGTGCATTTCGGCGTTGTTGTCTCCACTTGCACCAAGCACCTCTATAACTTCACCCACAGGGTTTCTGCCCTTTTCAGCCCAGTCAAGAATCCTAACTATAGCTTTGTCATTGTCCTTTCCACCATTGATCTTGTCTAACGGCACGAAAATATCGTTACCAAGTATTCTGTTATCCACAAGAAGGAATGCGTAGCCCTCCTTCACCTGTAGCTTTCCTACGAAAGTTTCACGGCTGTGCTCAAGCACCTCGACCACTTCGCCCTCCTGCTCCTTGCCTGGACGATGGGCAAACAGGCGTACCTTGACCTTGTCCCCTACTGCAGACTTGTTCAAGTTTCGATCGTTGATGATGATCTCCTCGCCGCCGTCTTCCGGCTCAAGGATTGCACCGCCTCCTCGCTTAGCCACAATCTTTCCGATCACAGCTCCGTTTCTAGGGTTGAGTTTATAAATACCGTGAGAAGCCTCAACAAGATACCCCGAAGAGACCATCTCTAGAAGGATGTCAATAAGCTGCTGGCGACGGCTCATGTCGCTGATTTCCAAAGCTCTTGCCACATCCTTGTATGATACGGGATCGCCTTCATAGTTCATAAAGAATCGAGAAACCTGTTCCAAAAGGTCAGCCTTTCTGTTGCCTCCTTTTTTCTCTCTCATCGGCTTGCTGCCCTTTGCTCCTCCATTCTTCATCTTCTTGGGCATACTCTTGAAAGCGTTCTTCTTGCTTCCTGAGTTTTTGTTTCCTTTATTTCTGCTCATCTTAATTTCCTCCGTTGAATCGTTGCACATCGTCAATATAACATTGACTCGATTTAATCATCGTCGATTTTTCAATTCTTTAAAATCTTCCAAATGTAGAGACTTTTTTTTAATAAAGTGCAATAGTGGTGTTAAAATTTTATTAAATCAACTTGAAACAACTGAATTTGAAAGGTTTGACAGGACAAAAAAAGGCGACCGAAGTCGCCAATATAACATAGTGATTGCAAAACTATTAGTAGTATTCTATTTCGCAATAATAGAAGAAAGCATCTTCTCCAACTATGCAATCCTTTGGCACTCGCACGGATTTTAGATTTTCGCAACCATCGAATGCACCCTTTTTGATTTCCGTTACCGAGGTAGGGATTGTTACGCTTTCGAGACTTGTACAAAAAGCGAATGCACTGACTCCGATTGTAGTTACAGATTTGGGAATCTCTACGCTTTTAAGGCTTCTACAAAGATGGAATGCACTAACTCCGATTTTAGTTGTCGAGTTAGATATTTCTACGCTCTCGAGGTTTTTGCAATCAGCGAATACATAACTTCCAAGTTCGGTCACCGAGTTAGGGATTTTTATACTTGTTAGGCCTGTGCAACCTTCGAACGCACTATTCTCAATTTCTGTTACCGAATTTGGAATTTCGACACTTACGAGGTTCTTGCAACCATAGAATGCCTGTTTCGCAATTCCTACCACATCATATACCTTACCGTCAACTGACACTTTCGAAGGTATTTTTACTTCAGTGGCTTCCATGTTTATAAGACCATCCACATGAGCAGTCATTGAATATATATCATAAAAAAAATGCAGGCCTGTTTCTTCGACAGGTACAGCTGTAGCCTCTTCTGCTGCAATCTTCTCTATTCTTATGCTGTCAATGTCAGCAGCTGCATATCTAACTTCTGTGCCGTCCTTTAGCACCACCACAACATTTTGTGCAAAGGTAACACACGAAAGCAGAACCACACACAACGATAGTAAAAACTTCTTCATACTTTATTCCTTAATAAATTTAACGCTTTTTCCACCTGCAACGATAATGTATTGACCGCTTGCAAGGTTTGACACATTCACGCTCTCGCCATTGCCATTCATGACAACTTTACCCGATGCAGACACGACTTCAAACTTTGTCTCGGCATCAGCTCCGACAAGGTAAAGGACATTCTTGACCGGGTTAGGATAAACCTTGACAGCAAGATCTGACTTATTGTCCTCAACACCAGAAAGCACTTCCGAGAATTTTACTACTTGAAAACCGCCATCGACTTCTCCACTCTTCGAACGAACCGACAAACTTGACTTGTCATCTACCTTGATGCTAACAACATCTTCAAGGCTGAACACCTTTGAATCTCCATCAGCTTTAATTCCTGTAATTGTTATTGCCATAGCATAGAACGGCAGCAATGTCATGACAAGCAAAAATAACTTTCTCATTCGTTTGGAAACTTTGATATTTATTAATGATCATTTTTTTCGCAACAAAGTTAGAAAATAATTCATAAAATCAATTTCAAAACACCGAAAATATAGAAACTGAACAGAAAAAACAAGAAAAAAGTTATAGCTTTGCAAAGAATTTACATTCGAATCTTCTAAATTCAGGACACAATATATGGCTATCGACCACACAAACTATCAAATAGACGACAAGGACAAGGAGATTCTCCGCGTTCTTCAGAACAACGCAAGACTAACCAACAAGGAGCTTGCCGCCAAGATTCATCTATCCACAACACCGACATTCGAGCGTGTCAAGAGACTGGAGCGCACTGGATTCATCAAGCAGTACGCCACAATCCTTGACGCACACAAGCTGAACAAGGGATTCACAGTGTTCTGCTCGATAAAACTCCGTCACATCAACAGCGAAAAGGCCCTTGCATTCTGCGAAATGGTGAAAAGGATTCCCGAGGTTACGGAGTGCTACAACATCTCAGGAAGCTTCGACTACATGCTCAGGATCCAGTCCCCTAACATGCAGTATTACCAGCGATTCCTGCTTGACGTAATCGGTCAGCACGAGAACATTGCAACATTGGAAAGCACATTCGTTATGGAGGAGATCAAGCACGAATACTCAGTGTCGGTTTAAATTCAATGCACAATTATAAATTATGATTTGTGAATTATGAATTAATTTGTATCTTTGCATCGAGTAAAAAACTAGAAACAATATGGAACAAACAAGCAGTAGTAAGAACAAATACATGGTGCCGTTAATGACGCTCACTGTGTTGTTCTTTATGTGGGGATTCATCACTTGTCTGAACGACATGCTCACAACCTACTTCAAAAAACTTTTCGACCTCGAAGGATTCAAGTCCAACTTGGTTCAGTGTGCTTTCTTTATGGCGTATTTTGTAATATCGCTGATTTACTTTGTCGTCTCTGCGGTTTGGCAGGACCCCATCCGCAAGATTGGATACAAGACGACCATACTTATCGGACTAATCATTGCGGCAATAGGCTGTCTGGCTCTATGCAACGAGGCAAGCCAGCCAGATCCGGAGTATAATGTGTTTCTAGGAGACCTGTTCATTTTGGGAACCGGCTTCACTTTCCTTCAGATTTCCGCAAACCCTCTAGTCTCTATTCTTGGCAACCAGGAGTCAGCATCAACACGACTAAACGCCACTCAGGCATTCAATTCACTTGGAACAACGCTTGCGCCTATAATCGGTGCGGTAGTAATATTCGGAGGAAGGGCATCGAATGACGAAATCCCTGACCAAAGCTCGGTCCAGGAGCTTTACATGTGCTTGGCGGGAGTGCTTATCCTTCTTGCAGTCTTGATTTTCTTCTCGAACATTCCAAACTTGAAGTCTGAGAAGGAGGACTCTACGATAGACAAGATTGGTGCGTTGAAATACCCTCATCTAGTTTTGGGAATGCTTGCGATCTTCTTCTATGTTGGCGGAGAAGTTACCATAGGCAACAACCTTCAACTTTACATGCTCCACTCGATAGACTTCGTTCCAAACGAGCATATTGCAGGAAAATTCCTGGCATTCTATTGGGGAGGCGCCATGATAGGCCGATTCGCCGGCTCAATCTATATGAGCGACATGGCTCAATCTAAGAAGCTAGTCTATATGGTTTGCGTTGGTTTGGCAATATTCGGACTAATCTTCGGCTTGACAGGACTTGAGTTCATGGACATCTGCTACTTCACGATTTTCATGGCGTTGAACTTTGGCGCATTCATTGCATCAAGGGGAATACCTTCGCGTACACTTGGCCTGTTTGCAATCATCAACATTTGCCTGATTATTGGAATGGTGCTTACAACCGGAGCGATATCGTTGTGGCTGGTTCTTGCCGTTGGACTGTTCAACTCAATCATGTTCTCTAACGTGTTCACGCTTGCAATCAAGTGGCTGGGCGAATACACTTCACAGGCTTCGTCGCTTCTTGTGATGATGATTCTTGGCGGCGCATTGATGCCACCGCTTCAGGGATTCTTGGCGGATTTGATCGGCGAGCCGGACGGCTGTCATCTTGCTTTCGCCCTACCTATAGTTAGCTATGTCTATCTAGCATGGTACGGATTCAAGGGATGCAACATCAGAAACAGCAAACTTGTTTATTTCGAGAATACAGAAGGTGTGGAAGCATCTGGTTCAGACAACAACAAAGCAGAATAATAATAGAAAAAAATTATAAGATTATGACAGATATGGTAAAACCTTACGTTGTAGGTATCGACGTAGGAGGTACAAACACAGCGTTCGGAATTGTTGACGCTAACGGTAAAGTTCTTGCAAACAGCTCTATCAAGACTGCACAGTTCGGCGCAGACCTTGACGCTTACATCAACGAGCTTCACAACGCTCTTTCAAAGCTAATCGCAGAGAATGGAGGAATCGAGAAGATCAAGGGAATCGGTGTAGGCGCACCAAACGCAAACTACTACACAGGTAACATCGAGAACGCTCCTAACCTACCTTGGAAGGGAACTATCGAGTTCGCAAAGATTCTAACTAACAAGTTCGGCGTACCTTGCACACTTACTAACGACGCCAATGCGGCAACAATCGGAGAAATGATGTACGGTGCAGCAAAGGGCATGAAGGATTTCATCATGATTACACTTGGAACAGGTGTAGGTTCGGGAATCGTCTGCAACGGTAAGCTTGTTTACGGACACGACGGTAACGCCGGAGAGCTTGGTCACGTAATCGTTCGCCGTGGCGGTCGCCAGTGCGGTTGCGGACAGAAGGGATGTCTTGAGACTTACACTTCTGCAACAGGAATCATCCGCTCTGCTCAGGAGCTTCTTCAGACTTCAAACGAACCTTCTGTTCTTCGCGAGATTGAACTTGACAAGATTACAGGACTTGACGTGTGCAACGCCGCTCGCAAGGGAGACAAGATTGGTAAGGAAGTAATGAAGAGTGTAGGTGTTATCCTTGGTGAGGCATTTGCAGACTTCGTTAAGTTCTCTTCGCCAGAGGCTATCGTTATGTTCGGAGGTCCTGTAAAGAGCGCCGATCTATTCATAGACGATCTAAAGGCTACTATGGAGGCAAACCTAATGCCAACATTCCGTGGCAAGGTTAAGGTCTTGACTTCTCAGCTTAAGGATGGCGATGCCGCAATTCTTGGAGCATCTGCTCTTGCTTGGTAATCTAAAGTTAATCAAGAATTATCATTAACAACTATACGTTAATATTATTATGGCTAAAGCACCAGAATTTAAGTATGCTCCTATGTTCCAGTTGGGCAAGGACAATACAGAATACCGCCTACTTTCAAAAGAGGGTGTAAGTGTGACTGAATTTGAAGGTCATGAAATCGTAAAGGTTTCAAAGGAAGCGCTTACATTACTTGCACAGCAGGCATTCCACGATGTAGAGTTTATGCTTCGTCGCGAGCACAACCTACAGGTCGCTAAGATTTTGAAAGATCCAGAAGCTTCTGAAAACGATAAGTATGTAGCTCTTCAGTTCCTTCGTAACGCAGACACTGCAGTCAAGGGAATCCTTCCTTTCTGCCAGGATACAGGTACTGCAATTATCCACGGAGAGAAGGGACAGCAAATCTGGACAGGATTTGAGGACGAGGAGGCTCTTTCTCATGGAGTTTACAATACATATACTCAGGACAACCTTCGCTATTCTCAGAACGCACCTCTAAATATGTACGACGAGGTTAACACTAAATGTAACCTTCCTGCACAGATTGACATCGAGGCAACTGAGGGAGCTGAGTACAAGTTTGTTATGGTAGCAAAGGGTGGAGGTTCTGCCAACAAGACTTATTTCTACCCAATGACTAAGGCAACAATCCAGAATGAGGGAACACTTCTTCCATTCCTTGTTGAGGAGATGAAGCACCTTGGTACTGCTGCTTGTCCTCCATACCATATAGCATTCGTTATCGGTGGTACTTCAGCAGAGAAGAACCTTCTAACAGTTAAGCTTGCTTCAATCAAGTATTACGACAATCTTCCTACTACAGGAGACGAGACAGGCCGTGCATTCCGTGATATCGATCTAGAGGAGAAACTTTTGAAGGAGGCTCAGAAGATTGGTCTTGGAGCGCAGTTCGGAGGTAAGTATCTTGCTCACGACATTCGTGTTATTCGTCTTCCTCGTCACGGTGCATCTTGTCCAATCGGTATGGGTGTAAGCTGTTCGGCTGACCGTAACATCAAGGGAAAGATTAACAAGGACGGTATCTGGCTAGAGAAGATGGATTCAAATCCTGCAGAGCTTATCCCTGCTGAGTACGCAAAGGCAGGAGAAGGTGCTAACACTATCGAGATAGACCTTGACAAGGGTATGGATGCAGTTCGTAAGGAGCTTACTAAGTATCCAGTTTCTACTCGTGTCAACCTTAAGGGTACAATCATCGTGGCTCGCGACATCGCACACGCTAAGATCAAGGCTCGTCTTGACGCTGGAGAGGGACTTCCTCAGTATCTAAAGGATTACCCTGTACTATACGCTGGTCCTGCCAAGACTCCAGAAGGCTACCCTTGTGGTTCTATGGGACCTACTACAGCAAACCGTATGGATCCATACGTAGATGAGTTCCAGGCTAACGGTGGTTCATTGGTAATGATTGCCAAAGGTAACCGTTCACAGGTTGTGACTGACGCTTGTAAGAAGCACGGTGGTTTCTACCTTGGTACAATCGGTGGCGTTGCTGCAGTTCTTTCTCAGAGCTCAATCAAGTCAATCGAGTGTGTCGAGTTCCCTGAGATTGGAATGGAGGCTGTTTGGAAGATCACAGTTGAGAACTTCCCTGCATTCATCCTTGTTGATGACAAGGGAAATGACTTCTTTAAGCAGCTAAAGCCTTGGTGCCCTGCTTGCAAGTAAGAAATTGAATTCTTTAAATAAAGGAAAGCGAGAGACCTCAAAATCTCTCGCTTTTTTATTGCCGCTCTGGAAAAATACGTAATTTTGCAATCGAAACAAGAAAACAAACAAAAAATGAGAAGTTTATTATCTGCTATCCTAATTTTGGCATTTGTAAGTGCAAGTGCGCAGGACGTTATTCTTATGCGCAATGGCGACGAAATCCAATGCAAGCTATTGGAAATCAGCAAAAACGAAGTAAAGTACAAGCGTTGGACTAATCAGGATGGACCTACTTTTACAGAAAAGAAGGACAACATCTTCATGCTTAAGTACGAGAACGGTGAAAAGGAAGTTGTAGCAAACCAAACGCAAGCCGCAGAAGTTCCCGTTCAACCGCTAAATTTGTCAGCAAATACACCTACACTGCATTTGCTTCCAGACCCAACTCCAATTTCAGATATCTATTTGAAATACACTCATCGTGGCTTTCATTCAGGTCTTATAAAATATGGACATAAGCAGTCGGAAGAACAAGCACAGAAAATTTTGACAACAGACTGGCTTGAATACAAGAAGGCACGAAGAGATGACAAGGTTGGTAGAGTCTTTGCTATCACAGGAGGAGCTTTCTTTACTATCGGTCTTGCAGGTACTGTTCCCTGCATTGTACGAAGCCATCAGCACAAAGAGGCAAAAAAGAAATACTACAATATGACAGAAGCCTGTTTGGCTGACTGCAAGGAGAAACATGCAGAATATGTGAGACTTGACAACAAATGCAAAGAATTAGAGAGTGAATATTACACTTTGCGTAATAAAAAGGGATACGAATTCTCATCTGAAGAAGAATACCAAGAGGCTCAAAACAAATTACCAGAAATTCGTGAAGAATGGGATAATACAAAAAACCTTCTATATGGAGAATATTCCCGTTTTCGTTCTGAAAATTATTACTTTCCTTATAGTGAAAGTGGTTTATTTGATCATAAACTTCAAGAAGATCTCTGGAGAAAACGAGACGACCATCTTTATACAAGAGGTTTTATGATAGCTGGTTACGCTATCGGTACACCTTTCCTTGTTTCAGGACTTGTTAAAATTATTCGAGGACACAAGAAGGCGACTCAAATTGTTAACAAGCACATCGAGGAGCATGAAAACGGAGCTAATAAATTGAGCTTGACAAAACCGGCATTCAATGTCAACGCACGTGGCAACAACTTGGCATTCACTTTGACTTTCTAGACAAGATGAGAAAGATTTTATCTATACTTTGCGCCATGTTCTCGCTATCGACAATGGCACAGGATTATATTATCAAACAGGATGGCGACGAAATACAATGCAAACTTATTGAAGTCGGCACTGACGTAATCAAGTTCAAGAAATGGTCGAATTTGAACGGTCCTACCTTCGTCGAGGAACGAAGTGACATCTTCATGATCAAGTACGAGAACGGAGAGAAAGATGTGTTTGGAGTGCGTCCTGCAACGGTTTCTGCCCAACAAATCAACCCTTCATCTGTAGTAACAATTTCCAACCTAACTTACGACAAAGAGTCAATATCTGGATTGCGATCAGGTAACACAGAAATTTCTCAAGACTACGCCAGGGTTATCATGGGAACTGACTGGAACGACTTTGAAATGTATAGGGAGAAAAGAAAGAAGGGAAAGAAACTTCTGACTTGGGGAATCATCTGCCGAGCTTTGGGAACAGGCACTTCGATCGCCGCTATTGCCAGCGGAGAGATCCCTTTGTACATTACAGCGGCAGGGTTACGTGCCACTAGTTCTCCCCTACTAGCTACCGGTATAGTAAACCTTGCCAAGAGCCAGAAAAACTGTAAGCGCCTTGTCAAGCAACACAATGCTCCAGCAATAGGGTTCCATCCGGAATTTGACTTTGGACTAGGAATGAACTCTATGACATTCAAAATGAGTTTTTAATCCTTAATACAAAGCGAGAGACCTCAAAAACTCTCGCTTTTTTGCTTTTATCCTAAATTAAAACATTGTTTTTACTTACAGATTAACAGTTGACATGTTTATAGGAAAATAATAAACGGGAATCTATTCTTCTATGTGCTAAAACAAAATAATTTTGTTTTGTCAATCATACTAGAACGAAAATAAAATGAAAATAAACATACTTCTCTGCGACACTTTTCCCGGGCTACTGCCCGACTTTATTCCGAGCTATGTCTCTATGTTCGAGAAACTTTTCCTGTCAGTCAACAGCAGTTTCGAGTTCAGGGTCTATAACTCCTTCAACAACGAATTTCCAAAGAGAATATGCAGAAACGAGCTTTACCTGATTACGGGAAGCAACAACGGGGTCTATGAGGACATCGAGTGGATAAAAAGTCTGCTCGAATGGATTAGAAACGCAAACGCCAGGAACGGTAAGATTATCGGCATCTGCTTCGGACATCAGGCAGTAGCTCAAGCTTTGGGCGGCAAGGTTGAGAAAGCAGAATGCGGTTGGGGATTCGGAGAGAGAACTAGCCATATTGAAGGAGAAGGGGTGGCTCATTTCTTCCCCACAAACAAGATAAGGCTTCTTTACAACCATCATGACCAAGTCACCCAAAAGCCTGAATCCGCCAGGATTATCGCATACAGTGACTTCTGCAAATACGACATTCTTGCCTACGGAAGCAATATAATCTCTTTCCAAGGTCATCCGGAATATACTGTCGAGTATTCAAAACACTTGTTGGAAAAACATAGCAACGGAGAAGAGGCTTCGGTCAGAATCAAAGCCAAAGAAACACTGGAACATTCGGACCCACAAGGAATTACAGCCCTAAGGCTGGCTCTTGACTGGCTGAAATTATAGATCGAACACGAATTGGAACCTTACAAACCGACTCCAGAACAGAATCGAACACAAAACGAGGAATGTCTAAAGGTTTTCTCGCATAAATGTATTAACTTTGCAGAGTTTTAAGATTTTTATTGGATTTTTATGATAACTATAGACCAACTTAAAGACTTGTTGGAACGCCAGTCGGCGTTAAGGAGGTATCTTTGACATCGATCAGAAAAAGGTACAGATCGAGGAAGAGGAACTAAGAACTCACGACCCAAAATTCTGGGAGGACCAGAAGGCTGCAGAGGCTCAAATGAAAAAGGTCAAGGACCTAAAGAAATGGGTTGAAAAATACGAAGAGGTGGAAAGCGCTTGCGGAGAGGCAAGTCTATCTTTCGATTTCTACAAGGAGGAGGCTGTAACCGAAGAGGATGTTGACACAGCCTATGCAAACGCCATCAAACTTGTTGAAAACCTTGAAATGCAGAACATGCTTCGCCACGAGGAAGACAAGATGAGCGCCGTACTCAAAATTGTTGCCGGAGCAGGAGGAACAGAGGCTCAGGACTGGGCGGAAATGCTGTTCAGAATGTACCAGAGATGGTGCGAGAGACAAGGATACAAGTGCGAAATATCAAACTATCAGGACGGTGACGAGGCTGGAATCAAGACCGCAACAATGAAGGTCGAGGGAGACATGGCCTACGGTTACCTAAAGAGCGAAAACGGTGTACACCGATTGGTGCGCGTGAGCCCGTACAATGCCCAGGGAAAGCGTATGACCTCGTTCACTTCCGTGTTCGTTGTTCCTTTGGTCGATGATAGCATAGAGATTGAAATAAACAACGCAAACATATCTTGGGACACTTTCAGAAGTTCCGGTGCAGGCGGACAGAACGTAAACAAGGTGGAGTCCGGTGTGCGTCTTCACTATAAGTTCCACAATGTTCTGACTGACCAGGACGACGAAATAGTTATCGAGAACACAGAAACTCGTGACCAGCCGAAGAACAAGGAGAATGCATTGAGACTGCTTCGCTCACAACTTTACGACATCGAGCTAGAGAAGCGCAGACAAGAGACTGCAAAAATCGAAGCCGGAAAGAAAAAGATTGAGTGGGGAAGCCAGATTCGAAGCTATGTGTTCGATGACAGACGTGTCAAGGACCACCGAACAGACTACCAGACTTCAAACGTGACAGCTGTGATGGACGGAGACATCGACGCATTCATCAAGGCATACCTAATGGAGTTCGGTGACAACTAAAATTAAACTGAAAACCATGCTCGCACAGGAAATTCATAAACTATTCTCTGAAAAAGGCTACACACTTGCTACTGCAGAGAGCTGTACCGGAGGAAACATTGCCCACAACATAACTTTGATGGCGGGCAGTTCGGCATACTATCTTGGTGGTGTTGTTTCGTATGCCAACGAAGTCAAAACCAATGTACTCGGTGTGAAAAAAGAGAACATCGAACGGGACGGAGCAGTAAGCGAAAGTGTAGTTAGGGAGATGAGCGAAGGCGCAAGAAGAATTACTGGAGCAGAGTTTGCTGTAGCAACTTCGGGTATAGCCGGGCCTGGTGGCGGAAGCACAGAAAAACCTGTCGGAACAGTGTGGATTTCTGCATCTTCTCCGGCAAAGACCATAGCAGAATGCCATCATTTCAACGGCAACAGAGCAGAAATCATAGAAAAAGCTACCGAAAAAGCTTTTTTTATGCTTCTTTCTCTTGCTAAATAAAAAATAATTAGTAATTTTGCACTCGATTTCGTGAATACCCTCTCCACAAAGGGTGTTTAACTTGAAATTACACTTATTATATTATTTGGTAAGGATATAAAAACGAATGTTTTTCTCGAAGGTCTCTGATAGTTACGCTACTTTCAAAGATGGAAGATTCAGAGCCTAAGAATCAAAATATTCTTAAGTAATAAACATTTAAAGATTTATTCAAAATGTCAAGAGTTTGTCAGCTTACAGGCAAAACCGCACAGAACGGTAACAATGTATCTCACTCAAAGAGAAGAACACATAGACTCTTTAATGTTAACTTGAAGACTAAGAAGTTCTTCTGGCCAGAGCAGGATTGCTGGATTGAGCTTAAGGTCTCAGCTAAGGGTCTTCGTACTATCAACAAGAAGGGTCTTGATGCTGCACTAGTAGAGGCTGCACAGAAGGGTCTTATGTAATCTTAATCATCGGAGGAAACAGAAATGGCAAAGAAGAGCAAAGAGAATAGAATTCAGGTTATTCTTGAGTGTACAGAGCAGAAGGAGAGCGGTGTTCCAGGAATGTCACGTTACATCACAACTAAGAACCGCAAGAACACTCCAGAGCGTCTTGAGTTGAAGAAGTTCAACCCATTCCTTAAGAGATACACAATCCACAAGGAGATTAAGTAATAACATAGTTTCAAACCATTTAACTATATAAGTCATGGCAAAGAAAGCGGTTGCATCATTGCAGACAGGTGAGGGTCGTTCATACGCTAAGGTTATCAAGATGGTTAAGAGCCCTAAGACTGGCGCTTACGTCTTCGAGGAGACTATGGTACACAACGACAATGTTAAGGAGTTCTTAGCAAAGAAGTAATATTTCTACGAGATATTATCAAAACAAAGGTTCGCAATTTATTTTGCGAACCTTAATTTTTGTTTATTCGAACACAATACTATTAAATAAAAGATGATTATGAAAAAGATATTATTGGTATTGTTTGCTTTATCTATTTTTAGAACGGAATGTTCTGCACAGACTGTTAGCGGACAAGTGTCGGGTTACGACTACGTGGATCTCGGGGTGCCAAGTGGTACCAAATGGGCAACCTATAATGTTGGTGCTACCAAACCAGAGGAGTACGGTGACTACTTCGCATGGGAAGAAACTAAGCCGAAGAAAGAATACACGTGGAAGAACTACAAATGGAGCAAAGGGGGAAATAATAGAATTACTAAATACTGCGAGAACGACAAGAAGGAAATATTGGAGGCAAAAGATGACGCAGCGACCAAAAATTGGGGCAAAGCATGGCGTATTCCAACAAATACGGAATACACAGAATTATATTGGCATTGTGAATGGAAATTTGTTAAAAACTACAACGATAGTGGTGTGAACGGCCAGTTAGGCATTTCTAAAGAGAACGGCGCCACTATTCTCATACCTGCAGCTGGACAATGGGGAGAAACACTTAGTAATTTGGGTAGCGATTTTTTTTACTGGTTAAATAAATCCAGCAACTGGTCGCCGGAGAATGCGTATTGCCTAGATTTCCCAGACTCATGGGTCGATTGGAATCATTATCGCTACTACGGACGAACAGTTCGTGCTGCATTGAAATAGAATATAGACAAAGATAAGTCATAACAAAAAAGTCCTCGTTGTTCAATGACAACGAGGACTTTTATATTGAATGTAAAAATTCACTACTCCCACTCATTAGTACCAGGAGGCTTGTGAGTAACATCGTACCACAAAGAGCCTGCGTCATCAGCAACGAATCTGCTCCATAGACCTTCAAGAAGCTTTTGATCTATCTCTGCGAGCCTTATTTTTTTTTGCAACAGAACACTATACCGGCAGTTGTTGCTCGCCATTGGCTACAGCATGTCCTTGCCGACAAAAACGAAAGGAACACTACCAAATTATTTAAGAAAATTTAACAACTCCAACTAAAATAGTTTGTTAAAGCTTATTTTTTCTATGATTTTGTATATAATTTTGCATTTAGAAACAATGTTTAGATAGAAACTATGAAATTAAAGAAGATTTTGTCGCTTTCGACAGTTTTACTAACAACTGCATCTTCAGCTTTTGCTCAGTGCATTGTTGCCGGAACCGACTTCGACACAAAGGAAGACCTTTGTTGCCCTATTCTTACTTCCGACAGTGAAGAAGGCGGATGGTACAACGAGGGGCTTGACATTAACGGTCTTTGTAACAGTAATGCTTTTGCAGACTTAAGTTCTGCATTACAGTTATCTGGGATATCTGTGCTAAAAACAAATAGCAGTAGTGACATTAGCAATGTGGATGACATATTCCACTTGGGCAATCTATCGGCTGACGGTAAACCATCTCAGTATGGAGTGTCAACAATTACATCCCAGCCAAAGACTATACACCCATTCTTAAAGGCAAACGAATCGTCTAACAATATGTTTGTGAACATTGGTTCAGCGGCTTTGTGTCCGATTTTGAGCTATACAGTCACTGACCTTAAACCAGGCAGCAAGGTGCAATTGACATTCACTCTGCACAACCTGCTTGACGAAACATATTTCAAGAACCTTATAGAGTCTGGCAAGGATGTAAGAGACTTCATTACAAAATACAACTATAGTGTTTTAAATTCCAGCATAAATGGTAACGCTTTGGAATTTGGTGTCGTTTCAAGTGACAAGGACGTTAGATTCAACACTATGTATAACAATGCCTTGATGCTTTCTGGCATTGAAACCACCACAAAAAGAGTTATATATGGAGGAAGTTCAACAATAACTCACAGTGCAGTTGTACCTGAAACTGGAATCATTACATTCTATTTCTTCCGCAATTCCGATTGCTTCCAGATTCCTGTCGGAATTGACAACATCCAAATCGAGGGAACTATCCAGCCATCAATACAGGCCTCGGGAAGCTTCTGCCCTCAGCAGCCCCTAATCCTTAAAACCAAGAAATCTTATCCATCTGGAACAAATCTCCTATGGAAAGAGGTAGTAACAGGTGAAACATCATACAAAGAATCATTCGTGTTTGTTCCTGAACTTCCTGAAACAGAATACAACATATCTTGCGAGGTTACTTTGCCTGGCTGTAAGCCAAGTTCTTCTTCGTTTGTAGTAAAATCAGAAAACTGCTGCGTGAATGACGAAGGAATCCCTATGGCTATGACTTACATATACCATGACGATTTCGGAAATTTCATTGATGACGAAACTTACGAGTGGACTGACATTTATGGAATAACACACACAGAAACAATTCCAGCAGAACAGCGCCACGCATCACAGTCCCACGGTATGGATATAAAAATTCCTTACGCTAGGACATACAACATCGAGGCAAATGGAGCAAAACTGAATGTTCCGATGGCTGGAGGTAAGTCACCCGAATTGTTCAACCATGGAGTTTATGTTGTCTCTAAATTCGGAGGCTACCCTGGCGGTGTTAAATACGACAATTCAGGCACTACTACTGGAGGTATGCTCCAGTTTGACCTTCTGGATGACGGAAGCCAAGATGAAATCCTAGAAATTGACATTGACCATCTATGCACAGGTAAAGAAGTCTCTTTCGGAGCCGATTTCGCTTCTATTTCGGAATGGCCCGGACATATTGAAATATATCTGGAACATAACGGAAATGTACTCGCAAGTGCAGACAACACATTCGGAAGTGGTGCGGATGGCTGGGTAACAGCGAGAAAACAATTCACGCTTTCTCCTTCTGATGTTGGCGGTGAGCCTGAAATTAGCGCCAAACTAAAATTGAGACACATTGATGTAGAAGATGCAAGAGAAGGAAGAGACTATGCTATTGACAACATATTCATGGCTGTATGCACACCACCTGACATAAGCTTGGACGCAGAAACAAATTCGGGCTCCTCACCATTTGACCTTTGTGTAGAGAACATACTGTATCTTAAAGCTATTACTACAAAGAGCGTAGAAAATTTCTACACATACTCTTATGGCATGAAGGATTCTAACAAAAAACTTGGATTTGTTTACCAATATACTTTTGACGACCCTTCAAAAGAGACTGTAATAAACAAGACAAACTGGCACACAATCCACGCTGAAGAGGTGTTGGAATCCGACTGGTTCGATGTCGATATCAACAAATACTGGGATGATATATTCTCTAAAGTGGAATACGGCAAAAACATATATTTCCGCGTCGTTGTTGGCGAAAAGAGTGACCTTATGACCGACAAATCATGGATGAAAGTTTCTGCTCAATCTCCTTGCCGCAGAGTTTCAATCTCAAATATTCCTATTGTAGCGTCTTTGAACTGTGCAGTGTGTGTACCAGTTAAGGAGGCAAACATCATTGCTGCAAACGAGGATACAAAGATTGAGACTAACGATTCAAACGAGAAATCGGTTAAACTTAACGTGGGTGAGGTTGCCAGCCTTACAACAGACAAGTTTGTCTCTAGTATCGAATACTTCTCGGACAAAAAATATGTCGCAACTTGGCACAAAGGAAGTATTAATGCTCCTGCAATTTATGGCATAAACTACAAGTCCGGAGATGTAACAACATCTTTGAACGTCGCATACGAGGATGCTGACACTTACTATCTATTGGTTAGAGACATGGACTACATTGACGTACCTGAATGCGATATTTATGACAGCATCAAGGTTATTGCCAACCCTAAGGTAGAGACTTCTTTGACCAACACTTCAGTCAAGAAGGTTTCAATCTCGCCAAACCCAGCCTCAACAAGAACAAATGTGGTTGCAGAGGGAAGCGTAGAGAAAATCGAGATTCTTAACATTGCCGGAGAAGTAGTAAAATTAAGCAATAACAAGAACATTGACACTTCAAAACTTCCAAACGGACTTTATATTGTTCGCACTACTATAGATGGAGAGACAAGTGTACACAAGCTTGTAATCAACAAATAATAGATAAAAAATCAGACAAAAGTGGAGGGTTTAGTAAAACCCTCCACATTTTTGTTTCTGAGTGATTCCTTATCAGTTATTCAAGTTTAGCGGACACCAATAAAGAATAAAGTCCAAAACACCAAATAAATAAATAACTCCCCGTTGCCAAATAGCAACGAGGAGTTATTATTTTCATATCAATTAAGTCTCTTATTGAGAGCTTTTAGTTACTCCCACTCAATAGTTCCAGGAGGCTTGTGAGTAACATCATACCACAAAGAGCCAGCTCCATCAGCAACAAATCTGCTCCATAGACCTTCCAAAAGTTTCTGGTCAATCTCAGCGAAGTTTGCAGTCATAGCCTCAGAACTGTTTACTGGACGCATTACAATACAAGGCTTGTTCTCTACTGTAAGAGGAACAAGAACTACAGGCATCTGCCAAATAGACTCGTATAGGTTATTCTCCTGCAAGAACTCTGTACAGATATTATCGAACTTACGAAGAACATCGAAATGATTCTTTGTTGCGTACTGCTCGACCAATT
>JAKSKX010000027.1 GCA_024401535.1 Paludibacteraceae bacterium | reverse complement strand
AAAAAATAAAAACAAACGAAAAACAACGCCATGATTACCGACGACAAAATTACCGAAATTTTCTGTTTGGCAGATGATTTCTGCAAACTTTATGAATTTTATAAATAATAAAGGCGACCGAAAGGTCACCCTTTTTGTTGATTCATAATTTAGTACCTCTCGATTTTGCAATCGTATAGAACAGAATCTTTCGCCAAAATCAATCTTAAATGATTCGTCAAGCAAATTTTATCTTTCAAAAGCGAAGGCAAGAACTATTTTTAGCAAAAATGAACATAATATTTCTTTGTCAATGGAGTCGAATGCAAAAAACAAGATTATAAAACAAACAACAGCCATTAATACATTATTTTTGACCTTTATTTTGACTTATCACATAGGTAAACAGCCATTTACAAAGATGTTTCCTCCATCTAAAACAAAATAATAACTAATTTGAAAACTATACGAGCCAGTTCAAGACAGTTTTTATTACAAATACGCAAAAAGGCCGTTATTCTTGCTCTGTTGACTCTGCTATTATTCTGCCGAAGATTAACTTTTTTGTTTGTATGGCAAGATTTTGTAAAAAAAGTTCTATTTTTGCATTTTGGTAAACTTATTAAGTTCGCAGTAGTATATATAATGAGAAATATCAGGAAAATCATAGGACTTCTTCTTCTGATTCTCGTCTTGGTGCAAGACGCTGTAAGTCAGAAGAATATGATTTTTCGTTTTTCTAACGACGCGAAATACGGAATGGATTTGAACAAGTCCGCCCACCCGATGACTTTAGGCAGCGAGTTTGCTGTGGAACTGCCGATGTACGGAGACTGGAAGTACGACTACACATATAGGTTCCCGACTATCGGCTTTGCGGTGACTCCTCTTTATACAAAGCTGACCGACAACTGGAGCAGTACGGTAAACGACGGAGAGAAGTCCGCACTTATGATTGGCACATACACATATTTCATGTGGCCTTTTGTCCATACCCCTAGGTTCTCTGCAAACCTAAAGGTCGGAGCAGGATTGGGATTCCTCCCATACAAGATGTGCCAGCGCGAGACTTGGCAAGAGCAAAAGGCTTGGTATGCGTTGAGCAAGTATGGCACAAGCTTGGTTACGGCAGGTTTGGATTTCAACATTCGCCTGGGAAAGCAGTACGGAAAGAAGCTTTACCAATGGGAGGTTGCATTTGGTGGGGAGATGTTCGGAACAAACTCCTTCGGAATCAACCGCACAGCCGAGGAGAAGGCTTTGCTTACATTCCATCTTGGCGCAAAATATACACCGAATGTTTGGGCTTTGCCCGTTTGGCAGCCTGCACCAAAGGTTCACAGGGTTCTTCAGCTTGACTTTGATTTGACAGGAGGTGCAAACCAGTTGGCAAAAGAAGATGGAGAGAGGGTATGGCCTTGCGGTTCGTTCTGTGCAGGAATACATGTGCCATTGAGCAATGCCTACAGAATAGGTATAGAGGGAGATTACTTCTTTAACGGAGTATATGACGGCAGACAGAGAGAGGAGTTCACACGCTACAACTATATAGACGAGAACCGATACAGAAACAAGCACAGAGCCGGAGTATGTTTGGCTAACCACTTGTCTTTCTATCGCTTCACTCTTGGAATCGATTTGGGCGCATATGTCTATAACCCAATAAAGGAGGATGACCCGGAGTCGGTTCTATACAACTTCCTGTACGGCAAGTTGGTGACAAAGTACCATTTCTCCAAGCATTTCTATGCTGTGGCAAGGGTGAAGGCCAACTATGGGCATGGCTTCGAGAATGTAGAGTCTGGTATCGGTTTCACAATTCCTGACTTCGGAGACAGGCTGAAAAATCAAAATCCTTTCAAGCGCATAAAGAATCCATTCAAGCGCAAGGAGGACTACACAGAGGAAAAGATTGAAGGTCAGCGTAATAAGTATTATACACCGAGAGTTTACCCACATAGATAATTAAGTAATTAAAACAATGATAAATATGATTCCTGCTTGCGTGCAAGATGCAAGAAACAATAAGGTGCTAAGAATAGGTTTCGTTCGCCCTGAGACAATAGAGCTAATGAATAAGTCGAAGGTAGTGAGTCTATATAATCCTGCTACACAGAAGGACGAGCCTGTACTTGCCGGTGAATATAACGATGAGATGGCAGTTTCGGCAATCAACGAGGCAAGCGACAAGTCAAGCGTGCTAATCATGGCTGAGCCTAAGGGTTCGACAACAGGTGCAAACCAGTTCCTTGGAAACAAGAATGTTCAAGACCTTGCATTTTTGTCAGAGCTTCAAGACTTTATCGAGAAGCGCCATGCAGAGATGCCAGAGGGTTCATACACTACAAAGCTTTTCAAGGGCGGCGTGAACAAGATGACAAAGAAGGTAGGAGAGGAGACAATCGAGGCTATAGTTGAGGCTATCAACGGCTCTACAGACCAGTTCGTCTATGAGTGTTCCGACATGATCTACCACTTGATTGTACTTTTGACAAGCAAAGGACTTCGTATCGAGGATTTGGCAAGAGAGCTAAAGGCTCGCCACAAGTAATATCTAACAGAAAAATTGTTCCTATGGCTGACTTTTTGTGTCGGTCATAGGTTCTTTTTATTTTACTCAAAATGAGATTAAGATTATCCATCATTTTCGCATTCCTGTTAAGCTGTCTCAGTGCATTCGCTGTACTGAACGAGCAGAACCTAGGGCAGACTGTATCCGTCTTAAAGGCAGAACTTGAAAAAACTCAGAAGGCTGAAGTGCAATGGAAACAAAAGTATGACTCCATCAACCAGCTCCAGCATGACAAACTGCTTGATATTATTCAGGAGAGCGAGAAAATATCCCTAATGCTCTACAGCCAGAAGGAGGACTATATTTTTGATATGGCCTATGCCTGTCATGAGGCAACACGTCAGTATCGTGAGTTCCAGAAAAAGAGAATGCCGTACGATATTCTGGTCAAGAAACTAGACTCCGAGATATTGAGGTACACCCTGCTAATAGAGACGCTTCAAAGCATCCCACCTATGAAGCTAAGGATGAATTTCGACAGCTTGAAAGTGGCTCGACTCAGAGACGATTCCATTCGCAAAGCTATGGACGCAGCCAATGCCGCATACGAAGCAGAGAAATACGGAAAGCCGGTTGTGGATTCAACAAAGTCGGGTGTCGGAATAAACATCTTTGGCAAACAGCTTGGTGGAGATACTTCTGCCGTAGCGTCTGCAGAAGAGACTATCAGGCAGATTGCGGCAACAAGAGACAGCCTGACTTTGGTAAAGGCAAGAGAACTGACTAAAGACTTGTTAGATATTCCTGCAACACCAAGAATGTCAAGAATGTTCAACAAAGAGAAGCTAAAGGAGTTTATGCTAACTCCAGAAAGCCAGGTCGAGAGAGATTCGTGTATTTCTTTGGCAAAAAGAATTCTTGCAGACTATATTGTTGCGAGGGATTTTACAGTCAAGGACAGCAAGTTTTATGAGAGAATAGATTCCAAGCTAAAGAGCGTAAACGACTTTGCCCTAGACAGATACGAGTCTATTCAGCAGAATATCTTTACAAACGGAGGAGTAAGCTATATGACTGTTCTTGCAAAGTTCAAGGACAAGCTTAATGATGCTGTGGGAGACTTTAACGACAAGTATATTGATGACGAATCGAATGTCCCTTCTGATTGGAAAGGTCCGACAATACTTGGACTTATCATATTCATTTGGGGATTCTTTGTGATTTCTGCGGTGGTTTCCTACTTCATCATCAAGGCTTACGGGCGCAAAAGAAATATAAACACAACCTTCATCCCTTATTATGCAATTACAGCCACTTGTATTTTGTTCACGATACTTCTTTCCGTGACAAAGGTTGTCGTGGCGCAGAATTTCTTTACAATGGCGTGCTCACGATTGATAGAGTATGTGCTGTTGATAGCCGCGATTACACTTTCCCTTGTATATAGAACGAACAGCAAGCAGATAAAGAGCGCATTCTCTTGCTATTTCCCAATACTGCTCATGGGATTGGTGATAATCATATTCCGAATTATGTTCGTGCCTAATAACATAGTGTTGATATTGTTCCCTCCTGTGTTGGTTGTGTTTACAGTGTGGGGATACAAGAGTGTTAGAGCGCATCATGCCAATATACCTAAGCAGGATGAAATATATGCGTGGATTTCTCTTTTGATAATGACTGTGGCTTGCGTTATGGCATGGTTCGGTTATGCTCTGCTTGCCGTAGAGGTGTTCATTTGGTGGCTGGTCCAGTTGACTTGTATTCAGGCCTTGACTTTCTTGTTTGAGTATATGAAGTCATTCGAGGCTTCCCATATTGTGCCGAAGATACTTGCTAAGGAGGGTGTTCCTAAAGAGGATACAGACGCTTATAAGGCTAAGCTGGCTAAAAAAATCAAGGAAGTTCAAAACAGCCAGGGAGACAATCTCTCCTATACTTGGTTCTTTGACTTCGTGATGATGTGTGTGATTCCAGTGAGTGCGGTATTGTCATTCCTTCTCTGCATCTATATCGCAACAGATATTTTTGACCTTACAGCAATGAGCAAGGATATTTTCTTTACAAATTTCCTTGATGTTGAAGGCTTGTGCCAGTTGTCTTTGTTCAAACTTGTCGTAGTACTTGAATTCTATTTCATATTCAAGTTCGTAGCCTATGTCTTGAAGTCGGTTTATAAGCACTGGAAGCTCAAGAACAAGAAACTTCACGAAATAGAAAGAGCTAATATAACTTTGGCTAACAATGTGATAGCCATTGTGATTTGGGGCGTTTATTTCATATTCGTGTTATTCCTTTTGCAGGTGCCAAAGAGTGGAATATCAATCGTTACAGCAGGTTTGGCTACCGGTTTAGGATTTGCCATGAGGGATATGTTAAACAACTTCTTCTACGGAATAACACTGATGACCGGTAGGGTTAGAGTTGGAGATTTCATAGAGTGTGATGGAGTGAGAGGAAAAGTCGAGTCAATCACGTACCAGAGTACTCAGTTGATAACTCTTGATGGTTGTGTAATTGCGTTCCTTAACTCAACACTGTTCACCAAGACTTTCAAGAACCTTACTCGTAATCATGGATATGAGTTGGTAAAGATACCTGTTGGTGTTGCATACGGAACAAATGTGAACGAAGTTCGTACAATATTGGAGGGAAGACTACAGGAAATGCGTTCTGGAATGACTTCAAGAAAGCCAGACCTTGATCCAGAGAAAGCCATTAGTGTCTATTTCAATGATTTTGGTGAGAGTTCGGTTGATTTGTATGTTCTTATGTGGGTACTGGTTGAGAATAAGTTTGTTATTGTCTCTAAGGCAAAGGAGATTATTTATAACGCCTTGAATGACAATAACATCGAAATACCTTTCCCTCAAAGAGATTTGCACATCAGAAGTAATGTGGCAAAATAAGATTAACCCGTGAATTTATATGAGCCCGGCGATTTTATATGCCGGGCTTTTTTGTTGACTTCCAATAATGAGATTTTGAAAATTTATATTTGCGAATGTTTGTCCTAGAATTGTATTTTATATAAAAATACGTCTAAAAAAGGTATGTTGGCTGATTTATTTTTTGTAATTTTGCTCACGAAATGACGTTTTTTGTGGACATTGTGGCATTTTTCAATGGCTCAAATTATGTTAATACATATTTATACATTTGCAATATTGAGGGTGGACTCAGTTGTTATTTCTTAAATTTCAATAAGTTGAAAGGAATTTAAGGAGTCTTTTTGTTGTAATATGGCGTCTGAGAATCTCCTTCTGGAGATTGATATGCAAAATATATGATACTCTGAAAGGATTATTCTACTTTTAATTTATGTTCCAGGATTATTTCAATCTGTTCTTTTATATAGGGCTTTGGGTGTTCTCGACATTCCTGATTTCCAGGTATTGCGAGAAGTTCTGCACAAGCTGGATTATCGTTGTTGTCTATACGGCATTCTCTTTCATCACGTTGTCGTTATTCAGTAATCCATATTTCCAAGACTCATATACAGGATTGTCATTCTTCCCATTCATTTATCTGTTTTTGTTCGTAATTGTGGCGTGTTCCCCTATTTTCAGGTATGACATGAATTCGCCAAGTACGATTGTGGCACCGTCTCCGAAAATCCTTAAGGTGTTCGTAATATTCTATTTTATAGTTTGTGCGGTTGTTTTGCCTAATGATTTCACTAATGTTCAGGAGGGTATTGTCAGATTGATGTCGGATTCCACCGCGGGTGCGGAACTATATGCCGAGGCACATAACGCGGAAAAGAAGTCATTTTCTGCAATATACAGTATCATGGCGGCGTTCCATAACTGTTTTTTTGAGTCGTTTATATTCATTGCCTTCCTTATGTTGTGTAATGAGGATGTTTCGAAGAAATACCTTAGAATGGTGTTCATAATTGTAATATTCGAGATGCTTTCGCCTCTTGCTGCAGGATTGAGAACTATCACCATCATGAAGACGTTCACAATGATTGCTGCAACATCATTTTTCTTCCCTTTTTGGACAAAAGATGTTCAGAATACTTTCAAAAGATGTGCAACCATAGGAGCCATTATTATCATGCTGCCATTCTTGGCAGTGTCGATCAGCCGTTTCGGAGATCGTCAGATGGGAGCATCCGGAGGTATGGTTTGTTATGCAGGACAAGCTCCTTTGAATTTCAATCTGTATTGCTTGGACACAGAGCAGACAAGAGAAGGGGATAGAACATTAAATATCTTCAAGAAGTGGGTTGGTGGTGAAGTTCCGGAACACGTAATGGAGACTCGTTCAAGATATACAGCCATGAAGATTGGAGACGAGGTGTTCTCTACATGGGTGGGGGACTTCGTTTTGGATTTTGGCCCTGTAATCCCGGTTATAGCTCTGCTTATATTCGTATTGTTCGTTATGGTTCGAACGCGTGTGTATAACGACACGTTTTATAGTTATCAGTTGCTGATACTGTATTTTATATGTAATGTAGTTCTGCATGGTGCCATGTATTTGTTCTATTATTCGTTCAATGGTAACTATACGATAGTGAGTTTTGTTTTGTCGTATTTCTTTTTGATTTTCTGTCATAGGAAACTTGAAACCGTAGAAATAACTAAGTAGCTATGTCAACAAGTATAAAAAAGAATTTCTTGTATAGTTCGTTTCTTACTGTTGCGAATTATTTGTTCCCGCTACTAACATTCCCGTATGTTACCCGTGTGTTAGAGGTTGACAATATAGGAGTTTGTGGTTATGTGGATAGTATCGTTAACTATTTCTCTTTGTTCTCGTTACTAGGAATAAATACAGTTGGCGTTAGAGCAATAGCTTCGAGCAAGGGCGACAGGGAGGCCATGTCGCGAGCTTTTTCTTCTCTTTTCTGGTTTAATACGGCAACCACTGCTCTTGCAGCAATTATTCTGGTCGTTACCGCATACACGGTGGAGAAATTCCAGCCGTATCAGGATTTTCTATTGGTCGGAATCGTAAAGCTTGTTTCTATCTATTTCATGGTGGAGTGGTTCTATAGAGGAACAGAGAACTTCAAGTATATCACAGTGCGTACTCTTGTTATCAAATGTTTGTATGTGGCAAGTATTTTCATATTTGTGAAGAAAAGGGATGACGTGCTGATTTACTACTGGTTGACAGTGTTGTCAATAGCTGTGAATGCAATCTTCAACTTCTGCTATGCCAGAAATTTTGTTTCGTTGACATTCAAGAATTTGGAGATAAAGCCGCATTTGAGGCCGTTGTTCTATTTTGGCTTCTACTTCTTCATTACCTCTATGTACACATCCTTTAATGTAACGTACTTGGGATGGCACTCTTCGGATGAGGAAGTCGGTTATTACACTACAGCATTCAAGCTTTATACGATTTTGATTTCCATATTTACGGCATTTACTGGAGTTATGATGCCGAGAATGACGAACCTGCTTTCTCAAGGTAAGTTTGATGAGTTTGTTCAGTACATATCCAAGTCTCAGAACATGTTGCTTGCGTTTGCTATTCCGGTAATTCTTTTTGCAGCCATATTTGCTCCACAGATTATTGAGATTGTAGCAGGACCAGGGTTCGAGAAGGCTGTTACGCCAATGAGGATAATCATTCCTTTGATACTTATCATTGGATTTGAGCAAGTTTTGGTAACGCAGACGCTTAATCCCCTAAAGAAGGATACAATAATATTGATGAACTCCTTTTTTGGTGCAATCGTAGGCTTGACTTCAAACTATTTCTTGGTTCCGATATTGCTAAGTTCGGGTTCTGCTGTTGCATGGCTGTTGTCTGAGACAGCTGTTCTCTTGAGCTCGCAGTATTTCGTGACAAAGTTTATAAATTTGAAGTTCCCGTTCAAGTCAATGTTTTTGATGGCGTTGTACAATGTGCCTCTACTTTTGTTGTTCATTCTTGGCAGCAGATACATTAATTATAACTGTTGGGTGACTGTAATTATTATGGGAAGTGTTATGGTTATATATTCCGTATTATTGCAGTGTAAACTGAAGAACCCTGTGGTGCTATCGTTCGTGAATAAGTTTTTGAAAAAAGCGTAATAAAAAATGAGCAAGATTTCTATTGCCATTGCAACATATAATGGTGCAAAGTATTTGAGAGAACAGCTTGACAGCCTGTACAGACAGACAAGAGTTCCTGACGAAGTTGTTGTGTCTGACGATTGTTCTACGGATTCAACTAGAGCGATTCTTGAGGAGTACCATCAGTCCCACGGCTTGATTTATATTGCTAACGAGCATAATCTTGGATTCAACAGAAACTTCGAGAATGCGTTGATGCATACGACCGGAGACTATGTCTTGATTTGCGACCAGGATGACATCTGGTTCGACAATAAGGTCGAAACGCTTTACAATACTATCATAAAATATGACGCGTCTAAGCCTGCGGCAGTGTCATCTACAACAATAGATTATGTTGACGGTGTGCCGACTCGTGACCATACAACGCCAAGATTGACTTGGAAGCACATGTTGCAGGGACACGGATGCCAAGGATGTTGTGCGATACTAAACAGGGCTTTGCTTGACAAGGTACTTCCGTTAAATTTGCCTAAGGGTATGATGTATGACGCATATATAGGGTTTGTTGCATGTATGCTTGGCAATTGGGAGAATATAGGAACTCCGTTGATGTACTACAGACATCATTCAAGTAATGTCATTGCTAACCTAAACGCACCGACCGATAGAAAAGACCAATATCCGGCGATTATTGCGCCAGGCAGGTTTGATCTGATGCGTCTGCTTCGCGAACGTTTCGGCTCGGAGTTCAGAAGCGAAAGAGTTGCCATGTTTGATGAAATGGCAAAACTTGAATACAGGCATAGCAAGATTTCCAGAATTTTTGCTCTTTTCAAGCTAAATAAAATATCTAAGATTACAAGGATTAAAACTGCAGTGAAAATTTTTATTCAGTAGTTTTTCAAAAAAAAGGATCCAATGAATTTAAGGCTAATAAGATTTTTACGTATAGCAAACAAACTATCGATTAAGTTTCATTTGGGACGAACAATAGGAAACCTGTTGTTTGGAATTTTTAATACAAAAAAGTCAAGCAAATGGACAAAAGGAGATTCTAACTCTTTTTTGGACTCTTTGCATAAGGATGTTGAGTCCTCTGCATTGTGTGAGAACGAAGTGGTGGAACCTACGGTCGATTTGCAGATAATAGTTCCTGTCTATAAGGTTGAGAAGTTTTTGGATGGCTGTTTGCAGTCAATTTTGAACCAGAAGACGGACTATACATTCAAGGTTGTCGCTGTAAATGACGGGTCGCCGGATCGCAGCGGCGAAATACTAGAGAAGTATAGGGATGATGACAGAGTGATTGTTATCTCTCAGGAAAACAGGGGATTGTCCGGTGCCCGAAATACAGGACTTAGGACTATCTTTGGAAAGTATGTCGGATTCCTTGATTCTGATGACGAACTTGCTCCCGGTGCCATTCAGGCTTGGCTTGATGCTGCGTACAAGAATGATGCAGACATCGTTGATGGCAGTTTCAGACGCATGACTACTGATGGCGAGCTTCGTGGTGGTTTTGTTCACACTTCAGACAAGTCTAATTCCGGTTTCGTATGGACAAGAATCTATAAGCCATACTTGTTTCAAAATGTCCACTTCCCAGAGAGATATTGGTTCGAGGACTCTGTAATCGGATTGATTATGCCGCATGCCGGCAAATATGTGGCAATAAAGGATTATGTTTATCATTACAGAGTAAATCCTGCAAGCATAATGCATACATTCAAGGGTAATCCAAAGTCGCTTGACGCATTGTATGTCACCAGGTCCTTGATGAAGGATGCAAGTACATTGGATTATATTGACTTCAATTCCGACTGGACAATAGATTTCTTCCTTCGTCAATTCCAGTACGACTGGCATCGAACACACACTTTGGGCGAAGAAGTTGAGGATGCAGTGTTCGATGTTACGAAGAAACTTTTGTTACAGTATTTTCCAGAAAAGCATACGAGCAGCAAGCAGTTCATGAATCTTGAAAAGTCACTAAGAAATAACGACTTTAATCTTTATAGAAGAGAATGCTGCTATATGTAATGCTTTTGTTAAACTAAGACACTTACATTTATGAACTTTACTGAAGTACACAGATTAAGAATAGTACAGAAAGTTTTAGAGAAACTTCACATAGGAAGGTTTATACCTGACTTCTTGTTCAAACTGCAGACTAGAAAGGACAAGGAAATTATAGAAAAGCTTCCAGACAGCGAGACTGCAGATAAATTCCTTGATTCTCTATACAAAGACCCGAAATCTTCTGCAGTGTCGCAAACACATGAAATCGATCCGGTTGTTGATTTGGAGATAATTGTGCCGGTTTATAATGTTGAGAAATACATAGATGCGTGCATAAAGTCTGTGCTTGACCAAAAGACAACATATTCGTACAAGCTCGTGGTTGTAAATGATGGGTCTCCGGATCGTTGCGGGGAACTTCTAAAGGCCTATGAGTCTGACGAGAGAGTTACAATCATAACTCAGGAGAACAAGGGACTGCCAGATGCACGAAACAGAGCCCTTAATCCAATCTGCGGCAAATATGTGTATTTCCTAGACTCTGACGATACGCTTCCTGAGAACACTATCCAGAGCCTAATGGATGTAGCTTGCCAGTATGACGCTGATATTGTGGAAGGTAGTATGTCCGCCTTTACTGACGACGGTAAGACCTCTATAAACTACAAGAACAAATATTGTGTAAAGGCAGAAAAGGCATCATTACACGGATTCCCAGTAGCAAAGGTTTATCGTGCGGAGTTGTTCAGAACAGTTCAGTTCCCACGAAGCTATTGGTGGGATGATTCAATAATGATGATGCTCGTTGTCGCCCAAGCAGATCTTTTGGTGACAATCCCTCAGTTTGTGTATAACTACAGAACAAATCCAGAGAGTATATCACATTCCTTCAGAGGAAAGCCCAAATCATTGGATTCATTCTATGTTACAAGGTCATTGCTGAAAGATCAGGAGACATTGAACATTGATCGTGTTTCGGGGTACAGCATTGATTCTGCCCTATATCAGTTCAAGTACAACTGGCACAGAACATATGATATGGGTGTAGAGGTCGAGAAAGCGATTTTCGTACTGACTTGTGACTTGTTTGACAAGTACTACGGTAATCAGGTTACAAAAGATAAAAAATATATGGATATGCAAAAGGCTCTTGAAAACAGGGATTTTTACTTGTACAGAAGAGAGTGCTGCTATATGTAAAAGAGTAGTGTTGTATAATTTTAGGACAGACAATGAGGATAATGCAATTTATGCCAGAGTTCGGCTTAGCTGGTGCCGAAAGAATGGCTGAAACATTGATATTGGAGCTTCAGAAGTTAGGGCATGAAGTGATGGTCATTAGTTTGTATGACTTTCATTCAAGCATAACAGAAAATTTGGAGCAGCACGGAATTCGGATCAAATACATGAATAAGAAAGTTGGTCTTGACTATTCCGTTGTGTCCGCCATAAGAAACGAAATCAGGAGTTTTATGCCTGATGTCATACATACGCACAGACATTTGCTGCACTATGTGGTTTTGTCGCGTATGTTCTCGTCGTGCAATGCTCCGATTGTTCATACAGTGCATAACGAGGCAAGAAAGGAACTTACCGATGTTCACAGATGGGTAAGCAACATTATTTTCTTGGGTACGAGCGCTTATCCAGTAGCTTTAACTGATTTAATCAAAGACACTATCTATGAGGCATACAGAGGACTAAAGGACGTTCCTGTTATTATGAATGGTGTTAATGCAGATATGGTTAAGCCTGTCAAGGAAAATTATGAACTGACAAATGGAGAATTCAAGATTCTTCATGTCGGACGATTTGCAGAGGCTAAAAACCAAGCCGCCATTGTCGAATCCTTTGAAAAGTTCCACAACAAGTACCCTAACAGTTCGCTTACATTCTTTGGTATAGGAGAATTCTTTGACTCAGTCAAGGCTTTGGTTGATTCCAAGAACATGAACGACTGTGTGATATTCAAAGGGGTTGACTCGAAGGTTACAACACGTTTTCACGAGTATGATGTGTTTATCCTTCCTTCGTTATACGAAGGTATGCCGATAACTATTATAGAGGCAATGTTTGCCGGAATGCCAATCATCGCGACAAATGTCGGAGGTGTGAGCAATGTGCTTACAGACCAAGAGGACAGTATTCTTATTCCTGTAGATAACGATGCCTTGGTCTCAGCATTGGAAAGACTCAAAGATGATGCGGCATTACGAGAAAGATTGGGAAGAAACGCACTAAAAAATTCCCATAAGTTCTCTGGTGAACAGATGGCTAAGTCTTATGAGGAGTACTATTTGAAGCTAATAGAAAAAAATAAATAGTGTTAGTGACACATGTCGCTTCAAAGTAGTGGATTGATATATAAAACATTAAAGTTTGAAATGAAAAAGGTCTTATGTCTAATTGACGCTTTGGGGTCTGGTGGAGCAGAAAGACAATTGGTCGGGCTTGCCGGATTGCTGAAGAATGAAGGTTACGACGTAACGGTTGGCTGTTATTATTCATCGCCACTTTTTGAAGGCTATATATCGCATTTGCAGGAGAAACAAGTTCCTCTGGTAATAGAGGATGCTTCAGCAAAGGGATTCGTTGGCAAGGTGTGTGCCATACGCAAACTGATAAAGAAAACCAAGGCGGATGTAGTCATTGCGTACAAGGAGCAGGTAAACATAAAGGCTGTTTTGGCGTGTGCATTTTTGGGTAATGTCAAACTTATAGTGTCACAAAGAAATACTTATAGCAATGTCTCTCTGCGAGATAAGGTTTGTGCCAATATCTATAGATTCGCAGACTATGTTGTGCCAAACTCTAATTCACAGACCAAGGTGCTGGCAAAGCATTTCCCTTTCCTAAAGGACAAGGTGAGAACCATTACCAATTTTGTTGACACTAACAAGTTTGTTCCCACAGAAACTTCTGTTGAGAACGATAGGCTGAGACTGCTGACAGTTGCGAGGATAAATGTCGAGCAGAAGAACGCTGAACGCTATTTGAAGTCCTTGAAGATATTGAAGGACAAAGGTGTCAACTTTCATGCAGACTGGTATGGTTCTCCACAGCCAGAGAATGCTCAGGAAATGTTAGAGGCTATGGTGGATGAGCTTGACATCAGGGATGTGTTTTCGTTCCAAAAGGAAGAGAGCAATGTTGCGGCTGTGTATAATAGTTGTGACTTGTTCTGTCTGCCATCATTGTACGAAGGATTCCCTAATGTTATCTGCGAAGTGATGAGTTGCGGGAAACCGGTTATCTGTGGAAATGTCTGCGACAATCCTGATATTGTTAAGGATTCGGTAAACGGTTTCACGTTCAACCCTAAGGATGAAAATGATATCGTTCTGGCGGTAGAGAAATTTACAAGACTAAGTAAAGAAGAAAGGACTAATATATCAAAGAGGAACAGAGAGGTTGCGCTTAACAAGATGTCTGCAGCATCTTTTGTGTCCCAGATGAAAAAATTGATAGACTAATGGCATTATCTCTATACAGAATTAAGAAATGGTCAAAAATGATTCTTGGCAAAAGTGACTTGTATGTTTGCCAGGATGAAGGAAAGTGCTATTCTATTACTGAAATCAAGGGTTATTACAATAACCTGACTGAGAAGGTGACGAAGTATGGTGTTGGACACGGAAAGATCCCTACATATCCAAACGAGAAGGGCGAAATCATAGAGTTCTCTATTGGAATATTCCAGTATGGACTTGCGTGCTACGACCTTTACTTGTTAAACAACGACCAAAGTATGCTCGAGGATGCTATCCTTTGTGGAAACTGGGCATTAGAGAAACAGCGTGAAGATGGAAGCTGGGTTTGTTTCGGCAAAGACGAAAGTTCTGCAATGGCTCAAGGTGAAGCTATATCTCTGATGGCTAGATTGTACATCACCACTAAGGATGAGAAGTATTTGAATCCAATAGTCAAGGCTAAAGACTATATGGTAAAACCTATCAGTGAAGGAGGAGTTTCAGAGTATGTTGACGGACGTTTGGTGTTGTATGAAAGTTTGAAGTATCCTCCGATAATGAACGGATGGATATTTTCTCTTTGGGGATTGTTGGATTACTGCAAATTATTTCCTGAAGATGTAAAGACAAAAGAATTGTATGACGGAACTGTAAGTGCCTTGGCTGATATGCTGCCTCAGTATGACAATGGATATTGGACAACTTATCATACAAAGGGCATGGTGGCATCTCCTTTCTATCACGGTTTGCATATTCATCAGATGAATGCAATGTACAAACTTTCTTCGGATGAGAGATTCAAGTCTTACTCCGAGAAATGGGCGAAGTATCAGCAGTCATTTTGGAATAGAAAGAAAGCTTTTATAGTTAAGGCTTTCCAAAAAGTATTTGATTAACGGGACATGAAAAAAATCGGTATAGTTGGCTTTTTTGCAAAGCAGAAACCCTTGCGAGACGGACAGACTGTTAAGACTCAGCAGCTTTCAAAGGCATTGAAGGAGCGCCTTGGAGAAGATGAAATTGTAGAGGTTGATATGCAGGGATGCAGAAATAGACCATTCGGTTTTGTTAAAGAAGTCGCAAGTATTTGCAGAAATTGCGAAAATGTGGTAATTTTGCCGGCGCATAACGCATTGCTGTTTCTCCCTTTCTTGTGTCTGCTTTTTAGAAAGAGTGGAGTGAGACTGTTTTATGATGTTATCGGAGGATGGTTGCCTACGTACATCAAGGAACATTCGATTGTTGAGAAACAAATAAAGAAATTCGAAGGAATTTGGGTTGAAACATCAGTAATGCAGAAATCTTTGCAGTCTTTAGGTTTCGATAATGTTGCAATACTGCCAAATTTCAAGGATTTGAACATATTGCAGGAGTCTGAAACTCATAGCATTGCAGGGAAGCCAATTAAATTGTGTGTGTTTTCTCGAGTAACTGAGGTTAAGGGAATTGATGATGCTGTTAATTCTGTAAAGAAGATTAACGAAGAGATGGGCACTCCCACTTATTCTTTGGATATATATGGCCCAATAGATGATACTTACGCAGACCATTTTGCAGATTTACAGAAAGGCTTTACAAACGAAGTTAGATACTGCGGATGTGTGAGCCCAGAGAAAAGTACAGAATATTTGAAACTTTACGACGCCCTATTGTTCCCTACCAGATATGAAGGAGAGGGACATCCAGGCACAATAATAGATGCTTATTCCGCAGGATTGCCTGTATTGTCAGCCAAGTGGCACAGTTATTCTGATTTTGTTGATGAAGGAAAAACAGGCTTAGGCTATGAGCAATACAATTATGATGCTTTGTGTGAGTTGTTGAGGAAAGTCGCTTCCGACTATCAGGTTTTGGATGGAATGCGTGTCAACTGTTTGAAAAAGGCGGCAAAATATTCTGCAAAAGAAGTTGTAGATAATTTGTTGCCCATGTTTTGTAAATAACAAATTTATATCATTGTGAATACTTTTCTTAATAAAATGTCAGTGTTGTTTGGTGTGTTTTCTATAACCCATGCCAATGCTGAGATTAAGATTACTGAGGTTATGCCGAGTAATCTATCTACTATTACAAGCGATTTGTTTGATTACAATGGATATGTTGAGTTATATTCAGATTCAAAAGGTGTTGACCTTAGGGGATGGAAGGTAATCAATATGAAGGAAGGAGAGTTGAACTGGGAAGTTACTCTTGATTCAACACACATTCTGCCTAAAGGTTACAGCTTGTTTTTCTTTGCTGAGCAGGAGACAAGTAGCAATACAGCATCTCAGTTGAACAAGTCCTATTCTGGATGTGCTCAAAAGAAGCTTTGTACAGAAGCCGGAGAGATTCTTTTTGTTAATGGAAATGATACTGTCTCTATGTCATATCCGCAATCATTCCCTCATTTGTCTTACGGCAACGGCGGATATATGGAGCCTACTCCTGGATATAAGAATACAGAAGTTTTTGCTTCTAAAGATAATCGTGTCGGTCGTGTGTCTTTTGTGGGCAACGAGCCTGGAGCTTACGACAGAATAAATGTTGATGTAGAATTGAAATGTGCGACTTCGGACGCAGACATTTTCTATACTACTGACGGCTCTATTCCGACAATGACTAACGGAACAAAGTACGAACAGCCATTCGTTTTGCCTAGCACATCTGTAGTTAGAGCAAGAGCTTATAAGGATGGAATGCTATACAGCGAGGTAACTACAGGTAGCTTCATTATGCCTGACGAATATCACACTCCTTGCTATGCATTAGAGAACACTTTGCCTATAGTTTCAATTTCCACTGACGATGTGAACTTCTTCGGAGATTCTTTAGGTATATATGTTGAGGGAAAGAACGGAATACCTTCTAGTTGTACTCCTGCTTCAAACTATAACCAGGATTGGACTCGTCCAGTATGTTTCGAGTATATAGTTGATGGTAAGGTTGTTGATTGTCAGGATGTTGAGGTCGGAGTTTATGGCGGTTGTACTCGTGTCTATAAAACAAAGAGCCTTAAGATTAAGACAACTAAGAGAACTGGAAACAACCGATTTACTTACAACAAGTTTTTCTCGGGCAGAAATACAAAGAAATACAAAAGTTTGGCATTGCGAAACGGAGGTAACGGTTATCAGTTTATCACTCCTCGTTGGAGAGACATGTTCATACAGAGTTTGGCTGATGGAATGAATATCGACAAACAGGCTATGCAACCTGTTGCTTACTATATCAACGGTAAGTATTGGGGAATGATGATTCTTGCAGAGCGTACAAACGAAGACTATTTGTACCATAACTACGGACTTGACGAGACCGAGGTAGATATTATCGAGGCAGGTCACAATGCATCATGCGGAGACAACCTTCGTTTCGGTCAAATGCAGAATTATGTTGAGAAAAACTATACCAAGAGTGATTATTTCGAGAATCTAGGCAACTATATCGACATAGATGAGTACATGGACTACCAGATATTGGAGCAGTATGTTGTCAATACAGACTGGGTAACTGGAAATCTTAAGTTTTGGCGAAATAGAGATGGCGGTAAGTTCCGTTGGATTCTTTATGATACTGACTTCGGACTTTCCCCTGCTCCGGCAGTTTCTTTGGACAAGAATATGCATGAGTATGCCGCTAACGAGCGCGGCTCGAACAGTGCGCGTCGCTTGTACAACCGAAGCATGCAGAACGATGATTTCCGCTGGTGCTTCCTGGACAAGTACCTTGACAGAATTGAGAATCATTTCACTGATAGTTTGATTGACACAAAGTTCGATTCTATCAAACAGCTAGTTGCATACGAAACTTGCGCTTTCCTAAACAATGCGGTTACTTTGAAATGTCCTGCTGTACCCGAGGTGGAAGAGGCAAATGCTGAGTTTATGCGTGACTTTGCTAAGAAGAGAAAACCAATCTTGGTTGAACAGTTGAAGCAGCTTTATGGTCTCGGAGACGATACAGTCAAGGTGAAGATTCAGACATTATATTCGGCAAACCCTAATTTGAATTCCACTTTCTATTTCAATGACAGAAAGTTCGTTTCAAGCAACTATATTCGCAATGTGTTCTCTAAGGAGAGAGTAAAGATAAAGATAGATGTGCCAGTAGGTTGCAAACTTGCAGAGTGGTATGTCAATGATACTCTGATTGAGAATGATGGAAAGCCTTTCAACGGGAACCAGTTGACTCGTTATGCAGAAAAGGACAGTCTTGTTATAAAGATTGTGCTTGACGAGGACGAGACTTACAAGTTGCCTAACCTTTATATCAACGAGGTATGTTCTTCGAATGAGTCTGTTTTGGACGAGAGTGGTGATGCCCCAGACTGGATAGAGCTATATAACGGGGACAATGAAGACGTAAATCTTAGCGGTTTCGCATTGGAGAATGTTTCTAAACTTGCTACTCACGTTTTCCCAGCGAAGTCTAAAGATGTGGTAGTTCCAGCTAATGGATATTTGTTGCTATGGGCAGACAAGGATGTTGAGAAAGGCCCTCAACACTTGAATTTCAAGCTTTCTGCAGCATCATCGCAGACTCTTTCCCTAAAGGCTCCGGACAAAGGTGAAATGAAGGAGGTTGACAGACTTGTTACAAAGGTTCACGGTCGTGACGGTTCTTTTGGAAGAGAATCTGACGGTTCTGAAAATACAGTAGTGTTCAACAACTGTAGTGAACAAGAACACAAGAACAATCCTATTGCTTCTCCTTCATTAAGCAATGGTTCTTTAGTGTGCTTGAATGTGGTTGGTGCTAGCATTGATTTTTCTGTAGCAGAAAATGTTGAGGCTGTGTCTGGTATCGGCTGTATTGTTGTTAAAAACGCAAATGGAAAGAATGTTAGAGTTTACGATTCCTTGGGACGTTTGACTGGCACTGCCAATGCAGATTCAGATAACTACACAATTTCTATGAAGGCCGGTAGCTATGTTGTGATTGTTGATAACAAAGGATTCAATTTGATAGTAAAATAAAAGAATATGGGAATAGTATTAGAAACTAAAAAGGCTATTGCAAGAGTGCTTATCAAGATTATGAGCATAATTCCCGACAAGCCTTATTTGCAGTTAATGTATCGTTACAAGATGAAAAAGTTCTTCTCTTGGGAGCATCCTGAAACATTTACAGAGAAACTTCAGTGGCTAAAGTTGTACTACAAGGATCCTATTCTAACAACAATGGTTGACAAGTATGCTGTAAAGGATTATGTAACACAGAAGTGTGGTCCTGGCCATGTAATTCCTTTGTTGGGTGTATGGAATACTCCTGAGGAGATTGATTTCGACAAACTTCCTAATCAGTTCGTGTTGAAGACAACTCACGGTGGTGGAGGTTGTGGCGTTGTTATCTGCAGAGATAAGGCTACATTCGACAAAGAAGCTGCTTTCAAGAAGTTGCATAAGTCTTTGAAGACTGACCTTTTTGTTCAAGGTAGAGAGTACCCATATAGAGACGTGCCTCGCAGAATTATTGCTGAGGAGTACGCAGTTGATGAGTCAGGAGTTGAGTTGAAGGACTACAAGATTTTCTGTTTTGACGGTGTTGTCAAGATGATCAAGGTTGACTTCGACAGATTCATCTCTCATCACGCAAACTATTTCACTCCGGAGTGGGAGTTGATGGATTTTGGCGAGGACGCATCTTCTTCTCCTGTTTGGGACAAGGATCTTCCACGTCCTAAGAACTTGGAGCTGATGTTGGAGATTGCCCAGACTTTGTCCAAGGGATTGCCTTTCGTTCGTATTGATACTTACAATGTAAACGGTACAGTATATGTCGGCGAAATCACATTCTTCCCTGCTTCTGGTTTCGATGCATATAAGCCAGTTGAATGGAATAATATCATTGGTGATTGGCTAACTCTTCCTGATTGTAAGATATAGTGTTGTGTCAGGTATTTTTTATCTGTTAAGGAATGGGCAAACTATATAAAGGTGTTTGGCTGTCAGAGCATGCACCACATAATTGTGAAAAGTTGACAAAAGAGCAGTGTGACGCTCTTTTGAGTAAAGGTGGTTGGTCAATTCGTGAGATCTCTGATTTCGACTGCCCTAATGAAACAAGCTTCTATGCTGTCATCAAGGATTCTTTCGGTGGCATGGAAGAATTGAGCAAGAAAGTAAGAACAAAAGTGCGCAAGGCACAAAAGACTTATGAGTTTCGTCTGGCCACACTGGACGAAATGCTTCAGCATGGAGCTGATATCTATTACAAGGCATTCGCCAACTACAAGGTAAAGAGCGAATTCGAGTCAAAAGAGGAATTGGAGAAGCGGTTCCGTGCGGTAGCAGAAAGCGACGAATACGACGCTTGGATTGTATATCGCATCGAGGACAACATTCCTGTTGCATGGTCAATTACACATGTGTTTGAAGGCATGTGCGAGTACGAGACTGTGAAAGTTGATCCGGCATATTCAGACAGTACCTATCCGTCTTACGGATTGTTCTATGAGATGAACAGGTACTATTTGGAGGAGCGCAAATTGTCTTATGTGAACGCAGGTTGGCGCAGTGTTACTAATCATTCTAACATCCAGCAGTTCCTTATAGATCAGTTTATCTTCAGAAAGGCATATTGCAATATGAAGATCCATTACAAGTCCGGATTGGGAGCTGTGGTTTCTATGTTGTTCCCTTTCAGGAAATTTATGCCTATTCCTAAAGTCAAGGCGATTTTGGCTCAGGAGGCTTTTTCTCGTGGAATAGAATGATTCTGTATGTTTTCCAATACTATTACTTTTTATAAATGTCATTATTAGAGTCAATTTACAAAATTACCCATCGCGGTGTAGCCGAGGAGGATATCCCATACTATTGGAAGTATTCGGTCTCAAAGATCATTATGAAGATAGTTAGAAAGTGGATGTCCCAGACAATTATTCCATATTGTCCATTGAATGGCTTGCGTGTCTCTATGTACCGTTGGGTCGGTTATAAGATAGGTAAGAACGTATTCATCGGAATGCGTTGCTATTTGGACGATATGTGCTATGACTTGATGGAGATTGAGGACGATGTTATTATTAGCTACGGCGTGTTTTTCGCATGTCATGGCAAGAAGCAGGGGCATTATCCGATAATCATCAAGAAGGGAGCCTACATCGGAATGAGAAGCAATATCATTGCCAGAAAGGAAGAGGGTACTATAATAGGAGAAAACGCCGTGGTTGGCGCAGCTTCTCTCGTAAACAAGTCTGTTGAAGCCAATACTACAGTTGCTGGTATTCCTGCCAGAGTGTTGGCTTGACCTTCATGGTATCTAAATTTAAAGACAGTATGAATGCATCTCCGCTCATATCAATTGTGACTCCCAATTATAATTGTGCTAAATTTATCTCGGAAACTATTGAGTCGGTTCTTGCCCAAGACTATACAAATTGGGAAATGTTGATTCAGGATGACTGCAGCAGCGACGAAAGCTATGAAATAGCACTCGAGTATTCTAGAAAGGACGCAAGAATCAAGGTCGAGAGAAATGATTCAAACAGTGGTGCCGCAGTAACTCGTAACAATGCCATCAGAAGGTCCCAAGGCGAATATCTTGCCTTTCTTGACAGCGATGACTTGTGGCTGCCAAATAAGTTGAGCAAGCAGTTAAAGTTCATGATGGACAATGACTGCGACTTCTCTTTCACCAAGTACGAGCATATGGACGAAGACGGAAAGTCTTTGCTTGAGCAGGCTCAGGTGACTAAGAGTCTCAGCTATGGAAAACTGATGATGCACTGTTGGCCGGGATGTCTTACTGTTATGTATAGGCAGGATCTTGCCAACAAGATATATGCCGGAGACGTAAAGAAAAACAACGATCATGCCTTGTTTTTGCGTGTCATGAAGCAATGCAAGAATGGTATGGGATTGGATGAGTGTCTGGCTCTGTATCGAATCAGAAAGGGCAGTATTTCTCGCAATAAGTTCAAGGTTCTTCAGCCGTTTGTTACTGTGCTGCATGACTTTGAGCATAAGAGCTATTTGACAGCCTATTTTTGCGTGTTTACGCACATGTTCGTCAAGACACTGTTCAAGTACAAGAAGATAGAGGAAAAGGATTCCATTGTGGCTCTTTTGCCTTCTAGGGCATAAGCTTACAGTTGCGTTAAACAATAAAGGGCAGCGAAACGTTGCCCTTTATTGTTTTATATAAATATTAAGGAGTGACAAACATTGTTTGCCACTCCTTTTATTATGTCTTGGAATCAATTACTTCTTGATCAAAGAAATGACCCAAATAAGCAATGCAGAACCAAGTACTGCAGTGATAAATCCGCCCAATCCGTAAGGTATGCCGTCCAAGAATCCTCCAAGCAATTTACCGCCAAGGAAACTTCCAAGAATACCAATAACCATGTTCATTATTAGTCCGTTTCCTGCACCTCCAATTAGTCTGCTGCCTAGGTAGCCAGCCAACGCTCCAATAATAAGGAAAATAATCAAATCCATAGTTTGCTGTTTTTGTTTATATTGTTTACAAAGGCAAAGATAGTGTTTATTTTGGTTAAACACTATCTTGCCATTAGAAATTTAAATGAAATTCAAACTACGAGCCAAGAACAGCGCTTAGTTCGCAACAGCCGGACCGTTTCCCGTAGAGCAGCCGCACTTCTCCTCTGTAATGTCAGTCTTAGTGAACTTTATTCCCATCAGCTGCCCGAACATTATCAAATCAACGATGTCTGCCTCGTTTTCCCACATATAGTTTATTGATGGCTCTCCCTTCTTCCTTGCAGAAGACTGTCTGAAATCAACCTTCCAGCAGTGTGATGTTGGCTCGTTGCCGATGCCTTCGCGGAACAGCATTGTTACGTCTGCATTTCTTTCATCTCTGCGTAGCAAGGCTTCTGCGTTTTCCTGAAGGAAAATGGATGAAATCATATTCTCGTTATTCATGAATGTGGATTTCTCTTTGAAACCTTTGGATTTCAAGGCATTTTCAATCTGCTTGCTGTTCTCCAGTTTTGTTTCTGCCTTATAGAACTTTGTGTCTTTTGTGATTCCGATAAGTATTTTTGTGGACTTGTCAAGGAGTTTCTTAGAGATGTAGTTCTGGTCGATGTTGTCGTAGGCGAGTTTTGTTTGAATAGTTAGCGGAGAGTTATAAATGTAAATATCGTCGTCATCATTCTCGCTGTCCGGAGTTATGTAAATGTCACTTTTGAACAATAATGTTCCGTCAGGTTTATATATGTTCTCTATTGATGACGTATAAATCTTGTTGTCTTCTGTAATAAGTTTTACAAAATTCTTGTTGTTTGGCATGTCAGATTCTATGTGTGATCCGTCTTTCCCCACATATGTTTCCATGTTTATGATTAGAGTTCCGTTGTAATCGGGACTCTTGTACCAAACTTGATATTTGTTCGCGTACCTGTATTCTTTGTTGTTTCGAGAAAATGAAGTTTTGAGGTTAGTCTGCTGAATCATCTCGCAATAGACGTCTTTCTTGGTGTCGAACTTGACAGTCTTTTCCCCGATTATAGCGTAAATGCAGTCTGGTTCTGGCTTTTCTCCTGAACAATATTCTGTAGTTCCAAGGTCAATGTATTTTCCACTGCTTATGTCAATCTTTTTAGAGAATCTCTTGTTGTTACACTCTGCTTTTAGTTTGATTTTCCAATCCTTCATTGACAAAGGAATTCTCACGTTAAAGTAACCATACGCTGTCTTTTGGGAAATAGTCTTCTTTGTTTTTCCCTTCCTACATTCGATATTCACTTTAGCCAACGAAGGTCCGCAAGTGTTGACAAAAGAGCCTCTTACAGAAACAGTGTTGTTGATGTAGATTTTAGGCATGAAATAGCTGTTTGGTTTTGCCTTTACTGTGTTGGATATTACGCCCAAAACTTCATCTTCTACGTAAGCAGTCACTTCGTCAGTTGTCTCGTCAGAAACTGCAAAGCAATAATAGCCGGAATAGCTTGTTTTTACAACAGACTTTGTGTTGCCGATTTTTAATGTTACATTTGCCTTTACGTCCGAGTACGGATCGTCGCTGTAGCCAACCCATCCCCTAATGCAATGTGAACTTGGAATTTCAAAGTCATAGCTGACTGTGTCGATGACTTCCGAAGGGCTGTCGAACGAATATTTCTTGTTCTTTGGGCTTAGTGGGGTTGTTATGGAAAACGGCTCGTCATCCTTGAGGAATATTCTGTAGTTGCCACCACAGTTTGTCACTGTTGACAAACCGTTTGAAGTGCAGACGGAAATGCCGCTTCTCCACCAATCCTTTTCTCTCACTTTGCCATGAATGGCTTTTTTGTATGGAAGAACAATGTCCTGAACATACTCTGTGCCGCTGCGAAGTCTAGGAATGCGGTATATTGGCGATTTAGTGTAGTTGCCATAGTCCTCTGGCTTTACAGTGACAAATACAGGAGTTTCATAAGGGACAAATGCAGAGTAATAGCCTGAATAGTCTGTGAATGCACTTGTTTGAGAAATAGTTACCAAAACATTTGGAATGGGGTTTCCCTTGCTGTCAGTAACTCGACCTTTTATTGTAGCTCTTGTCGAAGGATAGTCAAGGTTGTGCCAAGAGAAGTGGCTAACCTTGCCGGTGTATGTGTTTTCTTTCTTTGTTGCTGTGCCTTCCTCTATCCAAGTTCCTTTTTCCTCGTCAAAGAACCAAAGAGGAATCTGGTTGTGAAGCTGTTCATCTGCGAATCCTTCCGGAACAGGGAAAGTCAAGTCGCTCTTGACACCTTCCTTTAGCTGCAGCTTTTGGTTTGCCGAGTCTTTAAGTGTTACTTCCACCATGCCGTATGAAAGAAGTATTACGCTCTTTCCGTCCGCTGTTACGCCGCTCATGTCTCCTCCAGGCATTTCCTTTGTGAAGTTCTCTGAGTTTGGATTCAAGTAGTATGTGCTTGCAAAAACTGAGCCGTTGAACTCTTTTCCGTCTTTTTCGTAAACCAGTGCGTTTGCAGGAATGAAGATTGTCATTTTGCCGACAGTGATTGTTGTTCCCTCTCTGCTTGCGAATCGAGAGGTTTCAGTCACACCCTCCCTGCTGTCCTGAGGCATCAGTACGGCATCAAGTCTTACTCCGCCGTCAACAGCCTCTGCTGTGCGAACAACAGTGAAGTGTTCTCGGTCTTCAAACTTTACGACGCTTCTTCCGTTAACCATGCGGCATTTGCTGAACGAGTAGGAACCGTTTTCGTCGGTTAGAGTTGTGTCCTTTCCAGTTGTTACCAGCACGTTTCCCAAGTAATTTCCATCTGCGTCTGTCACAAGTCCATAGACGGGGATGCTTGACAAAGAGTCGTTATAGACGTATTCTTCGCAAGCCTCCAGGTTTTCCTTTGCGCCGTTTTCGTTGCATCCGCAGAAAAGTGTGCAGGAAGCCAACGCTCCGAACAATAATTTTCTGATGTGTTTCATTTGCGTATAGGTGTTAAGTTTTAGAATCCCAACTGATTTCTCAGGTTGTTGACGCTGTTGTTCAGGTTCTGAGTGTTCTTCTTCGCCTTCATTTCGTCGTCGTTAAGAATTTGTGTGCCGAAAGGGTCTTTGCCGTTTCTGTCAGTGAGGCTCTTTTTGTCAGTGATTGGCTTTCCGTCAAGCGTGAAGTAAAGGTATTCCTTTCCTTTCTTTACTCTGTACATGTTGTTGTTCATCACAAACTCGGAGTAAACATCCTGCTGGCTTGTGTATGGGTTGTAGCAAGAGTACTCGTATGGAGCGAAAATGTCAAGGCAGGTGTTTGTCTTGTTGAACTTTCTTGCCTTCCTAATGTTGAATGTAGGCGAAACTGTGTTCTCTCCCAAAGTTTTGAATCTGACTTTGTCACCGAGGTAGCTGACTGCACCTCTCTGGTATTTTGTAACGTCTGTAGTTTTAATGTCACTTTTTTTGTCCACATCCGGAGTCCATTTCTCTTGATATTCAGAGCCTACAGAGTACAACAGCTTTCTGTCCAAACCTTCCACAGCATGGCCCGAATTGTTGTGGTGAACGTAAATTTCCGGCAGCAAGTCTGTGTTGCGGAAAGTCTTGTCATAGTGGCAGTCCTCCTTGTAAAACTCGAAGGTCAGGAAAAGCCTTGCCTTTAGTCCGTCGAAAGCATCGGCAAGAACTCTTTTCTGCAAAGGGAAGAAGAACGTGCCCTGCTCGCTTGTTATTTCCATTTCCTTGAAAGCCTCTTTGCCGACGTGCTTCATTCCAGTTGGTAGAATCAGGTTTCTCAGAGAAGTCTTCTCGAAGGCGTTGTCTTCAATTCCGATGACTGTGAAAATGATAGGTTCCTCCTTGTTAGAGTCGTAGTTTGTTTTTGTCACGAACTTGGGATTGATTACAACATCGACGTGCTGGGCGCTGACACCGCTGACGATGACTTCGCCGTAGCGGTTGCAGTAAAGTCCGTTAATGCCTTCTCTCTTGGCTGTTGCTGTTCCTAGTGTCGAGTCATACTTCACTTCCCAATGACCGGCTTCAACCATGTTGTATATGGACGAAATTGTGTAGATTACGCCGTTATGCTCGAACTTTTCGCCACGTCTGTTGTCAGCCAGGATTGCCGCTTCATTGTTTTCTTTTGCAGGTTTTTGTTCCTCGGCGGCAAAGGAGGCTAGGCTTGCTGTCAAGCCTGCCAATAGGATGAATGCGCTTTTCAATGCAAATGTTCTCATTACTTAATAATCTTTCCGTCCAACTTGTATTTTACTTCTCCGTTTTCACCGACGAACTTCACGTACCAGCCTTCCTTCAGCATTGCGTCTGCAACGGGAATGAAGTCGCTGTAGTTTGTCGTGGTTTTCTTCTTCTTGTCAAGCACAACGTACTGCGCAATGCGGTAGTAGTCCCTTGTGAGACTTCCCCAAGGCATTTGCATGCCCTTTGCTTCGGTTGCTCTTGCTGTGATGTTGAATCCCTTCTTGGACTTTGCCAGAGGCATTGTCGAGTAAGTTTTCTTGTTGAACCTTCCAAATTTGTCAACTCTGTCGTTCTCCTGGAAGGTTGCGTCGTTTCTGAAAGCTGCATCAACCCATTTTGTGAAGTTCTTTCCCGAAGCGCTGATGCTGTATTTGTAGGCGTCGCAGTTCCTCACGTACGAAAGTGCTCGGGCGCTCGTCTTGACTTCCCTTAGCGGACGGCTCGCAGTCAATGTCGAGTCTGCATTCCTTTTCATGAATGCGTTTCCCCAAGTCGTTCCGTTGGTCATGTCGAAAATCAGGTCTGCGTCGAGTTCGTCGAAAACGCCCATTCCCATGCGTGAAATGTTGTGGATTACCAGTGCGCCGCTCTTTACCTTCATCTTTGCAAAACAGCCGTTGCCCACGAAAAGAAGGTCTGGAAGCCAAACTCTGTCATGTTCGTGTCCATAGAAAAGGCTGTCAGTGAGTCCCACAACCTTGAACTTGTTCACCGAGGCGGGGATAACTACGTCTGCAGTGTTGTTCCCGACTTTTGTAACCATCACTTCGCCCGAAGAATGGAAGTCCTGTGGTCCGTAGATTGTGTCGGGCGTAGCCTTGCCGTCAACAACGAGGTACGAAACCAAAACTTTGTATGAAATTCCGTCCTGTTCGATGATGTCGCCAGTGGCGTAGTCTTGGGCAAGAAGTCTGCCGACCGAGAGAAGTAAAGTCAGAAGAATTGTAAAACTAGTGCGCATTTGTTTAACTTTTTGATGTACTGCGCAAAATTACAAAAAAAATGCCTAATTTTTATGCTTTTTGACATATTTTTGGTGCGGAATGCCCAATTTTTAACTATAATTAACATTTTGTCAAAATCAAAATATGACTTAATTTTGCAAAAAAAATTTTGTTATGAAGACAGTTAGATTTCTTTTGGCTTTTGCCTCGCTCCTGTTCTCGCATCTAGCCTTTGCCCAGGAGGACGGCTTTCTGTGGAGCGTTGACAACGCGATTGTGTTCGACAATAGGGAAGGCAGTCAGGCGCACGCACCTCAGGGAACGATTTTTCTAAACCGCTTTTCTCCCGGAATTGGAGTAAGGTTTCTCGGCAACCACGAGCTGAAGGGTGGAACAAGCTACATTCAGCCAATCGGAATCGGCTACAAGAGAACGAAGTTTGTGCCGACTTTCTACTACACCTACAATCAACCGGTTAAAAGACAGTGGAGCGTCAGTGTCGGAATGATTCCACGCCATAAGCTCCGCCATCCGCTGCCAGAAATTTTGTGGAGCGATTCGATGGCATACTTCAACCCGAACATCCGTGGTGTTCTGCTTCAGTGTGTCAAGGACAGTTTGCTAGCTGAAATAATTCTTGACTGGAGAAGCCTTCAGTCGGAAACCCAGAGGGAAGCCTTCAACATAAATGCGAATGTCGAGGGAAGACTCGGCAGAACATTCCTTCTCGGCGGACACGCACAGCTGAACCACTTGGCGAAGCAGGAGAATGCGCCTGCAGGACAAGGCGTGAACGACGACATGTTTCTGAACCCGTACATCGGCTGGAACTTGAAGCAGGGAACTGCGCTTGACAGCCTTCAGCTCAAGCTCGGAGGCTCGTTCATGTTCGACCGCTGCCGTGCCATTGGCGAGTGGGACAATGCCTTCGGACTTTTGGTCGATGCCGTTGCGCAGTACAAAAAAATCGGAATCAAGGAGACTCTGTATGTCGGACAACCGTCACTCCCACTGCTTGAAATGTACGGCAGCCTCCTTAACATGGGAGACCCGCACTTCCACTCGAAATTCTATTCGCACACACGCATATATTCGCCGATAGTCGAGAATCAGTTCGTTAATTTTGCTGTTGCGCTTGACTTCAACATCACCGCCGAGGGAACGAGCTGTTACCAGAAAATCCTCTTGCGGGTAAATATCGACAGCGACGGGTGGAAACATAGAGGCAGTGACAAAAAGATTTTGAACGTCTATTAGGTCATATAGCCCGCACTGTTTTCTGTGGTAAGACTCGTGGAACGGACATTGGGGAAAAGTGAGATTTCCTGACAAAAAAACACCAAGCTTCCACACCATCTTCCACCATTGAAATTCCGTGCTTCCACAAGTTTAGAATTTTTATCAGCTTCCGCATTTTTAGGTATATATGAATATATACCTAAGTTTGGGTGTGGAAGATGCTTCCTTCCGCACCTTACACACACTTTTTTGACTGCATTTTCAAGTGGAAATTCAGGTCGAAAAAACTACCCATAATTTCCTTTCCGACAGTGCAAATTTCATGACTCCCAAGATACAGAAAAAGCTTCCTTCCGCAAGTCATGTGTCTTTCGCTGAAATGTTGTGAAATGGAGTAGTTTGTGGAATCATTGTGGTCGCGGAGGGAAATTTAGCCGGGGAAAGATTTTTTTTGTTGGGGTAGCCGGGGATTGAAATGACTCGTTGCACGTCGTCGATATAAACATTCCCCGTCTGGACCGAGAGATGTCGCTATGCGACAACGTGACCAATACGTCTGCCGCATGTAGCCACGTAGTGGCTTTTCTCTGTCAAGCCGTGGGTTTCAACCCACGGAAGCCCGTTAGACCGAGGATTCCAACCCACGGAAGCCTTAGTGTCGTCCGTTATTTCCCGGTTTACTTTGGGGTGGAATATATACATTGCCTCAAAAAAATTGCATTGCATTTTCAAAAGTTCATTTTATTGATTATCTTTGCCCCGATTCTCATTTTAGAAAAGAGGACTCGAGAAAAAATAATAAACAAAAAATAATTTATGCAGTTCGGACATTTCGATGACAAGCGCAAAGAGTATGTTGTAACCAATCCGGCTACTCCAAAGTCATGGAGCAACTACCTTGGTGACACTCGTTACGGTGCAATCATCACAAACAACGCAGGTGGATATTCTTTCTACCGTTCATCGGTGCAGGGTTGTTTCCTTCGCCTAAAGTTTAATACAGTGCCTAACGACCAGCCAGGCCGCTATATCTATCTTCACGACCTTGATTCCAAGGACTACTGGAGTGGAAGCTGGCAGCCAGTTGGCAAGCCTCTTGACAAATACAAGAGCGAGTGCCGTCATGGTTCTGCCTACACTATCATTTCTTCGGAGTACGAGGGAATCAAGACTGAAACTCTTTACTTCGTACCACTAGGTCAGGAGTTCGAGGTTTGGAGAGTCAAGGTTACAAACAACTCGGGCAAGAAGAGAAACCTACGCGTATTCACATACGCAGAGTTCGCTTCAAACTGGAACATGCACGATGACAGCAATAACTTGCAGTACACTCAGTATATCGTAAAGACTTCATACGCTGACGGCTTCATCGACCACGGTAACAACCTTTACATGCCAGAGGAGCCAGACAACTTCCAGAACAAGGACCAGGCTCGCCACTCTTTCATCGGAGTTGTAGGTCAGCCTGTAACTGGTTACGATTCTGACCGTGACAAGTTCATCGGACTTTACCATACATACGCTAATCCAGAGTCTGTTGTAAACGGAAAGTGTGGAAACTCAGTTACTGAGGGAGACAACGGTTGTGGTACACTTCAGGTTGACTTGACACTTGAGGCTGGCGAGACTAAGGAGTTTACAGTGGTTCTTGGTATCGGTAAGGCTTGGGTTGAGGGTAAGAAGGCTGCTGAAATCGTGGCTTCTCCTGCAAAGGTTGAGGCTGAGTACAAGAAAGTCGTTGACTACTGGCACGGCCGTATCGAGGGACTTTCAGCTGAGACTCCAGACGCTGACTTCAACTCGATGATCAACATGTGGAATCCATTCAATAACCTTATCACTTACGCATGGAGCCGTGCTGCTTCGTTGATCTATCGTGGTGAGCGTGACGGTATGGGTTACCGTGATACAATCCAGGATATGCTTGGTGTCGTTCACAACATTCCAGAGGAGGTTGTAGAGAGACTAGAGCTTATGTTGACAGGTCAGAACTCTAACGGTGGTGCAATGCCAGTCGTTAAGCCTTT
>JAKSKX010000026.1 GCA_024401535.1 Paludibacteraceae bacterium | reverse complement strand
AATTATGAATTGTGAATTATGAATTGTGAATTATGAATTGTGAATTATGAATTATGAATTGTTTTTTAGGCGGTTTTTACAACGAGTCAAAAAAAATTATATCTTTGCATTACGATTATGCATTATGCAGTCAAATAATTGCCTATGGAGCAGACTTTACAAAATACAGCAGAGGAAAAAGCATTCGTTGAAAAGCAGTTCAACGCTATGCTCGACATATACCTACACAGTAACCACAGAAAAAATGAGGAGTTGGTGAGGGAGGCTTTCGCCTTCGCCCGTGCCGCACATCAAGGTGTGAGAAGACGAAGCGGCGAGCCGTACATTCTTCACCCAATTGCAGTGGCTACTATCGTGGCGGACGAAATAGGCTTGGGTAGCACAAGCATCTGCGCCGCACTTCTTCACGATGTTGTCGAAGACACTGACTACACTGTCGAGGACATCGAAATGCGCTTCGGCAAGAAAATCGCCCAAATCGTTGACGGTTTGACTAAAATTTCGGGCGGTGTGTTCGGCGAACAGGCAAGCAAGCAGGCCGAGAACTTCAGAAAACTGCTTCTTACAATGAGCGAAGACATTCGTGTCGTGCTAATCAAGATGGCAGACCGACTTCACAACATGAGAACTCTAGCCTCTATGCCTAAGGCAAAACAGCTGAAGATTGCCGGCGAAACACAGTACATCTACGCACCGCTTGCAAACCGACTTGGACTATATGCAATAAAGACTGAGCTCGAGGACTTGAGCTTCAAATACGAACATCCCGACAAATACGAGGAACTAAGCTCGAGAGTGGCTGAAACAAAGGAAGACCGCGAGAAACTGTTCACAATGTTCGCTAAGCCAATCAGCGAGAAACTTGACTCGCTCGGCTTGAAATACGAAATCCATGCAAGAGTAAAGAGCGTCTATTCAATTTGGCGAAAGATGCAGAACAAGAACATCCCTTTCGAGGAGGTGTTCGACCTGCTTGCTCTTCGAATCGTATTCACGCCTGAGGACATAAAGGACGAGAAAAAGATTTGCTGGGAAATTTATTCGGCAGTTACAGACTTATACAAACCTCACCCCGACAGAATCAGAGACTGGGTTTCCACACCACGAGCAAACGGCTACGAGGCTCTGCACGTGACTGTGATGGGTCCTCTAGGTCAATGGGTTGAGGTGCAGATTCGAAGCCAGAGAATGAACGACATCGCCGAAAAGGGCTTTGCCGCACACTGGAAGTACAAGACAGGCGAGCAGGACGACTCCGAGCTTGAAAAGTGGCTTCAAACAATCAAAGACCTGCTAGAAAACCCGGAGCAGAACGCAATCGACTTCCTTGACACGTTCAAACTTAACCTCTTTGCCTCGGAAATTTTCGTCTTTACACCGAGCGGCGACATCAAGACAATGCCACAAGGCTCGACAGTGCTTGACTTCGCATTCGCCCTTCACACAGACATGGGCGTGCAGTGCATCGGCGCAAAGGTAAACCACAGGCTTCAACCGCTTTCATACGTCCTTTCTTCTGGCGACCAAGTTGAAATCCTGACTAGCAAGAAGCAAAGCCCTCTTGCAACATGGATTGACATGGTGAAGACAGCCAAAGCAAAGTCTAAAATCAGGAACCTTTTCAAGAAGGAATACAAAAGCTACACCATAAAGGGAGAAAACGAGCTGAAGGCACTTCTAAAGAAGCATGGACAAGACTTGTCAGCCGACTTGCTCTCCCGAATGATGGAACACTACGGCACTGAGAAGGACGAAGACCTCTACTACAAAATAGGCAAGGCTGAGGTCAAGATTGACGAGCTGCCAAAACTATTCTTCAAGGAAAAGGCCCAAAGCCGTTGGATGAGGTTCTGGAGCCTCAACATCTTCTCTTCTAACAAGAAGACTGACGACGCAGAAATACAAGTGACAGACGAGACTCTACGCACAGCCGAGTGCTGTTCTCCGATTCCTGGTGACGATGTAATCTGCTTCATCGACGAGGACGGAAAGTACGTAGTTCACAAAAGACAATGTCCTGTGGCAATGCGCTTGAAGAGCAACTACGGCGACAGAATCGTTTCTGCCGTATGGAAGAACGAAGAGAGGCTTTCCTACCCTGCCACAATAAGCATCAAGGGAATGGACGAAAAGGGCGTGCTTAGTAAGATTCTTGACATCATCAGCAACGAGCACTCAATAAACATGTCAAAGATAAACCTTGAGACAAAAGACAACATCTTTGAGGGCGAAATAACTCTATATATTCACGATGTGGAGGACTTAAACAACTTGTGTCTCAACATTCTGAAGGTCAATGGTATGAAGAGCGTACAGCGTATAGAGAAGTAACTAAACAACAAAAAATGAACACCCTAAAAGAGAAACGAGATAAAGCAATGATGCTTGGCGGTGAGGCGGCAATAGACAAACGCCACGCCAAGGGACTACTGACAGCAAGGGAGAGGATAGAACTCCTAGTCGATAAAGGCAGTTTTCACGAGCTTGACATGTTCGTACAGTCATTGTCAAACGACTCAAGCAACGAAACACCTGGCGACGGCGTAATAACCGGAACTGCAAAGATTTGTGGCCACACAGTCTGCCTGTTCTCTCAAGACTTCACAGTATTGGGAGGAAGTTTGGGTATCAGCCATGCGCACAAAATTACGAAAGTTCAGGACTTGGCAATGAAGCTTCGCTGCCCAATCATAGGAATAAACGACAGCGGCGGTGCAAGAATCCAGGACGGTGTTGATGCTCTTGCCGGCTACGGTGAAATATTTTTCAAGAACACACAGCTTAGTGGCGTAGTGCCACAAATAAGCGTAATACTCGGCCCTTGTGCCGGAGGTGCGGCCTATTCGCCGGCACTGACTGACTTCGTGTTTATGGTTGACGGTATTTCAAAGATGTTTCTGACTGGACCTGCCGTCATTGAAACCGTGATGGGCGAAACAATCTCGCAGGAAGAACTTGGCGGCGCAAAAGTACACGCAGAGAAAGCCGGCACAGCTCACTTCTTTGCAGAGAGCGAGAAAGAGGCGCTTGAACAGGTGAGAAACCTAATTGATATGCTGAAAGACGAAGCAAAACCTAAACCTGCAAAGCGAAGCCACAAATCAATAGACGAAATAATACCCAAGGACGGCAAAATGCCCTACGATGTGAGAGATGTTGTCACCGAACTTGTCGATGGCGAAATCTTAGAGGTTCACAAACTTTTCGCACCTAACATTGTATGCGCATTCGGCCGCATAGACGGGAAACTAGTGGGAATAGTTGCTAACCAACCGTACTACCTTGCCGGTGCGCTTGACGCTGATGCAGCGGACAAATGTTCAAGATTCGTTCGCTACTGCGACTCGTTCAACATTCCGATTCTTACGCTCATGGACGTGCCGGGCTGTCTGCCAGGCGTTGATGGCGAACTAAGGGGCGCAGTAAGACACGGAGCAAAGATATTCTATGCCTACGCAGAAGCTACGGTGCCGATGGTGACGCTTATTCTTCGCAAGGCTTACGGCGGTGGCTACGTTTGTTTGGGAAGCAAGCACATTGGCGCAGACTTTGTCTATGCACTGCCTTCCGCAGAGATTGCAGTAATGGGACCGGAAAGTGCGGCAAGTGTAATCTATCGCAAAGAGATTGCCGCTTCTGAAGACGCAGAAAAGACAAAGGCCGAGAAAACAGCCGAGTACCGCAAGGAATATGCAAACCCTTACGTAGCGGCAGCTAAAGGCTACATCGACGATGTGATTGCCCCTAGTGAAGCAAGAGAGAGAATCGCCTCCGCACTTGACATGCTAAAAGACAAGCAGTCTCAACCGGTTAACAGGAAACACGGCGTTATGCCCGTATAAACCTCTGCGTCATGAAACAAGAATACATCGAAATAGAGATTGACGGCACAACATACTTCACCTATGGTGTCAACGAAGAAATCGAAGTGGAAATCAAGGAAGACTCTTGTTCCGACATCATAGGCGTATGCCCACCGATAGCGGGAATAATTGTTGAAATACTCAAAAAAGAGGGAGACAAAGTGAAAAAAGGAGAGAAGATAGCAATACTTGATGCAATGAAGATGCACAACTTCATAACTTCACCCGCAAAAGGTCGAATTCTCAACATTCCTGCAAGAGAGGGACAAAGAGTTAAAAGTAACGAAGCAATAATAGAGATTGAAGAAGTCTAGCCTTCAATCTATTGCAAGAGAATATAAACCATTAGATGATGAGGCATTTACTAACGAAGGTTATGACATTCAGTCTAACCTCTTTATTAACAATAAATACTATGGCAGACAATACAAAAGTATATAACGAAAAAGAGTTGGAACAAAAGTGGACAGTGTTCAACACACCGCACGGAACTCTACCTTTCGACTCAATCGAGGAGGACGAGTACCTTCCCGCAATGCGACTTGGAATTAAGCTTCACAAGGCAGAGATTGAGAAAATCATAAACAACGCCGAAGCTCCAACTTTTGAGAACACAATCGTAGCTTTGTCAGAGAGCGGACAAATGTTGTCTAATGTTCAATACTGCTTCTACAACCTTACTTCCGCTGAGACTAATGACAAACTCGACGCTATTGCCGAAGAAATCTCGCCAGAGGAAACAGACCACAACAACGAGATATACCAAAACGAAAAGCTTTTCGCTCGTGTCAAAGCAGTGTGGAACAGCAAAGAGAAAGCCAATTTGGACATAGAAGGAGTAAAACTTCTTGAAAAAGTTTACGAGGGCTTCAAGGCAATGGGGGCCTCTCTTGACGCAGAAAAGAAGAAACAGTTTGCAGAACTAACAAAGAACTTGAGCCAGCTAACTTTGAAGTTCGGACAGAACGTGTTGAAAGCTACTAACGAATACACTTTGAAGGTTGCAGACATCAATGAGCTTTCAGGACTTCCAAACTCAAGCCTTGAAGCGGCTAAAAGTTTGGCAAAGAAGGAGAACTACGACGGCTGGATATTCACTTTGAAAGCGCCAAGCTACGTTCCTTTCATGAAATACGCCGACAACGAGGAGTTGAGAAAGCAGATGTACATGGCTTACAACACTCGTGCCACAAGCGGTCAATTCGACAACACCGGCATCATCAAGGAGATTACAAAGACAAGACTTGAGATTGCCAAACTGCTTGGTTACAAGAACCATGCTGACAAAGTTCTTCGCCACCGCATGGCTAAGAATGAGAAGAATGTTTACAACCTTCTAAACCAACTGCTTGACGCATACAAACCGACTGCAGAAAAGGAAGTTGAGGCAGTAAGAAAGTTGAGCGGCAAGAAAGAGCTAATGCCTTGGGACTGGTCGTACTATTCAGAGAAACTAAGAGAGAAGGAATACAACATAAACGACGAGCAAGTCAAGCCATACCTTGAGCTTGAGCACGTCAAAAAAGGTGTGTTCGGACTAGCAACAAAACTTTACGGACTTCAGTTCATCCCTAATCCAGAGATTCAAACCTACCACAAAGAGGTTCAAGCTCTAGACGTTTTGGACGAGGACGGCAAATATCTCGCAGTTCTATATGTAGATTTCTTCCCACGCGAAGGCAAAAGTGGTGGAGCGTGGATGACCGAATTCAAGCCTCAATGGATTGAGAAGGACGGCACAGACTCTCGCCCTCACATCTCTATAGTGATGAATTTCTCAAGACCAACTGACAGTACACCTTCTCTGCTAACATTTGACGAGCTTACAACATTCCTTCACGAGTTCGGTCATTCAATTCACGGCATGGTAGCTAGATCTAAGTATGCAGAATTGTCGGGAACTAGTGTTTACAGGGATTTTGTTGAACTTCCCTCTCAACTAATGGAGAATTGGGCGTTGGAAAAGGAATATCTTGATTCCTTTGCAGAACACTACCAGACAGGAGAGAAGATTCCAGCAGAACTAATCGAGAAAATAAAGAAGTCTGCCAACTTCAACACGGGCTACTTCACACTGCGCCAGCTTTCGTTCGGCTTCCTTGACATGGCATGGCACACAATAACAAGCGAGTTTACCGGCGATGCAGAAGAGTTCGAGACTAAGGCATGGGAAAGCACACAACTACTTCCTAAAGTCAAGGGCACTTTGATGAGTTCAAACTTCACACATATCTTCTCTGGCGGCTATTCTGCCGGATACTACGGATACAAATGGGCAGAGGTTCTTGATGCTGACGCATTCTCCATGTTCAAAGAGGAAGGCATATTCAATAAAGAGACTGCAAAGCGTTTCCGTACCGAAGTTCTTGAAAAGGGAGGCAGCGAAGACCCAATGGACCTCTACAAGAGATTCCGAAAGCGCGAACCGAGCATTGACGCCTTGCTTATTCGCACAGGAATAAAGAAATAACAAAGACTTCAAAACATGTATTATTGAGCATGACTATGCTTGATAGTACATGTTATTTTTATATTACGCTTTTATTTTTTACAAGATCAAAACATTCTACCCTATCAGATGCAACCAAGTTGCAAACCATTAGTTATACTTTTGCATCGAAAACAAGATAAAAATATCAATATGCGTGCTATTACCCAAATTATTGCAACTCTTTTTATTTTCAGTTCGTTAGTTGGCTGTCATCATAAGCATAACCACGAACACGAAGGACATAACCATTCAACAGAAGAACACGAGGAACATGAACATGACGAGCATGAGCATGGGCTCGAAGCTGAACACGAAGGGCATATCGAAGGCCACGACCATAGCGAAGACCTTCACAACAAAGAAGAGGAAGGGATAAAGAAGCACGAAGGAGAAGTTCACTTGAACCAGGCAGACATGCACAGCATAGAGACTGAGACTGTCGGATTCAATGATTTCTCGCAAGTTATTGTAGCAATAGGGGAAATTCTGCCAACGACCAAGGGAGAAGCAACCATCACCGCACCATTCTCTGGCACAGTGTCAATTTCTGGCGGTATAAGTCTTGGCAGCAGGATAAATAATTCACAAACAGCTTTCACTATCAGCACGAATGTCGGAGAAGCTAGCGACTTGGTTGAAAAGGCTGGAATAGAACTTGAAGCTGCCAAAAGAGAATACGAAAGAGACTTGAAGCTCGCTGACGAGCAAATTGTTTCAAAAAAAGAGCTGTCAGAATGCAAGGAAAGATACGAACAGGCAAAAGTAAAGTATAACAATCTTTCCTCAAAAATCACTCACGGACAGGCAACAGCCAAAAGTCCTATCAATGGGTTCGTCAAAAGTATTATTGTTTCAGACGGTGCCTATGTAAACGCAGGAGACCCGCTTGCAGTAGTTACTCAAAACGACAAACTGATGCTTCAGGTGAAGTTACCACAGCGTTACCACAATAATGCGTCATCGGTGAAAACTGTAAAGTTCAGAACTACATACTCTGACGAAATATATTCGCTCGACAAAATGAACGGAAAACAAATCAGCCAGTCAGTAACAACTTCTGACGGAGGTTATTTCATTCCTCTTTTGTTCGAGTTCAGCAACCAGGCAAACATCATGTCCGGAACCAGTGTAGAGTGCTATGTTGTAACAAACAACAAGAAGAATGTGATTACCGTACCTATTTCCGCAATAGCGGAAGATCAGGGTGTGGCACAAGTATTCGTTAAAAAACACGAAGACGCATTCAAGAAGCAGTTCGTAACGCTTGGCGAAACTGATGGCGAAAGAACTGAAATCCTTGAAGGACTAAGAGCGGGAGAAATCGTGGCAACAAGCTTTGTCCAGCGACTTCATCTTGCATCATCATCTAACGCCATTCCCGCACATACTCATTCCCACTAAAACTTGACTATGCTAGAAAAGATTATTCATTCGGCACTTACGCACAGAGTATTCATTGTTCTTTGCTCAATTGTGCTTACAATATACGGCCTGTACTCGGCAAAAACTGCTGACGTAGATATATTCCCGGACTTGAATGCTCCAACTGTAGTTGTCATGACTGAATGTGGAGCAATGAACACTGAGGACGTTGAGGCTTTGGTTTCCTATCCTATAGAATCGTCTCTTTCTGGAGCGAGTGGAATACGAAGAATCAGAAGCACTTCAACTGACGGACTTTCAATCGTTTGGGCTGAATTCGACTGGAGTACAGATGTTCTGGTTGCAAGACAAACAATCTCTGAAAAGCTTCCGGAACTTTCATCCAATCTTCCGGCAGAGGCTGGACAGCCGGTTATGGCTCCACAGTCTTCCATCATGGGAGAAATCTTCATTGTAGGACTGCGAACAGACAGCACTTCGCTAATGGATTTGAGGACAGCCGCTGATTTCGAGCTAAGACCAAGGTTAATGTCATTGTCAGGAGTTGCAGGCGTAACTGTCATTGGTGGAGATGTCAAGGAATACCAAATTGTTCTTGACGAATTAAAGATGCAGCATTTCAATATTTCCATCAATGAAGTTATCGAATCACTTGAAGGCGTGAACCAGAACGTGAACGGAGGACTTGTTTCAAGAAACGGATCTGAATATTCTGTAAGATGTGTATGCGCTACAAAAGATGTAGAGACTTTAGGCAAGGCATTTATTGCACGCAGAGGAAACTATTCAGTAATGCTTTCAGATATCGCAGACATCAAAATAGACTCCAGATTTCCACGCATCGGCAAAGCTTCCATAGAGAAGAAAGATGCTGTACTGCTCACAGTAACCAAACAACCGGGAGCCTCAACACTTGACTTGACAGAAGCCATAGACAAGACTCTTGAAGCTGCTCGTCCCTCTCTACCTGCAGATGTAGAGATTAGAAGCGACATATTCCGAAGTTCAGACTTCATCGACAGAGCTATAGACAACGTAAAGGGTTCTTTGTACGAGGGCATTTTCTTTGTAGCAATAATCCTTGCACTGTTCCTTGCCAACGCAAGAACTACTGTAATTTCACTTATAACACTCCCTATTTCTGTACTGACTTCAATCCTTGTGCTGAAGCTGATGAATCTTGGCATCAACACCATGAGTTTGGGCGGTATAGCAATCGCTATAGGCTCACTTGTCGATGACGCCATAGTCGATGTGGAAAATGTATGGAGAAGACTTTCTACGGACAAAAAAGACTTTAACATTATCAATGTAATCGAAGAGGCTTCATGCGAGGTGCGTATTCCTATCCTGAATTCAACTTTGATTATCATGGCTAGTTTCCTTCCATTGTTCTTCCTTACTGGTATGGAGGGGAAAATGCTCATTCCTCTCGGCATAGCATTCATAACAGCGCTATGCTGCTCAACTGTGGTTGCGCTTACTCTAACTCCTGTATTATGCAGCTATCTGTTGAAACAACGCAAAGAGGAGAAGGAAAAAGCAGACGGATGGGTGTCAAGAAAGTTGAAGGCTTTATATACGAAGATGCTAGAGTCATCGCTTGAACACAAAAAAGGCATACTTTCCTTTGCTTTCGTTGCTTTGGCAGTGTCAGTTGTTGGGCTATTGTCGTTTGGCTCTGACTTCTTGCCTCCGTTCAACGAAGGTTCACTGACTATAAACATCAGTACCCTGCCCGGAACATCGCTTGAAGTTAGTAACGAAATAGGCATGGAAGCAGAAGAACTGCTTATGAGCGTGCCAGAGGTGAAGACAGTGAGCAGAAAAACCGGACGAGCTGAAAGAGATGAGCATGCTCTTGGCTCGAACGTCTCTGAAATAGAAGTTCCTTTCGAACTGAAGGACCGAAGCAAACAGGAAATGCTCGACGAAGTACGTCACAAGCTAAGCCATATCAAGGGGGCAAACATCGAGATTGGACAGCCAATCTCACACAGAATAGACGCCATGCTTTCCGGCAGTCAATCAGCCATTGCTGTCAAAATCTTCGGTGCAGAACTTCCTAAACTTGAGCAGATAGCCGGACTTGTCAAGGAAGAAATGAAAGAGATTGACGGACTTGCCGACGTAAATTCCGAGCAGTTGACTTTCCGCCCTCAGCTTAGATTGACACCTCGAAGGGAAATGCTTGCCGAATACGGAATAACGCAAAAGGAACTTTCCGAATTCATCACTGTAAAGATGTCCTCTATGGAAATAGGCATGGTTAGAGAGGAGAACAAGAGCTACGAGATAAAGCTTCTATCAAAGAAAAGCTCATCAAACATCGAAGACATGCTTATTCCATCAAACAATGGAATGATTCCTTTGTCATACGTGTGCAACATAAGCTACACAACAGCGCCATCGACCATAAACAGGGAAAACGGTTCTAGAAGAATCATCGTTTCTGCTCAGCAGGATGGCAGGGACCTTGAAACTTTGGTGAGCGAAATCAAGTCAAAGGTCAATGAGGCCGTTGAACTTCCAGACGGCTACTGGATTGAGTACAGCGGACAATTCGAAAGCCAGCAGAGAGCGACAAGAACACTCATGATTACGCTGCTAATAAGTCTTGTCATCATAGTTGTGATTTTGAAGAACCAGTTTACAAACTGGAAACTTTGCGCACTAATCATGAGCAGTCTTCCTTTCGCACTTGTCGGCGGCGTGTTCTCTATCTTTGTTTCGGGGGACGACCTCAACATCCCGGCAGTGATTGGATTTATATCACTGTTCGGAATCGCCACTCGCGGAGGCATGCTGCTTATTGCCGAATACGAAAAGAGAGAGAGGGAAAACGAGCCGCTTGCCTCATTGATTATAACGGGTTCTGTTTCCCGACTTAACCCGATTTTGATGACAGCACTAAGTTCTGCTCTTGCGCTGATTCCGATGATTATTGCAGCAGACAAGCCTGGCGCTGAAATACAAAGTCCGATGGCAAAAGTCATTCTGGGCGGACTGATTTCTTCGACAATACTGTCACTTTTCATTATTCCGATTCTTTACCATTCAATCAAAAATAAATGAGATTACTTAAATTATTGACATTAACTTTTTCATTCTTTTCTACATATTCATACGCATTGCCCTTCAAGGAGGTAGTTGCCGCGCTTGACAACTATAATCACGATATTCAAATTGCAAGCAATAAAGTAGAACTTACACAAAACCAACTGCGAACAGAACGCAACCTTAGCGACCCAAGTGTTGAGTTTGAAGTGATGTCTCCGAAGTCAAACACTGAGGTTGAAATGGTTGTTAGCCAGGAATTTGACTTCCCTACAAAATATGTAAGGATGAAGAAGGCAAGCAAAACTGCCTATAGGAGGGATTCCATAGAGTACGAACTTACTCGCAAAGAGGTTATTTCAAAGGCATACGCCATCTGCACGGAAATAATATACTTAAACCAGATTACAGTCATTGACTCAGCAAGGTACGACATTGCAAAATCAAACTTTGAACGACTAAAGAAAGGACTGGACGAAGGCAAGTACAACATTCTTGAGGTAAATGACAGCCACATGGAAATGATTACAGCATACTCTAACCTCAACGACTCAAAACGTCAGCTTAGTGAGTTCCAACTTGAATTGAAGGCTATGTTCAACAACGAAACTAACATAGAAATCAATGATTTGACCTACCCCAAGGACTTGATGCCTTGCGACGGCTATATCTCAACATACAATGAGCTCATGCAAGTACTCGAAGAGCTTTATTCACAAAATTTGAAAGTTGCAAAGGCAGAAATGCACCCAACTTTGTCAGCAGGTTACAAGATGACAAAGTCGGACGTAACTTCTCACGGCTTTGTTGTCGGCTCGTCTATTCCATTATTCTCAGCAAAAGGTAAAAAGGAGCAGACAACCGGCGAATATACTGCCGAGTGGCTTGAAACAGTCAAGAGAATGAACGACCTAAAGGCAGAGCTAAGCGCAGAGCACCACAAGGCAGCAGACTACGAAAAACTGCTAAGCCTTTACGATCAGAAAGTATTCAAGCAAACACCAGAACTACTAAAGAAATCTTTGGAAAGCGGCAGAATTACAGAGATTGAGTACAACCAACAGCTTGACATCTGGTACGAGAACAACAAGGTTTATCTGGAACAAATCAAGGAATACAACAAATGTCTGCTAAAAATGGCTGTTTACTGCGACTAAAACAAAAAGGCATCTTTCAAGGACGCCTTTTTTGTTCATTTTTAATCATAGGAAGATTCTAAGCTTAAAAACAAACTAATTTTCAATTTTAAGGTGCCCAATTCCTCAAAATACATGTTGCAGATTAAATATGAACAAAAAATAATACAATTCTAAGTTCTCTGTTCCAATCAAAGAATCTTAAGAATTAAATTCGTGCAAAAGTAAAAGGCTTCCAATTAAAATCGTATATTTGCAACACAATTTCAAAAACATATAAATCGCAACAATGAAACTTTTTATAATTATATTTGGGCTTCTTTCTGTTTCTATAATCCTTCTGTCAATAAATATCATTGTCAAAAAAGACGGCAAGTTTCCTAACGGCCACGTCGGAGGAAACAAGGAAATGCAGAAAAGAGGTGTCAAGTGCATTCAAAGTCAAGACAGGGACGAGAGAAAAAATTTGTAGAAAATTACACACACTTAATACTATGAAGACATTATACACGACTGCACTCTGCATGCTGGCGTTCTGCTCGGCACAGGCGAAAACCCATGTACATGTAAGTCTGACATACGAGAAAGTTGACGACTACCGCATAGACTCTATTTCCAAAATTTCACTCAACAACGAAAGGATGACTCTGGAAATAGAAAAAAAAGACGGCTCGACAATCGAGTACGAACGCGACAGCGTTGAACTTATAATGTTCGGAGACGAATGCAATGGGCACGAGTACATCGATCTCGGCCTATCAGTCTATTGGGCAACTGTAAATGTTGGCGCAGAAGTTCCGAATGAAGCTGGCACAGAATACGCATGGGGCAGACTCGAACCATACACAGGCGGAGACATGGGTGGCGCATACCCTATTGGAACTGAACTTGATGTGAAATTTGATATAGCTGGCACCAGATACGATGTAGCAAGAGCTAAATGGGGTGACGAGTGGCAGATGCCAACAGTTGACCATTGGGTAGAACTGATGGAAAACTGCACCTTCACGTGGAAAAAATACAACGGCGTCGAGGGCTACGAGGTAAAGTCAAACAAAAACGGCAACTGGATATTTCTTCCTGCACTGGGCAACAACATCAATAAAAGATGGTATTACATGTTTAAGCCATTCGGAAGCTATTGGTCTTCAACTCCAATTGTTTACGAGGAAGATGACCCTTATAGCATGCCAAACATCTACTCATATGTTTTTGACATAGACAACAGCAAAAGTATGTACACTATATCTTATTCCTTCAGGGAATCGGACGACGAGCTAATACGCCCGGTACTGCCCAAAGATTGAAAAAAGTGAAACATCTTTCAAAAAGCGACATCTAACAGCAAAAAAAATTGTTGAAAACTTTTTGTAAATAAAAAATAAATAGTAATTTTGCATCGAATTTTGCTACGTGGTACGTCTAAGTTGTTTCCGATGAAACACACCACCGCATATAACTTTTTATTTTTAAGTAAAAATGTACGCAATCGTAGAAATTGCAGGTCAGCAGTTCAAGGTGGAGAAGGATCAGACAATCTTCGTTCACCAGCTAAAGGCAGAGCAGGGCTCAAAGGTTGAGTTCGACAAGGTAATGCTAATCGACAACAATGGTAACGTGACTGTAGGTGCTCCTACAATCGCAGGTGCTAAGGTTGTTGCAGAGGTAGTTTCTCCACTTGTACGTGGTGAGAAGGTTCTTGTATTCCACAAGAAGAGAAGAAAAGGCTACAGAAAGTTGAACGGTCACCGTCAGAACTTCTCTCAGCTAAAGGTAACAGATGTTGTTGCTTAATTATTAACTAACGAAAGAAAGGTAAAAAGACATGGCACATAAAAAAGGTGTAGGTAGTTCAAAGAACGGCCGTGAGTCAGCATCAAAGAGACTTGGTTTGAAGCTTTTCGGTGGTCAGTTTGCTAAGGCTGGTAACATCATCGTTCGCCAGAGAGGTACAGTTCATCACCCAGGTGAGAATGTAGGTATGGGTAGCGACCACACATTGTACGCTCTAATTGACGGTATCGTAGTATTCCGCAAGAAGAAGGACAATCGTTCATTCGTATCAGTTGATCCAGTTTCTGTTGGATAATCTCCACATAAACGGACACAAGATTTTGAAGAGGCTTTCGCAAGGAAGTCTCTTCTTATTTTCTCATTATAATAGACAAAAAAAAGGAGCGCATCAAACACGCTCCCAAAATACTTTTACTCATTACCTTCCTTAACATACTCGATAGCCCTGTTGATATAGTCAAGGAATGGCTTTGCACTCTTAAACTTCTGCACAACATTTTCCAGCAGGTCAGGTGAAAGAATATCATCCATACTTGGCTCGAATGTCAAGCAGTAAACTTTATATTTAATTAGGTCGATGTTCGGTGTGTTTTCATCAAAACCTTTTGGCGGACGCTTCATTCTGAATGACTCGTCAAGATGAAAACATTTGTCAACCTTAGTTTTAAGGATATTTTCGAAATCACCTTCTCCGTCCATAATGTCCTCACGCAACACTTGCAAAGCCTTTGGTTCCATGCAATAGTCTCCTACCGCAAGCATATGCCCTGATGGATATGAATCACTTTGCTCTGTAGCCACATGAAAATAGTAACCACTATAGCCTGATTTCTTACCACCACGACAAATATAGCAACCCATATGCGTTTTGTATGGACTTTTGTCTTTGCTGAAACGCACATCTCTATAGATGCGATACGTACAGTCGCTTACTTTTAAACCTTGAACTGAGGAATCAAACTCTCCTACCTTTTCAATAAGTCTTTCAGTAAATGACTCGAACACTTTCTTTGCATTTTCATACTCATCTTTATGCTCTAGAAACCATTCCCTATTGTTATTTGCAGCAAGACGCTGCAAAAAATCCACCACCTGCTTCATAGTAATTCACAAATATACTTTGCAAATTTAATATATAGTTACAAAAAATACGTGCCTATTGTAACAAAATTGATAGTCAAGCAAATATATATGTCTTTAATATTCAAAAAAAAATATATATTTGCAGACGATATAACTTAATTCTAGTACACATAATGAAACAAAGTTTACTAATCCTACCATCATTAGCCATGGCAATCTCGGTAAATGCCGAGATATCAGGCAAGTTCGAGATCGACAAGACAGCAGAGGTTTTCAAGATTTCTCCGTATCTGTTTGGTCGAAACACTTCAGATATTCCATATCAGTCAGGCAAAACACTTAGCCAGGAGTTTGCCACACAGCTAAGGGAGAGCGGCATCAAATTTGTACGTCTGAACAACGGAAACAATGCCACTAAGTACAACTATCGCAAGCACTTGACTGTTCACCCCGATTGGTACAGCAACGTTTACGAATGCGATTGGGATAAGTCTTCGGACATAATGGCTGAAGAGTTTCCTGAAATCCAGGGTATGTACTCATTCCAGCTATGCGGATACACAGCATCTAACAATGAGCACAACTTCAACGACTGGGAATACAACAAGAGCCAGTGGGGTAAATGGTGCTCTTGGCCGTTGTGTGGAGGTGGTGAAGTCATTAACGCTGATGCAGACGAGTACAAGGCAGGAGACATCAACCTTTATCTTGAGAAGACCTCAATAGAACAGACAACAGACATCCTTACATACTGGAAGGACACTTTAAAGAAGGACATGAGCCAGTTCCTTTACTGGAACATGGACAATGAGCCCGAGATGTGGGGATGGACTCACAAGGACGTACATCCGGACTTTGACCCAGACTTCTACGTCGAGCAATACATCAAAGCTGCCGTTGCTGCAAGAAAGAAGTTCCCAGATATCAAGTTTTGCGGCCCGGTTGCAGGAAGCGAGTGGACATGGTATGCTACAAGTGGAAAAACTAAAACATTCCCGAAATGGGAAGGGAAGCAGATGCCTTGGCTTGAATACTTCATCATGCGTGTAGGACAGGAGCAGAAGAAACTAGGCATAAGACTTCTTGATGTACTTGACATTCACTACTACCCTAGTTCTTCTTTGAGCGTTGACGAAGTACTTCAATCTCACCGTACATATTTTGACAGAGAATACAAGAATCCAGAGGCTAACGGAGTTTATACTATCAATGGAGGTTGGGACACTAATATAAAGGAAGAATACATCCTTGGCAGATGTTCCGACTGGATGGATAAATACATCGGCAAAGACCACGGAATAACATTTTCTGTTTCAGAGTTCAACATTGCGTCTTCGCACAACGCTTCTATACAGGCAGTAGCTTACGCATCTCACTTGGGAGAGTTGATGAAGCATGGAGGCGAATTTTTCACTCCTTGGTCTTGGTATCCTGGAATGTGGGAAACAGCCCACATATTTGGCCGTTACACAGAGGAGTACTACGTTCCAAGCAAGCTTATCAGCGGCAATATTGTGGAAAGCTACATTACACGTAATGCAGATGCGACAAAGTATTCTATCATCACATTGAATCGTTCACAAAAGGAGTCTGCAAAAATCAGTTTGTCGGATTTGGGATTGGATTTGGACAAGGCTGACATCAACGCATACTCGCTTGCCAACCTACCAAGTACAGAGACATTCAAATCTCACACAGACAATGCACTAGAGAACGACACATACGATTCAAAGAACGCAAGCATTGATGTAAAGCCTATGTCAATTAGTGTCTTGACAATAGACCTTTCAAAAAGTAGTAAATGCGAAGATGCCGACAACAGCGATATTTTCATCACATCTAACGGCAACAGACAAATTGAAATTTTTGCCGACAATTTTGAAAGTGTAGAAATAGCAAACATAAGCGGAAGCATTGTAGCTAAATCTAACGATAAAGTTGTGAATATTTCTAGTCCAGGAGTTTATCTAGTGAAAGTTATTTGCGACGGAAACACAAATGTAAGCAAAATTGTTGTCAGGTAACAGGTCAACAAAATCATCATTAAGAGGCATGTTTAATCATGCCTCTTTTTATTTGCAATAGAATCAATATTTTTCACTAAATTTGCAGTGGCTAATATAACCATAAAATGGCAGACAAGAATCCAAGCGAATTAGGAACAGAACCAATACGTTCTTTACTAAACAAATATGCAGTTCCAGCTATCATTTCGATGATAGTTAGCTCGCTATACAACATCATCGACTCTATATACATCGGACATATTCCAGAGAATGGAGACAAATGCATTACAGCTCTAGCCATAGCCTTCCCACTCATGAATTTGTCGGCAGCTTTCGGCTCTTTGGTCGGTGCAGGAGGAAGTACGCTTGTCTCAATAAAACTCGGAGAAAAGGACAATGTTGCAGCAAACTGGGTACTGGGTAACGTAACAACCCTGAACATCATTATCGGAATGGCAATTATGACACTCGGACTATTTTTCATGGACGAGATACTTATTTTGTTTGGAGCTTCGGCTGATTCCGTTCCAGGTGCTGGAGACGGAACAATATCGTATGCAAGGGAGTTCATGACAATCATTCTGCTTGGTAATACGCTTACTCACCTTTTCTTTGGCTTAAACAATGTAATGAGGGCTAGCGGAAATCCAAACAAGGCGATGAACAACACACTGCTTACAGTCCTGCTCAACATTATTCTTGCACCAATCTTCATCTACGTGCTGGGACTTGGAATAGCAGGCGCAGCATTGGCGACCATTACAGCACAAACTGTATCGCTTATACTGTTGCTGTATCATTTCTTGAACGGCAAGACTGTATTGGTTCTTGAGAAGGATAAGCTTGCGCTCAAACCTCAAATTGTCAAGGCAATTTTTTCAATTGGAATAGCTCCATTCATGCTGAATTCATTGGCCTGCGTTGTAACTGTCCTTATGAACAATTCGTTCAAGACTTATGGAGGAGACAGCGCTATTGGTGCCTACGGAATAGTAAACCGAGTTCTAACCATTGGCGCAATGATAGTACTAGGATTCAACCAGGGAATGCAGCCGATAGCAGGCTACAACTACGGAGCAAGAAAAATGGACAGGGTTGCAAACGTATTCAAAACAACTTGCATGATGGCTACAATAGTTATGATTGTACTTTTCACTGTATGCCAACTATTCCCTGAAAGAATAACATCAATATTCATAGAAGAAAAGAGCGGAGAAGAACTGCTTCAAATGGCTTCGAACGGACTACGAATAGGTGTGTTGGCTATGCCTATCGTTGGTTTCCAGATGGTAACTTCCAACTTCTTTCAGAGCGTTGGCAAAGCAAAGATATCGTTATTTATGAGCTGTACAAGACAACTCCTAATCCTTGTGCCTATGATATTGACTTTGCCAAAATTCTTTGGCATAGATGGAGTATGGTTTGCTATGCCTGCCAGCGATTTTGTTGCAAGCATGGTAGCTCTGATAATACTTAAAACCCAATACAAAAAGGTTCTTCAATCAAAAAGATAGTAAGTCATGGCAGACAGTAAAACAATAATAAGCATTGGCAGAGAAGTAGGTGCCGGAGGCAGAGCTATAGGCAAGATTATTGCAGAAAGACTCGGCTATAAATATGTTGACACCCTGCTTTTATCGGAATCAGCGAAGGACTCTGGATTATCTGAAGAAGAATTCGAAATAAGAGACGAAGTAATCAGCGGCGAGGGCAATTACATCTTCTCTGAGCTGCTAAATTTTTGGAACAGCTTTACTAATTCTGTATCTAAATGTAGTCAAGAAAGTGTTTTCGTACAACAAAGCGAAACCCTAAGACGCATAGCCAAAGAGGAAAACATTGTAGTCGTAGGAAGAGCGAGCGACTACATACTTCGCGACGAACCAGGTCTTATCACATGCTTCCTTCATGCTCCGATTGAATTCAGACGCGCACAAATAGCTGAAAGAGAACACATATCCGAAGAAGAAGCAGAAAAAATAATTCTTAAGATAGAAAGCAAAAGAAAAGAGTTCTATGAATTCTACACCACTTTCAAGCAGTGGGGACACTCTACTGGATATGACATCTGTTTGGATGTCTCCAAATTCGGAATAGAGAAGTCTGCTGAATTTCTACTTAATTACATCGAGTTGAGAAAATAAACGCATGAACAAAAAAATAGTTATCATAGGTGGCGGTCTCGGAGGGCTTGAGACTGGATACATATTGGCAAAACATGGGCTAGAGGTGTGTATTCTCGAAAAAGGAATACTACTTGGCGGATGTCTTCAAAGCTATAAAAGGAAAGGGCAGATTTTCGATACAGGCATGCACTACGTCGGGGCAATGAATGAAGGAGAAAGCCTTCGTACATTGTTCAACTATTTTGAGTTGAGCAATCTGTCTTGGCACAAACTTGACGAAAGCTGTTTTGACGAGGTTATCATTAAAGGCGAAAAATACAGTTTTGCAAACGGTTACGAAAGATTCGTAGAGACTTTATCACAAAACTTTCCCAAAGAGAAAGGGAATCTTGACAAATATGTCAGTTTTCTTAAATCTGTTGGCGACAATATATTCACACGATTTACTGCTAAAGACAACAGTGACATCAGTACATCACTATTTGGGCAAGGAGCATACGATTTTCTTTGCAGCACTTTCAACGACCAACGTTTGATAAATGTAGTCAGCGGAACCTCCCTAAAAATGGAGCTTCGCAAGGAAACTCTACCTCTTTACACATTTGCCCAAATAAACGACAGCTTCATTCGTAGCGCCTATCGCCTTGAAAATGGAGGAAGCCAAATTGGCGACACTTTGGCATTAAAGATTAAAGCTATGGGTGGAAACATCAGGACGAATGCTGAAGTAGATGAACTAATAGAAAAAGACGGGAAAATTGTGGCAGCTGTACTAACTAACGGAGAAAGAATTGAAGGAGACATATTCATCTCAAATCTTCACCCGGCAGCTACTCTTGGGCTTATCAAAGAAAGTGAAAAGATTCGCAAAATATACAGAAACAGAATATGTGGACTAGGCAATACAATGGGAATGTTCACAGTAAGCTTGAAGCTTAAGAAGGAAACTTTACCATACCAAAACCACAACAAATACATATACGAGACTGATGATGTGTGGACTGTAACAGAGAATCTTGACAAAATCCAGGCATGTCTTGTCAGCTATGCAGTTCCCAAAGACAAGAAATGGGCAGAAAACATTGACCTTCTTGTACCTATGAGTTGGGAAGATGTGGAGAAATGGAATGGCACAAAAATCATGCAACGCGGCGACGAATACAATGCCATGAAAAAGGCTAAGGCAAACGAAGTAATTGAATTTGCGTCAAGACACATTGACGGATTGGCAGATGCCATCGAGGACTTCTACACATCAACACCATTAACATATAGCGACTATGTAGGAACACCTATGGGTAGCGCCTACGGAGTAAGAAAGGACTTCAACAAAATTATGCAAACAGTGCTAACTCCACGTACACCTGTAGAGAATCTGCTGCTTACAGGACAAAGTCTAAATCTTCACGGAGTATTGGGAGTAAGCATGACATCTTTCTTCTCTGCTGCAGAAGTTATTGGCATGGAAGCTGCAACATCAGGGCTTGACATAAAAATCAGCTAAAGTTTATTTCTTTGAAACGGACAACTCTTTTTCATTAATAATGAATATTTTTCTTCTCAAAAAGCAACTAATTATTTTGAAAAGTTATATATTTGCAAATACTAGTGCAATTTTTTGTCTGCACAGACACTTTTAATGAACTTAATAGGATAAAAGTATGAAAATAGGATTAAAAATATTTACTTATGCAGCGATAGCAGTTGCTGCTGTTGTGGGTGCCCACTTTGTAGTTATGGGACTTGGTAAGCCAAGTATTGAAGTCAACTCAATGGAATGCGAATATGTATTGGACGGAGAAGAAGCCATTTTCAAGGGCAAAGGCTTGCTAAATTGTCAAAAAGTAGTGTTCCCTGGTAACAAGGAGGGAAGAATTGTTTCAGAAAAGACAAACGATAGCTTGATGACAGTTGAAGTTCCGCACGGCACCGCTCCTGGAAAAATTTTATTTTTCGAAGACTCTGACAAGCCTGTAGTTTCAAACTTCCTGTTCAGAGACAATCGTGGAATGATCATCGACTTCGACACATATCTAGCTACTTGGGGAGGCTATGATCCACTAGATGACGAAGGAGGCCCAATCAAAGTGGTTATGGACAAAAGAGACAGCGTTCTAGTATTGCCAACAACTCCTCCTGAGCAGATTAGTGGTGCATACATTCTGTTCTATCAGAGATATAATGAGCCTTGGACTATGGAGTTTCCTACATTCTTGCAGTATGTAGCTAAACCAGATGAAGGTGGACGCGGAAGAAAAAGTATTGCGGGAGACAATGCAACTTCGCCAATCGGAGAACTTTGCCTAAAGTTTGAGGTAAATATTCCTAAAGAATGTGCATGGAAAAAACAGCCACGTATTGAGATCTTCTTTGGCCCTTACGATTGCTCAAACAAGCACGGACGCGAGATTTCCCCTATAGCTTTCTGGGAGCCATACTTAAATGCAGGAGAGGAAGGTTACTACACAGATGGTTGGAAAACAGTTTCTATTCCATTGACTGCATTCACTCACGACTATAGAAATGCTGATGCAAAGTTTGACAAGAGACTGAACTTGAAAGAAGCTACAAACTTTTCATTCGTTTGCATGGGTGATCCGGGAGAAGGTTCAACAAGCGAGATTTTCATGGCACTTGACAACTTCCGTGTTGTTCCTGACAAATAAATCAAGAGTAAACGACTTACAATAAAATGGGAGCTACAAATCAATTGTAGCTCCCATTTATTTTTTCTGATATCGATTGCTATTCACAAATCAAATCGGCAACTTGAGCGCCAACAACTCGTATCAGGTCATTTGGAGTTGTTTTAATCTGCAATCCCCTAACACCAGCACTTACATATATATATTCCAAATCAGGCGCTGTAGAGTGAAAAAAGGTAGGGAATTCCTTCTTCATACCCAATGGGCAACAACCACCACGAATATAACCTGTAGTTGCAAGCAAATCCTTCATAAGTATCAAATCACAATTCTTATTGCCAGAAACCTTTGCTGCCTTCTTCAAATCAACAGTTTTGTCTCCAGGTATGACGCAGACAAAATGTCCTGTCTTGTCACCCTTCAAAACTAAAGTCTTGAACACGCAACTGATATCTTCGCCTAACTGCTCAACTATATGTGTTGCGGACAAATCGTTTTCATCGACCTCGTAAGGTATCAAATCATAGGCAACCTTGTTTCTGTCAAGTATACGCGCAGCATTCGTTTTGTTTATTTTAACTGCCATAATTTCATTTCTTTATTATTAGCTCCTTACCTATAGAAAGTGCATTGTCTTTCATACCATTCCATTGCTTTATATCCTCAACAGAGACACCATACTTACGAGAAATAGCATATAGCGTTTCTCCTTTAGCAACGATATGTTTCGTAACTGCTATGGTATCCTCCACAGGTTCTACAACAATGCTGGTGTCTTTCTTTTCTGGAACGACTACAACATTTCCATCATTTTTGGGCTCATCATTAACAACTTCTTTGTTCCTTTTGTTTTTTCTTTTAAGCCTACCCTTCAAGCCTTTTTTTGCACCTCTTTGCTTGTCAATATGCTGCTCATCTTTTGAAGGCTCCGGAATTATTTCATTATTTACAGAAGGTTCATCTTGAGCTACTTGCTCCTTTTCCTCCTTCCCTCTGTTATGCTCTTTCTTTTCTTCACTATCTTGTTTTGAGCTATTCTTTCTACGCTTTATACCAAGTGCATCGGCTATCTCCTCGTTAGTTGTTATTCTACGAATCTGCTTGAATCTTGATTTATAGTAGGAATGTTCGCTTGAATCAATAATGACACCTTGAGAAGTAGAGGCATGAATGAAAGTAAAGGTTTCATCGGAATTTACTTCATAAATAATACCAACGTGACCAATTGAACTACCCTTACTGCCAGCATAAAATACAAGGTCTCCTTTTTCAGCATGCTTCTGACTTACTTTTTCTCCAATTTTAGACTGTTCCACTGAGTTATGAGGCAGTGAAATACCCAACTCCTTGAACATATACATGGTAAACCCAGAGCAGTCAAATGCGTAAGGTCCGGCACCTCCCATACGATATGCACGTCTCAAATGCTTTTGACCGAATACTAACCATTCGTCTATATTATTATAGTTTGGCTTGCCCTGAATAAGTGTCTCTGCACAGACCGATGAGAACAAAAATAAATTTGCAAATAATATGAATAAAAACCTTGTCATTGGAAAAATTGAAATTATAGTTCTGAATAGTGTTTTATTCCGCTCAAATAAAACTTCTTTAATAAAAAGTAGTCTTTTACACAATTACAATCTTTCTTTGTAAGCCTTATGTTTTCACTGCGCTTTTCAAATAAAGACTTTTTCATCTTGTGATAGTCTATTCGCGCCTTAATAACTGCAATGAAATTTTTGAACTCTCCTTTGGCTAAAAAAACTAGAGCAGCAAAATAATCTAAAAAGAACCTGACAAAAAGAATCTTGTTTTTTTGTGTATGATTCTTATATATTAAACATAGATTATTTCTAAAGTTCAAATAAGTCTTTCGAGGGGAACCCATATTAAGTGTGCCTCCTCCCAAGTGATAGACAACAGAAGAAGGTACGCAACGCAATCTCCACCCTCTGGCGCCTAGACGCCAACATAGGTCAATTTCCTCCTGATGAGCAAAAAAACTCTCATCTAAGCCACCGGCATTAAGGTATTCATTCCTTCTAATTAGCATTGCTGCTCCTGTTGTCCACTGAATATCCAAAGGTGTGTCATACTGTCCATTATCAAGCTCTGTAATGTCCATTACACGACCTCGGCAGAAAGGATAACCGTAACAATCAATAAAACCACCTGACGCACCTGCATGTTCAAACCTTGACTTATCATAGAAAGCAAGAACCTTAGGCTGAACCGACACAACGTCGGAATTGTTGTCAAGTTCAGAAACAAGTGGGTCCAAATAGCCTTTAGTAACCTCAACATCTGAATTTAGTAGTAATATATAATCAGCCTCAATCTCTTTTATTGCGCGATTATACCCTTCGGCAAAACCATAGTTCTTGTCCAAAACAACAGTTCGTATGTAAGGATAAGTTTGAGCAAGAAAAGACAAAGAGTCGTCAGTAGAGGCATTATCGGCAACAACAACCTCAGCGTACTCGGGGGTACACTTTACTACAGATGGCAGAAACTTCTCTAACATTTTCCTGCCATTATAATTAAGTATTACTACTGCAACTTTCATTATTATTCTTCCTCCTGCTGGGCTGGTTCTGTAGAATTAACCCCTTTATTTATTGATTCAATATAGTCAAGCAGTTCATCAAGCCCTTGTTTTTTCTCTGAAGATGTTACAAATATAGGTGGAAGTTCCTCCCAAGTCTGGAACAACTTTTCATGGTAAGCCTTCAGGTTTTTAGCTAACTCTGACTTGCTGATTTTATCTATTTTGGTAAAAATAATAGAAAAAGGTATTCCGTTTGCACCAAGAAAATCCATGAAATCAAGATCAATCTTTTGCGCTTCATGTCTGCAGTCAACCAAGACAAAAAGATTAGTCAACTCTTCTCTTTGAAGCACATATTCCTTGATCATTTTTTCAAGTTTTTCCCTCCACATTTTTGATATTGATGCATAACCATAACCTGGCAGGTCAACTAAATACCATTCATTATTTATTAGGAAGTGATTTATAAGTAAAGTTTTGCCTGGTTTTTGAGAAGTCTTTGCCAAGTTGTTGTTATTTGTCAAAGCATTTATTAGAGAAGACTTACCGACATTGGACCTTCCTATAAAAGCATATTCAGGTTTATCGTGATGAGGACAAGCTGTGACTTTTTGATTGCTAATGACAAATTCTGCTGATTTAATATTCATGACAAATTATTTTGTAGGTAACTAATAAATAAATTTTTAAGAAAAAGGGGAAGTCTGAAACCTCCCCTCCAACTTAAAAAATAAAAGATATGAGAATTTAAATTTAGAAGCTTACAGAAATGTACTTCCCGTTAACCTTTGCGTAAGCCTGACCTTCCTTGTCTAGATAAACCTCAAGATTCTGACGCTTAGCTAGAGCGTAACCGTCGTTCTTGAACTCACCTATATAGTCATAGTCACAGCATGTGATCTGGCTACCGAATCTATCAACAAGGCCATACTTTCCGTTCATTTTGACACGAGCAACTCCACCCTGGAAGTCTTTTGCCTCATCATACATGAAACCGCAAAGTTGAAGACCTTTTCTATCGATGTAGCCGTATTTTACTGCACCATCAACATTCTTACCTACAGCGCAATTACCCTCCTTGAACCAAGAAACATAATTGAACTTGTGCTGTACTACAAGCTCTCCCTTGTTGTTTATGAAACCGTATAGGTAATTCTCATCCTGACATGCAGCCAAACCTTCAGAGAAAGACTTAGTCTCTAGATAAGATTCCTCAGAAAGTCTCTCTCCGTTAGTGCCGATGTAATAAGATACGTTATTCGCATCCTTTACAGCAGCTGCACCGTAACTGAAATTAGACGCCATATTGAACTTAGTAGGAATAGCCTCTACACCCTGCTCGTTAACGAAACCGTACTTACCATCCTTAGCAACTCTTGCAAGTCCCTCAGAGAAGTCAGAAGCCTGCTCGTATTTAGCCTTGACAATTAGCTTGCCATTAAGAGTATAACCATACTTGCTCTTGACAAGAGTACGTGTAGGCTGAGCCCACTTCTTGTTCATCTCTCTCTTAGCCTGAGCTGTGAACTTACCATTAGGGAAATCATAAATGAAGTTCTGCATAGCCTCCTTAGTACCGGTCTTAACTGCTGCCTCGTAAGCATTCTTCTCTACCTCATCTCTCTCGTCCTGATGCTTAGCCCACTCAGCACGACGCTCAGCAGCAGCCTGCATCTGAAGTTTTCTCTGGCGATCCTCCTCAGCTGCTCTAGCTTTTCTTTCCTGCTCAGCCTGCTCGAAAGCAGCAGCAGCCTGCTGTCTCTGGGCCATTTCAGCCTGACGATAAGCTATAATGGACTCCTTAATCAAAGACATCTCCTCGTAACCGGAATCGTTCTTTGGACGAGACTCAAAATAAGACTTGCAAGCACCCTCTGCAGTATTGTAGTCAGCAAGAGCATAGGCAGCCTTTGCCTTCAAGTAGCTCAAACGAGCATTAGTCTTATTGTTAAGTAGCTTCTCCATCTCAGCTACCTTGTTCAAAGCCTTTGAATATTCCTTGTTGTTATAGAACTCTATAGCCTTAGGATAAATAGAACGTGCCTTCTCGTCGTTCTTGCTGATAGTCTGAGCTCCTGCCAATGTTGTCATACTTGAAGCAACAAGCATGGCATATATATATTTTTTCATCTTTAATTCTATTATATGTTTAATGAAAATAATAATGGATTGTTATTACTCATCCTGACAAACACGGAAACCGATACCCTTGCTCTTCGAATCCTGCTTGATCAACTCCTTAGACTGAAGAGTACAACCACTTGCATCATCAGCATAAGAACCACCCTTAACAAAACGAGATGTTCTGTCGTAGTAATCACTAATCCACTCAGAAACATTACCAGTCATATCGTAGATTCCAAGTTCATTCGGAGCCTTAGTTGCAGTAGGATGAGTTGTCTGCTCTGAATTGTATGCGCTCCAAGCAACCTCCTCAAGGTTCTCACCTCCAGAGAAACTGCTCTTTGAACCGTTTACACCACCCTGCGCAGCATAAATCCACTCAGCCTCGTTTGGCAATCTGTACTTAACATCTGTCTGAGCATTCAACTTTGTTAGGAACTGCTGTACCTCCTCGAAAGATACGTTCTCTACAGGACAGTCGCGGCAACCGTTGAAAGTTGATGGATTGGAACCCATAACTCGCACCCACTGACGCTGTGTAATCTCAGTTTTTCCAATATAGAAAGACTTAACCGAACCATTACCCTCTACGTAAACTAGGTCCAAAATACCAGAGATATTACGGTTGTTCTTGTAGTTGTAGTAATCGCTAATCTTCTGAATCTGATTCAAAGGATAACGCATTGTAGAATCATATGAAGCTGCAATCTTATAGTAAACACCTGCCTCGTTCCACTTCTGCTGCTTGTAGTAAGAATCAGCCTTCTCGATGTACTCGTACCAAGAATCGTATGCAAGAACTGTTGTGTTCCAGAAATCCTTCTCCTTAAGACCTACAGTTACAGGATACTTTCTGTTGTCGTAATATGCCTTGTCTGCATTTACTGAATCTCCCTTAGCATATAGATCAATAGACTTCTTTCTACGAGCAATCTCGTCAACCATGAAATCGTACTCGCTGTCATTCCACTCTACAGAAGTCATCTTTGCGTCAACAACATCAACGCGACTTGCATTTGAAAGAATGTTACGAATACGGTAGTTGTAACCTCTTGTTGAAGGGTCAAGCTTACCTGTCTTACCATCTCTCTCAATCTTAGCAAGAGTAATGAAATCCTTGATGCTTGCGTCAGGAACAATAACACCAGCCTTTGTCTGCTTACCTACGTAAACATTCTTTAGCACTTCACCCCAGTCAGCAACCTCGAATGTAGGAGGTGTTACACTTTCGCCAGCACGCTCAAGGTAAGGCACCTCTATCTGAGCTGTTGCAGATGCGAAATAACAGTTAGCCTTCTCCGAGAAGAACATAAGAGTAACATCGAACTTAGCCTTCTTAGGAGTAATCATATCAAATCTTGAAGCCAAATCTCCGTAATTCTCAACGGCTAGTGTTGACTTCTCTACTTTAACCTTGTTGTAAGTAAAATCAGGTCGTGCAGTCCAAACTGCTGTAGCGTGTGTACCAACCTTTCCAACAACCTTCTTCATTGTGAAGTTTACCGTACAAGAATCCATCAAATAGACATTCTTGCCCTTAGGGTAATTAGCTTTACAAGAGAATTTGCTTGTTAGCGACTCTGTGCTCTGTGCCGAAACCTGCAAGGCCGACGCAAGAGACAACGCACAAGTCATTAGAAAAAACTTTCTCATTGTTCTTTTATTATTATACTTGTTTTATTTTATTCTTTGTTTATAAGCCATAGTATTCACTTCGAGTCAAACAAAACACTATAATCGGAATACTCGGTCGCAAAGTTACATAAATTATACAAAAAATCAAACAAAAGGCGAAAAAAGTTGCAAAAAACAACTTCTTTCGCCTGATTACACTAAAAAATCGGACTATTACTTAATCTTGATTTCCTTTTGGTGTTTGATTTGAAGCAGGTCACCAACAATAGGCCCATCAATTCGGCTTACAACTTTCTGTGGATATTCTTTACCCTCCTCAATTTTTCCTATTTGTAGTCGTCCCTCCAGATACTCGGTGGAACCTGGCTCACACTTGCTTCCAATCATACTCTCAATAGATTCTATCACACCTGTTTCGCTATCCATAATAATGAACGGAGCTTTCACTACCATAATTTCATTATTGATGTTAAGCTTTAGCTGTGAAGCTGAAAGTCTTCGTTTTTGCATGGTTTTTAAGGTATTATGAATTATTATAAAGTCGAGCGTATGTACCTCCTAGCTGCATAAGCTCGCTGTGTGTTCCTTTCTCTATAATCTCGCCCTTGTCAAGCACACAAATCAAGTCAGCACTCTTGATTGTGCTAAGTCTGTGGGCAATCATGATTGTAGTTCTGTTCTTCATAAGTTCGTCGAGTGCAGCCTGAACAAGCTTCTCGCTTTCGTTGTCAAGTGCGGAAGTGGCTTCATCAAGAATCAAAATCGAAGGGTTACGAAGAATAGCACGTGCAATGCTTATTCTCTGGCGCTGACCACCTGACAATAGGCTTCCGTGGTCTCCGATATTTGTCTGGTAACCGTTTTCTGTCTGCATGATGAAGTCATGGGCGTTGGCAATCTTTGCTGCCGCAATCACCTCTTCTTCTGTTGCATTGCGCGAACCGAACTTTATGTTGTTGTATATGGAGTCGTTGAACAAAATAGGGGTCTGGTTTACATTTCCCATGTACTCGCGCAAATCGAACAGAGAGTAATGGCGAATATCCTCATCGTCAATCTTTATACTGCCTTCCTGGACATCATAGAATCTTGGCAGCAAGTCAACCAATGTACTCTTTCCGGAGCCGGACAAACCGACAAGCGCAACACTCGAACCCTTCTTAACCTCCAGGTTTATGCCTCTCAAAATCCAGTCTTCCTTGTATTTGAACCAAACATTTTCGAAAGTAATACCCTTCTTCATAGGCTCAGCCTTAACTGGATTCTTCACCTCTTTTAGAGGATTGATGGCATCAAGAATCACGTCTATGCGCTCAAGAGAAGCCTTGCCTTTCTCAACGCTGTACATAGCCTTGGACAAGTCCTTTGCGGGGTTTATTATGCTGTAGAAAATTACGAGATAATATATGAACTCGCCGGCATTAAGAGAGCTCCCCTCGTTCAGAATCAACGAACCGCCGACAAACAAGACAATAGCAATCATCAGCGTTCCCAAGAACTCGCTCATCGGGTGAGCCAAAGAGTACTTTCTGTTTATCTTATTATTTGTGCGCCTCAGTTCATTGTTCATCTCGCTGAAACGAGCGTTTACGTGCTTTTCTGCATTGAAGGCCTTGATTATTCTAAGGCCGTTCAAAGTTTCCTCTATTGTTGCGAGAAGTGAGCCTTGCTGAGCCTGTCCCAACTGGCTTTTACGCTTCAAACTCTTTCCAACTTTGCCCATGAGCCAACCCATAATTGGCAGAACAAGAAGCACGAAAAGAGTCAATTTCCAACTTAGCACAAGCATCACGCCAAGGTAAACGATTATCATGATTGGGTTTTTGCTCAACAGTTCAATACTGCTCATTATTGAGTTTTCAACCTCCTGAACATCCGAAGTTATACGCGCCATAATGTCGCCGCGCTTCTGTTTGTCATAAAATGAAAGGTTAAGGTCAACAAGCTTCTCGTACATGTCCTGGCGAATATCTCTGGTCAATCCAGTTCGCATCGGTATAATGAAATAGGAAGCCAAATAAGACACTCCGGTCTTAAAGAAAGTCATCACCACAAGAACTATCGCCAAAATCATCAGTGTGTCTATCGCACCGTTGTTGGCAATACATTCCTGAACGTAAAAGTAGCCGTTGTTCTTGACTACATCCATGTCCAGGCTCCACGGCTGAAAGTGATATTGTGTGGTGTCAGTCTTAAAAAGTATCTGAAGAATCGGTATTAAAACGGCAAACGAGAATATAGAAAACAGCGTAGCCAAGATATTACAAACCACATTCAATACCACGAAACCTTTATAGGGTCCCACGAATCTGGTTATTAGCTTTATGAACTGAGGTTTTCCCATCTTGATTTTTGTCTCTATAAATAAAGAAATCAAGAATTAGGGGTGTTTCATCCCTAATTCTTGATTTATACCAAATTACTTGTAAATTCCTGTGTATGAAGAAGGTGTGATTGCACGAAGCTCTTTCTTCACGTCCTCGCTTACATTCAATGTCTCGATGAACGAAGCAATGCTCTCAGCTGTAATCTTCGTGTTTGTGCGAGTTAGCTCCTTCAAAGTCTCGTATGGATTTGGATAATTCTCACGACGAAGAATTGTCTGGATTCCCTCTGCTACTACAGCCCAGTTCTTCTCTAGGTCGGCGGCAATAGCGTCCTCGTTTAGAAGCAACTTGCCAAGTCCCTTCATAATGCTCTTTATAGAGATTATTGAATGTGCCATAGGAACACCTACGTTTCTCAACACAGTCGAGTCTGTCAAGTCTCTCTGAAGACGGGAAACTGGCAACTTCACTGCCAAATGCTCAAGTATTGCGTTAGCAATTCCAAGGTTACCCTCGGCGTTCTCATAGTCGATTGGGTTCACCTTGTGTGGCATTGCCGAAGAACCTACCTCGCCCTTCTTAATCTTCTGCTTGAAGTACTCCATCATGATGTACATCCAGAAGTCACGGCAAAGGTCAATCATGATTGTGTTGATACGCTTCATGCAGTCGAACACACGGCTAAGGTTATCGTAGTTTGAAATCTGTGTTGTGTAAGGCTCTCTCTCTATTCCAAGCGAAGCAACGAAGCTGTTTCCGAAAGAAACCCAGTCAATGCCAGGGTAAGCCACGTTGTGAGCATTGAAGTTTCCAGTCGCACCACCGAACTTTGCAGGTAGCTTCATTCCCTTCAACTCGTTCAACTGAATTGAAAGACGGCTTACGAAAACCTTGATTTCCTTTCCAA
>JAKSKX010000025.1 GCA_024401535.1 Paludibacteraceae bacterium | reverse complement strand
ACACCGACGACAAACCGAGCAGTGACAACGCCACTGCAATGAATGTTTTCCTCATGTTGGTTTTAACTTGCTTAGTCTTAATAACAAATTTTTGTGCAAGTCTAAAAAAAAAAGCGACTTTCCAAAATTTTTAGGCAAAAATACCGAGGTAGATGGGTGTTTTTTTTATTCGACAAGAGCCGTGTTATTCATAGCCGTGGGTTGAATATTTATATCGACGACGATTTTATCGAGTCAAACCCACGTCTGGACAGAGACATGTCGCTACGCGACAACGCACCAGACACGTCACCAGCACGTTTTTGTCACGTAGCCACGTAGTGGCTTTTCTAGGTCTAGACGGGGAATGTTTATATCGACGATGTGCAACGAGTCAATTCAATCCCCGGCTAACAATCCCACGACTGATAAATAATATCGTGAGATAAAATAACATCCTTTATTCCTACGGTATCCAAGAGCTTGCGCTCTTGTCAACCATAGGCTATATATGAATGTTTATATCGACGATGATTTATCGAGTCAACCGTCACCACGGTTTTATCTATATTAACAAAATAGGCGACATTACTGCCGCCTATTAATTTATGCATTTATTCTGTCAAAATCACTTTCGTCCAGTCGGGAATATTGTCAACATATTTTTTTTCAATTTTTCCTGACACCGTTCTATAAATCAATTTTGCTGATTGACCATCTACCGAATTATCGTAAATGTATGCTCTGTCAACAATGTCTATTATTTCTTTGGCATTTAAGAGTGACTTATAATACCATTTTTTGATGCAGAAATTGTTTCTTCTAGTTTCTTTTTCAAGATTTGCTGAGTATTTAGCATACTCTTTTTTCCGATTTCACCTAAAGCAACCATTAAACCTTGCAACTGCTCGTCCGTAGGTTCTTCCAAAGAATTTAAATTAAACTTTGTCATAGTCGTACTCTGTTAAGTTTATACCTTGTTGCAAAGGTAACAATAATTTTTATAAATAATATCTTTCCCTACCTCTTCCTATGATTTTTCTAATCAACATGACAACACGCTTTGCAAAAATTCCCTTCCCCGTGTATTTCTAATCCTAGAACAATTTATGAAACCACAACAAATACCTAATCGAGCAAAATTCTAACCAAAGGAAATCTGACAAATAACAATTTCCTTTAGACTACGGCAACAAACCAAAGGGAAGACGTATATTCAAACAAAAATATTACAATGTTCAAAAAAACGAACATCATTTGTCAGCATAGAATATCGGAAAGGGAACAGACAAGAAGCCATTCACAAAAACACCAATTGAAGTCTATTTTGTAAAGTTACAATCGGGCAAAAAAGAACATCTGAACGCAATAACAAGACAATATGCCATATTATACCGATGTTGCTAAACATATTTACAAAACCACTTTATCAGAAATCAGAAATACAGGTTCTTTTTGCTTCATACACAAAAATCGCCCAATAAAACCAAAAAAGAAGCTAAAAATACAAGTTTTTGACTTAATAGAAAACTTTGGCACGTTTATTGCATCTAAGTAAAGTGAAACAATTACTAATATCTAATGTAAAATAAAGGAGACTTTTCAATGAAGACACTAATCAAGGCAATCGCCATAATCTCATTCACACTATTTACAGCAAACGCTGCAGCAAAAAGCATCAATTCCAACGAGGTTGAGTCTTCATACATCAAATGCGAAATGAACGAGAATGGTAAACTAGTTCCTAACTATTTTGTTGTAGTAAAGGGTAATTCTTACCAGACTGACGCAAAGACATTCCATCTAATCCAAAAGTCCAAAGGGTTGGATGTAACAATCGCGCTTAACATAGACTTCAATGAAGGCACTGTACTTATAGAGAAGAGCGCAGTAGCTGAAAAGTAAAGATACATTAGTTAAACAAAACAAAGGTGAATAGAATGTAGAGATATTTTCATCTTGCATTTTGTCATTTTTGATATAGGCAAAGCCGATTCAGAGTCTTTTGATTCCGAATCGGCTTTATCTGTAATTCATATCAAAATTCGGGGACACAACTCACTCAAAAACATTTATTCAACCTGTTTTTTCTTTGAATTGCTATTGTTTCGTAACTATTGGCAATCATTTGTCATCTTTTTGCCGCAGATATTTATAAAAATTGTTATCTTTGCTTGTTGATAGCAGAAAGAAAGGAAACAATGAAATTTTCAAATTTATTACTCGAAATATTAACAGTTTCAGTCTTTGTCCTTAGTTCTATGACAATGAATGCAGAAGACACTAACAACAAAGACAAAAATCATAATCCTTCAGATTCAATTACACACAAAGCCTGGACAGTAAGCGGTCCGTTGGGCAAGATAACACCGGTTGAAGAAAAGGACAATCTGGATGAGCTGCATATAGTTAATGTAGCTGACAAAAAAACTATCTCCAGCCAGGACCATGCTTCACTTGGTTCTCCGTTTTTGTCGCTGATTTATGCTGACAGAATCAAGAAGAGTGACTTCCTAATGCTGACTCCATACGAGGCCCATTATCTAAGTCCTAACGAAATTATCCATCACAACACAAAGAAACCTTTGAGCAGATTCTCTTATGTCGGAGGAGGTCCAAGCAACAGGTCAGACCGATGTGTAAGCGGTTTGTTCAGTGTCAGCGCCAACAAAAAATTCAATATCGGCGCATATGGAGACTGGGTAAATTCCTATGGAGCTTTCGAGTCAAGCAGTACAAGAAACTGCAATGCCGGATTCTTCTCAACCTATTTAGGAGACAAGACAGACATTACTGCAAGCATAAGCTTTTCAAAATACGAGAATTACGAGAACGGTGGTGTTGCTGACGAAAACATGGTGACACATCCGGAGGAGAATGGAAACATAGCAGAAGAAAACATACCTGTGAACCTGCCTTCAAACACATTCAACAAGTTCAAAGGCTTCAACATGTATTTAAACTACAAGCGTCACCTGGGAAGGTTGAAGCTTCCATTTGTCGAGAGTTCTGCTCAAGACTCTGCATTTGCAGATTCTGTTGCACCGCAGCAAAACGAGTTGACAATGTCAAAGATAAGCCCTGTGTCACTTATCTTTGACGCTAAGTTTGAAAGCGACTGGAAAAGATATACGGAACGAGCTATATCCGAATCTCACAACAAGTTTTATGGTATAGACGACTCTTTGAAATTCAGAAACTTGAACAACAAGCAAACACTTGACAGCGTTCTGTTCAGACAATTCAAGACAAATATAGGATTGAACCTGAACGAAGAGTTCAACAAGGTTCTGAAGTTCGGATTTGCCCCATATTTCGCTTTAGACTTGAAGTCCTATCACTATTCCGAAGGCAAGATGCTCTATCGTGGAATGGACGAGGTGTTCCTAAAGGAGAACAAAATCAATACAGAAGACTTTACCGATTCAATGGGTTATATGGGAAGGCCTCTATGGGCAGAGAACCAACCTTTGAAAATGGGAATCGGAGCTAACCTAAGCAAACATTCCGGCAGCCACTTCTTTTATGATTTGTTGGGCGAGTACTATTTCTTGGATGAAAAGAAGACAGGAAGCAGTTTTCTGCTTTCGGGAACTGTCAGCACTTTATTTGACATAAAGGGGAAAATGCCGGTATCTGTAGATGGCCATTTCTCTCTTGAAAACAAGTGTCCAGACTTTTTTGAAGACTTCTATTACTCAAACTATCTGTCTTGGAGCAACGACTTTGACAACAAGCGAGAAATGAAGATTAGCGGAGACATCAAGCTTCCTAAAATTGGGCTTTCCGGTTCAGTCGGATATGTCAATCTGGGCAATTATATCTATTTTGACAAGTACGGACTGCCTAACCAGAGCAAAGATGCGCAAAACATATTCTATGTCAAGGTTAGAGAGGATTTGAAACTGTGGTGGCTGAGATGGAACAATGAGATTTGTTACCAAGCTACATCAGACGACTACGTTTTGCCGTTGCCTTCGTTCTCATGGTATAGCAACTTCTATATCCAGACACCTTCAATCTTCAAGAAGAGTTTGACAATGCAGATTGGTGTTGACTGCAGATATTATTCCAAGTATTACGCACAAGGATATATGCCTGCAACGGGTATGTTCTGTTCCCAGCATGACAAGGAATATGGAGGCTATCCATTGTTGAATGCCTACGCTTCCGCACAGTTGAAAATCTTGAAGATGTTTATTGTTTGGAATCATTTGAACAGAGAGATGGGTGACAACAGAAACTATATAGCTTCACCAGGCTATCCGATGAGCACTTCCTTCATCAGAATGGGTATCTCTGTGGAATTTGACGACTAAAGGCTAGGACATGAAGAAATACACATCATTTTTTTTAATTCTTATCATCATACTATTTGTATGGCTGGGTAGGATGTTTCATAATAATGAAAACGACAGCTTCTCTAATCTTGACTTCGAGCAAATCAAGGAGAGAGGCTACATCTGTGTATCTTTCTCTCATTCGGAAGACGGTATGCTAGTGGACAGCAATGGCGCCAAGTCAGGATTCGCCTATGAAAAGGTGATGAAGTTTGTGAACGAACATGACCTGGCACTTAAATACAAGTTGGAAGACAATCTGGACAAACAAATAGAAATGCTTAATTCTTGCGAATGCGACTTGATAGCAAGAGACATTCCTATTACCAAGGCTATGAAAAATGAAGTTCTGTTTACCGATGCGTTCAGCAAGGACCGAATGGTCTTGGTGCAAAGAAAGAAGTCAAGCGGTACAGACTCAATCTATGTATATAACCAGTTGAATTTGATTGGCAAGCATGTCTCTTTACCGGCAAACTCCCCTTTCATTACTCGTGTAAAAAACCTTAGCAAAGAATTAGGAGACTCCATATACGTCGATATAGAAAAGAATCATGACAGGGATCTACTGATAACGCTTGTTAGCAAAGGCGATATTAACTATACTGTTAGCGATCTGCGTACAGCTAAAAGACTAAGCAAGAGATACGAGAATCTGGATATTCATTTGCCTATCGGATTTACAACTCTACAGGGCTGGGCTGTAAGAAAAGGAAGTCCAAAACTTTGCGATGAAATAAATAACTTTTTTAAGGAAGAAGAATAATGAATTTTCTTGCCCATATATATTTGTCCGGAATTTCTGACGAACGCATGATGATTGGAAATTTCATCGGGGATAAAGTCAAAGGTAAGCAGATAGAAGAATACCCTGCAGACATCCGCAGAGGTCTTTTGATTCATAGAGAAATTGACAGCTATACCGACACCCATGAAGTTACAAGCAGAATAAAAAGGAGATTCCAAAATGTAGCGGGGCATTACTCAGGCGTTGTTACCGATATTGTATATGACTACTGCCTAGCTAAAACTTGGGAGAAATGGTACAACAAAAGAACACTAAGTAGGTTCTCTATTGACTTCTATATGATTTTAATTAAAAACTGGTATTGTATTCCAAGCGAAATGCATCAGTTTGTTATTCAGTTCATTTCCACAAGAAGGCTTACAAACTATGCTCATGAAAGCGGTGTAGAAAGCACTTTGAAGAAAATGCACAACAGCAAGGAATCTTTTCCGGACATTTCAAGAGAGGTCAGAAAAATTGTTCATGAAGACTATTCAGAAATATTGAAGGATTTTGAGGTGTTTTTCCCTCAGATCAAGGAACATATTAGGGAATATAAAAAGAAACTTTACAAAACTATTGTATAATAGAATGAAAAGCATAAAGATAATAGCAGAGTATTTGAAGACAAAGCTATGGCTTGCTACGCTTGCTCCCCTTTGCGTATTGATTGAGGTGGGCGCAGAACTCGTCCAACCAAAGCTTATGTCAAAAATTGTTAATGAAGGTGTCATTGCCGGTGACCATTCTTTGATTCTATCCACTGGTGTGCAGATGCTTCTATTAACTTTATTTGGCGTTCTAGCAGGAATATTGTCTATATATGCTGCAGGACAAGTCAGTTACTCCTTTGGTGCCGAAATGAGGAAAAATCTGTTTGTCCGAATACAACGATTCTCTTTCGAAAATGTTGACAGATTACAGGTAGGATCGCTTATTACCAGAATTACAGATGACGTAAACAAAGTTCAGAATGTCATACAGGCATCAATGAGACTGTTGTTTAGAGCCCCTTTCTTGTTTGTTGGGGCTATAGTAATGGTCTTTATGCTTGACCTTAGAATGTCATACATCCTTATGGTTTTAATGCCATTGCTAGTGTTTGTAATAGTATATTTGCTTAGAAAGTCCTATCCGCTGTTTACTGTTGTCCAGGAAAAACTTGATAAGTTTAACACAATAATATCTGAATCTCTTTCTGGTATCAGAGTGGTCAAAGCCTATGTAAGAGAAGATGAAGAAAAGCGCAGATTTGCCGAAGCCAACAAAGACTATATCGCTGCCAGCCTTAAAGTAAGCACAACCATTATGTTCATGATGCCACTCATGTCATTGGTAATGAACGGTGGAGTTGTAGCTGTCCTTTGGTTTGGAGAGTTTGAAGTACAAAGAGGCAATTTGAATGTTGGTGACATTATGGCTTGCACTAACTATTTGACACAAGTTCTAATGTCCTTAATGATGGCACAGCATGTCATCATGTCGATTACCCAGGCAGAAGCTTCAATGAACAGAATAAATGAAGTCCTTGAAACTGAGGAGATAATAAATGAAGTCGAAGTTGAAGAAGAGACTATGCCGGAAGAAGCAAGTCTGGAATTCCAAAATGTCAGTTTTTCCTATGAATCTAACGACACATACCAGTTGAACGACATTTCTTTCAAATTAAATGCAGGAGAAACACTTGCAATAATAGGTGGTACAGGAAGTGGCAAGTCAACAATAATCAATCTTATACCAAGATTTTACGATCCTCAAAAGGGAAAAATCTTTATCGGTGGAAAGTTATTGTCTGAAATAGACCGTAGAGATTTGCAGGAACATATTGGTATAGTTATGCAGAGCACCCAATTATTCTCCGGCACTATTGCTGACAATCTTCGCATGGGTAAAGAGGATGCAACCGTAGAAGAAATGAAAGATGCTTTGCGCAAAGCACAAATTCTTGATTTCGTGGAAGGACTAGATAATGGTTTGGAACACCATATCGAACAAGACGCTACAAACATATCTGGAGGACAAAAACAAAGAATTAGTATTGCAAGAACTCTAATAAAGAATCCGAGAATACTAATTTTAGATGATAGCTTGAGCGCAGTGGATCTGATTACGGAAGCTGCTATTATAAAGGAATTATCAAAACTAAAAACTACAAAAATAATTATCGCTCAAAGGATTAGTTCAATAAAGAATGCCGACAAGATACTTATGGTAAATGATGGCAGAGTGTCTGGATTCGGCTCACATTCAGAACTTTACGAAACTAACGAGCTATATAAGGAAATATATGATTCGCAAGTGGAATCTGCAAATGAAGGAAAGGAGGTAAGTCTATGAGACCACCAATGTTTGGAGGAAAGGGAGGACCTGGAGCTCGAATGAGCGATATGACCAAGTCGGTTGACAAGCCTCAAAATATGCTTGTTACAATTAGGCGTATTTTTTCATATTGGAAGGAGCATGCTTGGTGGCTCTTTGTAATGGTTCTAGGTTCTATTGTTGAAGTAGGATGCTCTCTATTAAGCCCTATTCTGATAGGTAAGGCCATAGACGATAGCATTAACTTGACAAATATGACTGTTGACTTCGACAAGTTGAATCATATTTTGTTCTTGCTAATTTGCGTATATGTGACCAATTCCATATTCACACTTCTACAGCAATATGGAATGACAATTATTACCCTAAAAATATCTGAAAAAGTCAGAACTCAGCTAATGGACAAGATGCAGGAACTCAGTGTCAAATTCTTTGACTCTAATCTGCGTGGAGATCTGATGAGCAGGTTCACAAGTGATGTAGAACTAATGAAGTCTGGATTGGGAGATTCATTCATCCAAGTTTTCAGCACAATATTTACATTGACCGGTACTATCATTTCCATGATCGCATTGTCTCCCGCACTGACTGTACTATGTGTTATGATGATACCATTTGTATTCATAATAAGTAATGTCGTAGTCAGCAAGACAAGAAAATATTTCTCGAACCAACAGAAAGCTTTGGGAGAACTTAACTCCCTGGTTGAGGAAAGTGTAGGTGGTATCAAGGTAGTTCGTAGTTTTGGATTAGAAGACCGACAGATTGCGGCATTCAACGAAGCTAATGAAAAACTCCGTTCTTCGGGTGTCAAAGCTCAGATATTTAGCGGATTGCTAATGCCATTGATGAGAGTATTGGAGAATATTATCTATATTATAGTTGCTGTGTGCGGCGGATATCTTGCAGCAAACAACGGTGTTACAGTTTGTGGCATTGCTTTAGCTGGAATCTCTGTTGGTACTATTCAATCATTCTTGCTTTATACTCGTCATTTCTTAAGACCTATAAATGGTTTGGCTTCTCAGTTGAATTCAGTGCAAAGTGCTATAGCTGGAGCTGAACGAATATTTGCAATTCTTGACACAAAGCCAGATATTGTTAACAAAGAGAATGCATTAGTACTTAAAGAAAAAGATATTAAGGGGGAAGTAGTCTTTGACCATGTTTCTTTTGGATATGATGATTCAAAACTTATTCTAAAAGATGTTTCTTTCTCTGCAAAACAAGATGAAGTTATTGCCATAGTTGGTTCTACAGGTGCAGGAAAAACAACCATTATCAATTTGTTGACTCGTTTCTATGACATAAATTCCGGCAAGATTACCATTGATGGAATTGATATCCGAGACGTTACCAAAGAAAGTCTTCGTGATCAGATGGGCATTGTTCTTCAAACACCTTTCTTGTTTACTGATACAGTAAAGTATAATGTTTCGTATGGTTGGCCAGTTGCTACTGAAGCAGAAATTGAAAGCGCCACAATCGCAGCCAATGCTGATAGCTTTGTACGTCGTCTGCCAGAAGGATACAATACAGTTCTGTTACGAGGCGGCGAAAATATAAGTCATGGACAAAAACAGCTACTTACTATTGCTCGTGCAATTTTAGTGGAGACTCCTATACTTGTATTTGACGAAGCAACTTCGAACATTGATACACATACCGAATTGCTGATTCAAAAAGCTATTAACAATCTAACTAAAGGAAGAACATCTTTTGTAATAGCCCACCGCTTGAGCACAGTAAAAAATGCTGACAAAATCCTAGTAATGCATGAGGGAAGAATTGTCGAACAAGGTAAACACGAAGAATTGCTGTCTTTAAAAGGAAGGTATTACGAAATATATAATTCTCAGTTTACTGTCTCGACAGATTAAGGTAAGTTTAGACAAATATAAAATAATAGTTGCATAAACTAACTATATGCAAATATTACCCAATATATCTATAATACAATAACATACAGGTGTAGCTATATAATCATCCCCAAAGGGCAGACTTCACAGCCCGCTCTTCAGATAGTCGTCAATAAAATATGAAAAATGTTTTTGTTTTCTGTACAAAGATACAAAAAAATATTATCTTTGCAATGTGAGTCGAGCCAAACATTACTCTCGTTTGGTTTTTCTTGCACCTGAGTGGTAGGATTGGGTTCCTACCTTTTTTTATTTAGTCCACAAACAAACGAAACTATCATCTATCACATAGTAAATACCTGGCTTTAGATAAAGTGTCATTCTTTCTTCTACTTCCTATTTCCCTCGTTACAGCGTTATTTAAAGTACTTAGATCATCTTGCTTGTTAAGATAAAAAATAATATTATCAGCTTTTATCCCTTTCTTTATTAGTTTGCGGATTAGCCGATTTTTTGACAAAGCAAAAGTAATGGTTGCATAAACTAACTATATGCAAATATTACCCAATATATCAATAATACAATAACATACAGGTGTAGCTATATAATCATCCTTTTTCTATAAGAGTCCCTTACATAGTCACAATACTTCACATTATAAACCTGAGCCATTGTTCTGCCTAATTTGACAACGTTAGGGAGTTGAGAAAATTCGCTCGTAGATATTAAGGTAATAAAATTTTGCCCACAAATAAGTCTAAGTTCGAACATATCTTCATCAACTTCATTCTTTGTAACTCCCATAAAATTAAATGTTTGAGTCTGATTGTATGACTGAAATGCGATATATGAGAAATTAGGTATAGAGTTCAAATCAAGAGGATGCCACTCTCCATACTCTTTACCCAAAAACTTATACCCCCTAAAATCAGATTTACTTTCTGGATTGAAAGCATACAAACTCTTTGTTGTAATCGCAAGATATGCTCCGATAATAGAACTAATGGACAAAAATATAAAAATCGGAATTATTATACTATTCAAATTTTTAGGAATAATACAATCAATTACATCAAAAGCATATTCGAAAACAAAAACTAATGTAGCAGAGAATAGCAAAACTGCAACCAATACACAAAAAGCTATTGTCCTTATACCCAAATATGAATGAGGCTCGACCTTAATTATTTCCATAGCATCAGAATAAAAAGTAAAGGCACAAATAATCGTGCCTCTACTAAATTGAATATTTTATATCAGAATACTAGCAATAACTGAATTATTTACCAATATTCAAGAAATTACATACATCTGCATATACGCTCTCTCCGTTAAATCCAAACTTCTCATCAAGAACCTTGTAAGGAGCAGAGTAACCGAAATGGTCAAGGCCATGCACATAACCGTCTGTTCCAACCAAACCTTGAAGAGTGAATGGAACACCAGCTGTCAATCCGAACTTCTTAACGGAAGTCGGAAGAACCTTCTCCTGATATTCAACAGGCTGATTACGGAACAATCCCTCGCTTATAGCACTGACAATCTGTATATTTAGATTCTTTCTTTCTTCCAAAAGTTTCGCAGCATCAACTAGCGTGCTTACCTCACTACCACTTGCTACAAGAACTACATCAGGTGTTCCCTTAGAAGCTTTAACAATATAAGCTCCCTTAGTAGCCTGTTTTGCATCCTCGTAACGGCTTCCATTAGAAGGAATATCATTAACATTCTGACGAGAGAAAATCAAACCAGTTGGAGAATCTGTATTTTCCATAGCCATCTTCCAAGCAACTGTAGTCTCGTGAACGTCAGCTGGACGAAGTACAAGCATACTATTCTTACCCTGATGATTCTTAACTTTCTCAAGCAAACGAACCTGAATCTCCTGCTCGATTGGCTGATGAGTTGGTCCATCCTCTCCTACACGGAAAGCATCATGACTCCATACATATTTAACTGGAAGACGCATCAAGGCACTCATTCTCATAGCTGGCTTCATGTAATCAGAGAACACGAAGAATGTACCACATGCGCAATATAAACCACCGTGAAGAGCTATACCATTCATAATACATGCCATAGCAAGCTCAGAAACACCTGCATTTAGGAATCTGCCTGAAAAATCACCCTTTACTATAGGATGTGTCTTCTTCAAGAAACCATCGGTCTTGTCAGAATTGGAAAGGTCCGCCGAACTGACTATCATATTCTCAACATTATCTGCTAGATAACCAAGAACAGTAGCAGATGCAACACGCGTACTTTGATTTGGCTTCTGCTCGATTGAATCAAAATTAAGATTAGGAAGCTTGCCTGAATAGAACTGCTCTAATTTAGCAGCAAGCTCAGGATTAGCCTTTGCCCAAGCAGCCTGCTTGTTCTTTCTCTCATTAGCTTCCTTTATTAGGACTTCCTTTCTTTCTGCATATAGCTTAGCAGTCTCAGGGAAAATAGAGAATGGCTCATCGGGATTACCACCAAGATTCTTTATTGTAAGGGCAACGTCAACACCTGCAGCAGAAAGAGGCTGACCATGAGTTGATACCTGACCTTCGAAATTAGAACCGTCAGCCTTCATACAGCCACGACCCATTGTAGTATTACCTATAATCAAAGTTGGTCTTTCAGTCTCTTGGTTTGCGAGTTCTAGAGCCTCAATAATCTGCTCTGCATCATTACCATTAATAGTGATGACATTCCAATCCCATGCTCTATATTTGCTCTCAATATCCTCATTTGACACTTCATCAACCTTTGTAGAAAGCTGAATATTATTAGCGTCATAGAACATAATAAGATTTGAAAGGCCAAGATTACCAGCAATACGTCCAGCACCTTGAGAAATCTCTTCCTGAATACCACCATCAGAAATAAAAGAATAAATCTTATGGCTCATCCAATCTCCGAACTTCTGAGTAAGGAAACGCTCCGCAATAGCGGCACCAACAGCCATTGTATGCCCCTGACCTAGAGGACCAGATGTATTCTCTATTCCTCTTTCAACACAAACCTCAGGATGACCTGGAGTAACACTACCCCATTGACGGAAATTCTTGATGTCCTCCATCTCAAACTTTCCGATCAACAAAAGGACAGAATAAAGCATTGGCGACATATGTCCCGGATCAAGGAAAAATCTGTCACGACAAATCCATTGAGGATCATTTGGATCATACTTCAAGAACTTAGAGTAAAGCACATTGATGAAGTCTGCACCACCCATACCTCCACCTGGATGACCTGACTTAGCTTTCTCTACCATTGCTGCCGTAAGGATTCGAATGTTATCCGCTGCTATGTTTAGCGACTTTATATCTGCCATTTTATTATGATGTATTTTATTTTTTTCTTTTTACTTCTTTTGTTGGTATAAACAATCCCAAAGTGTACTTTACACTCCAATGACTTCCATTTATATCACCATAGCCAGGAGAATAAGTCTGATGAACTAACATCTTTCCCCCTCCATTTATATCTCCGTTAAATGCTTTTTTTGTTGCGAACTCTTTTAAATCGCCTTCTAAAGCTAGAAACAAGTGTTTGGAAACAGGATATCTGACTCCAAAAGCGAACTCAGCCCACTTTACAACACCTCTTCCTCCAACAGAAACTGATTTGTCAAGATTCCAAAATTCATTGTTCAATGCTACATCTTCAATCTCAAAATGAGAAGGAGAAAAAGCGAATTTCGCTCCCAAGTAAAGCATTGGAATGGTCTTTTTCGACCTATACCCATTGAGCATGTTGAACTTAACTCCAATCTTATAATATGTACCGCTACACTTATAGCTGTAATCATCAGGCTGAAGCAAAGCATAATGATAGTCATCCGTGGCATCATATACTGAATATCCCATCTCAAAAGTAGGATATGCTGCATGAAACAAATCAACATCAGCACCAAAGCTAAAATCAGTCACTTTATCAGAAACAATGGAAACAACAGGACCTACCAAATCCGCATAGACAGACAATCCATACAATTTTTTGTTTTCGGTTTTATTCCATGTTTCAAAATCAGACTCCGCCGCAAATATAGCGGAATTAATAAGAACAAGACTACTCACCAATACGCAAAAATATCTGAATATTCTCATTCTCATAAACGTCATCCACTATATGATTAACTATAGAAATTGAATCTTGAAAAGTAAGATTTGCTACATAAACAGTATCAATAATACTCTTGACCCTGCAACCACACTCTGCGCTTACAAACTCGGGAGTATTTTTATGAACTACAACTAATTCCTCGTTGTTTATATAGTTGCTTACAATTCTGAATCTAGAAGTATCTGATTCAGGATTCAAAACTAAACGTAAAGTCGAGGCAACTGTGTCTATAGGAAGTTTTGCCAAATAATTGCCGCTACCATCCATTGTATATACAGACACACCTGAAAGATTAACCGCTTGCGACTGATTCTTATAGTTATACAGCTTTAACACGGCTTGAATATACATATTTTCACGGCAGTACTCTGTATGGCATGCCGACGAAAACATCAACATAACAACAAAAATAAACCATGTATATATATTCTTGAGTCTCATTATAAATATGCTACAAATTCCGACAGTTCCTTTCTTATTTTTTGCTTCTCAAAAACTGAGTTGTCAGAAGGATATCCCATTGGAATCAATGCGATGACTTCCTCATTCTCAAGTAAAGGCAATACATTCGATGCAATCTTAGGATCGAAATTACATACCCAGCATGTACCCAATCCTTTATCAGTTGCAGCCAAGCAAATATGCTCAATCATTATCGAAGCATCCACATCTGAATGATCTTTATTGTCATAAGAAGAACGATGCCATGCATCCGAGTGAATAGCCGTAACAGCAAGCACAACCGGAGCCGTTTTTATCCAATCTCTATCATACGACTTCTGTATCTTGGCTAGCATATTGTCAGTTTGAATAACAAGTATCCTCCAAGGCTGCTCGTTACATGCAGATGGCGCTAACTGAGCACATTTTAGCACATAATCCAAAACTTCCTTAGATACAACTTTAGACTTGTCAAAAGATCTTACGGAAGTTCTTAGTCTTATCGAGTCAAACAATTCCATACTATGACAATCTCTTTACTTCACTATTCAAGAACTGCAATGCCATATCAACAGGAGAAGTCTCTACCTGACTGTAAGTTTCCAAAATAAGCCTAGACAATTCAATAGCAGGGACATTATGAGGAACCTTACTTGAGCATGTGTTTATAAACTGCAGAAGACCTTCCTTGGACGAAACAATATAACGCCATAAATCTTCAGACACATAGATCTGTTGAGAGATATTATGTTCAAACTCTTCCCTAACCTGCATTATATATATATCATGCAACTGTCCCGCAGTCATTGTAGGTGTTTGAATTCTGATTATCATACTCTCTGGCTTAATTCTTTCCAAGAATAACGACAATCTTTCATAAGCAGTAAGTTTAAGCGGAGTCATCAACTTTCCATTCTCAATTCTAGTTTGATGACGCATTCTCTTTTCATCATTTCTAACGATTTGCTTTAGCATCAAATACGAGCAAAGCAAAACGAGAATTCCGCTGACTGATATCTTCACTATTTCTAAAAATATATCCATATATTAAATAGTCTTTTCTATTTTATAATTGTTCCTCAAAGTGGAATTTCTAGAAATCATCTCGCCAAGAAAACCTGACAAGAACAACTGAGTACCAAGTATCATCATCGTCAAGGCAATGTAGAAATATGGGGAATCAGTCACTAATGGAGCCGGTGTATTTGTCTGGATATGATAAAGTTTCATTCCTCCTACGACAAGAATAGAAATCACACCTATCAAAGCCATCAAACTACCAACAAAGCCAAAGAAATGCATTGGTTTTTGGCCAAAAGTAGAAAGGAACCATAAAGAAAGCAAGTCAAGGTAACCATTGAAGAAGCGGTTTATACCAAACTTTGTCTCTCCGTATTTTCTAGCCTGATGTTGAACTACTTTTTCACCAATCTTCTTGAATCCGGCATTTTTAGCCAAGTACGGAATATATCTGTGCATTTCTCCATACACTTCAATGCTCTTTACAACCTGGTGCTTATATGCCTTCAATCCGCAATTAAAATCGTGCAACTTAATTCCAGAAATCATTCTAGTTGTTGCATTGAACAACTTAGATGGCAAATTCTTGGCTAGTTTGGAATCATATCTTTTCTTTTTCCAACCAGACACCAAATCATAACCATCATTCATAATCATTCTATAAAGTTCAGGGATTTCATCAGGACTATCCTGCAAATCTGCATCCATAGTTATGACAACATCACCTTGCGCCTGTTCAAAACCACAATACAAAGCAGCGCTTTTGCCATGGTTACGCCTGAATTTTATTCCATGAACATTTTCATTATTAGAATGCAAATCCTCGATTATTGCCCAAGATCTATCAGTACTGCCGTCATTTACGAAAATAATCTCGTACGAAAAATTGTTTGCTTTCATAACTCGATCAATCCAAGCATACAATTCTCCTAGAGACTCTTCTTCATTATACAAAGGTACAACTACTGAAATATCCATCTTTATACTAATTTATCTCGTTTTCTTAATTTATCTTCGATGTTTGATTCTGAGAGCGATAACTTCCAGAACACTTAAAAAGAAGCCTATAAAACCCATGAACAAAATAGCACCTACAATCATAGACGATGGAGTTATGCTATTCAATTCGTTGTTCATACGAACCTGTTCCTCTAGGGGCAATTTTTCAGCCAACAATTTGGATGTCATAGCTATTGACTCTGACAAGTGTTGCGGATTTATGTATGATGTGTAAACATAAAGGAACAATGCATAAATCAATCCACAAAAAAAGAACGTGAGTACCCCGAAAACAATCAGCTGAATGGATACCAGATTGGCACTATACCTTCTGCCATTTGTCCATTCGGGCTCAAAGCTGTTGCATAAGGAATTCATCGCCTTGTAAAGCAACACCACCGGAGCAAGCAAAAGTCCTAAACCTAATATAGAGCCAACAAAAGGAACAACCATAGGCAATACTATGCTAAAAACATAGCATAAACCCATTATCGCACCCAATTTCATAGCAATTGGAAACACTATTTCGGAATAAGTCTTCATTCTTAGCCTCAAATTAAGCGCAAAATTAGTAAGTTTCTAAGAATTTCTATACATCTCAGTTACATTTTTTTACACTTATGAGTATTTTGAGTTAAATCAGGATAAATAAAACAACAAAAAATGCCAAACTATAGAATAGTTAGGCACTCTCCTTCGAAATCACCTAAAGTGACTTCCTGAATCTTATTTATCAAATATGGATCATATTCAGAAACTACTCTTATATAATTATCTGTAAATCCATACATTTTTTTGTTGTCACTACTCTCCTCCCAAAGAACCTTAGCCTGCTTTCCTATATTCTTCTCATAAAAAGCCCTTATCTTTGAATCCGACAAGGAAATCAAGTCTTCAGTACGTCTTTTCTTTTCTGCACTCTGAACATGAGGTTTAATAGCAAGAGCAGCAGTATTAGGCCTTGGAGAATATGGGAATACATGAAGTCTGGTAACATCCAATGAATCCAAAAAAGATTTTGACTCATTATAATGATCTTCAGTCTCCCCATTAAAACCAACTATTACATCTACACCTATAAAGGCATTGGGCATAGACTTTTTAATCAACTCTATCTTATGAGCAAAAACTTCACGCTTGTACCTGCGGTGCATCTTTTCAAGGATTTCATCAGATCCACACTGTAAAGGAATATGGAAATGAGGCATAAATGCACGGCTATTTGCTACAAAATCAATAATTTCATCGGTTAGCAGATTAGGCTCAATGCTAGAAATTCTATATCGCTCAATTCCTTCAACCTTATCTAGTTCACGTACCAGGTCAAGGAATGTCTCCCCGGTAGATTTTCCAAAATCTCCGATATTGACACCAGATATAACGATTTCCTTTGCTCCTTCCTTAGCTGCTTTTTCTGCTTCCTTTACTGTCTGCTCGACAGTTGCGTTTCTGCTCTTGCCTCTTGCTATAGGCACAGTGCAATATGTACAGAAATAATCGCATCCATCCTGAACTTTCAAGAAATAGCGAGTTCTGTCACCCGAAGTACAGAATGGGAAGAACACCTCTACATCCTTACGTTGGGTGTGAAAAACTCTAGCCTTTCCTTCACGTTTTAAATTGAATTTCCTCAAAAGATCGGCGACATCAAACTTATGCTCAGCACCAAGAACTAAATCCACACCTTCAATAGCTACAACCTCATCAGGCTTTATTTGAGTATAGCAACCTATAACCACAGTAAAGGCGTTCGGATTTTGAGACTGGAGTTGTTTTATTGTTGCCCTATCCTTTCTTTCTGCCGCCTGTGTGACAGCGCAAGTGTTTATAACAATAAGGTCTGCATCTTCTCCTTTTTCTGCTGTATAGAAGCCAATTTGCTCCAAATCTGAAGCAATTCTAGATGTTTCGGCAAAGTTCAACTTGCAACCTAATGTATGATAAGCAACTTTCATATTTTTTTAATAACTGTCAATAACTATGCAACTTTATCTGTAGGCTTTGCGAATAGCAAAAACAAGATCAAAGATATAATGGCAACACCCAATGAAGATTCTGTCGGCTCTGTAAAATACAACACAGAACACAACATTGTAGGGACGTATATCAAAAGCATCTTTATCATATTGGCATTTTTGATATTTCTTTCCCTAATGGCCTTATCCTCGATTTGGGATATCATCTTCATCTTCTTCCCAAAATTCCATACAGCATAGGGAACAATTGTTAATAGCATTAAATACACTATTGTAGTAACATACGATGGAATAGAAATAGACTGGTTAGCATATATAGCACCGGCAAAAATAGTCAAAGCTGTAATTGCTATTCGTATGTAGTATTTCTTTATTATATTGTCAAGCATAATCTATTTGTTTATTGAATCAAAAGGAATACGGTCAAGAATACTTCTTCCCAAAGTGAGTTCGTCTGCATACTGCAACTCGTCACCTATTGCAATACCCCTAGCTATAGTGGTAATCTTGACACCCGTTGGATTTAGTCTGCGATAAAGGTAATAGGCAGTGGTATCACCTTCCATAGTAGTACTCAAAGCTATGATTATTTCCTTTATCCCTTCAGTTACAATTCTTTGTTGCAGAGAATCTATATTCAAGTCAGACGGACTCACGCCATCCATAGGAGAAATAATACCCCCAAGTACATGATATAGGCCCTTAAACTGATGAGTAGCCTCAACACTCATAACGTCTCTGATATTCTCGACCACACAAAGAACCGTATTGTCTCTACGCGAATCAGAACAGATATTACACAATTCAGTATCAGAGATATTATGGCACTTGGCGCAATACTTCACCTCTTGTTTGAGCTGAATAAAGGCATTGGAAAACTGAAGAACCTCTGCCTCGCTTCGTCTAAGCAAATTAAGGACAAGCCTTAACGCACTCTTCCTTCCAACTCCTGGTAAAGTAGCTATTTGAGCCACTGCGTTCTCCAATAGTTTTGAAGGATATTCAGAATCATTCATACCATTCAGTTGGATAATCGCCCAAATTGTCTTGCTTCTTTACAGAGTGCATATCGCTGCCAATCTGTTCCTCTTTCAAGGAAGATTGAGAGTCTATAGACTTATTAGAAGAGTACACTACAATACTATCTACGACATAATTGGAATATCCACGCCAAGGCAAAGACTTCTTATACTCCAGATAGTGTAGCGTTACGGCACCATCGCCCAACAGCTCTAGTTTTTTTGCCAAAGACTCATCCTCTATGGAAAAATCAAACACATAGCTTCCGACTGATTGATTTTGAGACTTGAATCCATTCTGAATAAGTCTTCCTTCATAAGTCTTCCAGATTGTTCCTTTCTTTGTAATTAGGTTTATCTGTCCAGACTTTACACCTTCAGCAAAAACAAAATAATAGTTATAATAGACAAATCCTCCCAAAACAAGAAAGACCGCTAATATCACGCTACTAATTATCTTACCCATAATATTGTCAATAAATTCTGTTATTAAAGCATACTACTATCCTATCATGTTTACAAGTTCCGAGTTAGGATAATAAAGTGAAAGAATTTCTGTATATGAATGGCCTTGTTCCGCCATAACTGCAGCACCTATTTGACACATTCCTACACCATGTCCCCAACCTGCACCACTAAATACGAACTTCTCTTGAGCGCCATCAAATTTCTTCTCGACAATGAAAGCGGAACTAAGCAGGTGAGTTTTACTGAAAGCCTTACGTATCAGCAACTCTTTTCCGATAACCTTGCTTCCTCTTGTTCCGACTATCTGTATTTTCTTAACTCGTCCGGAAGGTCCAGTTTCAACAATGTCAAGAGAGATAATCTTACCAACATCAAGACCTATCTTTTCCTTAACAAGCTCAGTCAATTCCTCTACATCATATTCAACCTTCCAACGATAGAAGTCATCTATTGTCTTCTTGTCATAAGCCTTTAGGATACGACTTAAAATTGCACTGTCCTTAGTAGAACAATATGTGTCTGTTGGAGGCTCGAGCATCCACTTCCTTCTGCTCATTGTATCTCCAACTTCGTTTATATCGTCTCTGCGATCAATATTACATCTGACAGGAGACAAATACTTGAAATCCTCATCGGACCAACAAGTAGAGAACAACTCACTAATTCCACCACAGCATTTAGAGAAACGAGCATCACAAACGGCTCCATCACTCTTTAGGATTATGCCTTTTGTAAGTTCTATGGCCTTCTTTACGTTCTCGTTGTCATCGTCAGAAATTCCCTGGTAACGCTGGCAATGGTCGTCGGAACAAACATCAAATTCAGTATGTCCCATAGCATCCCATATCTGAATCATCTCTTCATCGCCTTGCTTTAATGATGCGTGCCTATAGATGGGATGACTCTCGCAAGACTTACGCTGAAGTTGTGACACCAACCATGAACGTGAAATAATTGCGTGAGCCTTTAACAGCTCAAGAGGACAAGTAGGTGCCATTTCCGAGCCGATTACAGAACAAATATAGTCCTCGATATCCACTCTGTTTATTACCTGAATCTTGTCATCCGAAGTACGCCTAAGTAAAAGGTCTCCCTTATAATTGAACTCCTTTAGTTCACTCCAATGGAAATCAACACCTATAGGAACTCTGCTTAGCGTAAAATAGCCTTTGCCATCAGACGTAAACTGATAGTCCCTGCCGGCCTTCAAATCTGAATACCTTATGTTCATTTGCTTGTCATGGAGTGCTGAAGCAAATTCCCCTGCGGAATCCACTTTGAAATTTCCATTAAGCCTGACACTCACTTCGGGTTCACGCATGATACCTACTTCCACATAGGTAACAATACCTTTAGACAAATCTCTTTTTCTCATGACATTATCCCTTTTGCACTCCATTTAGGCTGTTTATATATCTTTCTATTCTGTTCAAACCCTCTTCTATTCGATCCATAGAGTTTGCATAGCTTAAACGCACATATCCTTCACCTCCTGTACCGAAATCAATACCCGGAGTAATTCCGACATGAGCCTTTTCAAGAATGTCGAAAGCGAACTGCAAGGAATTGTTTGTAAACTTCTTTGCATTGCAGAACACATAGAATGCACCCATAGGTTCTGACTCTATCTCGAAACCGATTTCTCTAAGTCTGCGAATCATGAATTTACGCTTCTCGTCATATACCTTGCGTCTTTCCTCGACATCTTTTTCTCCATACTTCAAAGCTGTAATTCCTGCCTTTTGGGCTGTAGAGCTTGCACAAATAAACAAGTTCTGCTGAAGAATCTGCATTGGACGGACACATTCCTTAGGCACAATAGCGTAACCTAGTCTAAGTCCTGTCATTGCATACCTCTTGCTGAATCCATTTAGTATGATGGCATTACGGGTTACCTGAAGCGCACATATAGGTGTGTCACCTCCGTATGTAAGTCCATGATATATCTCGTCACTGATTATTGTTATGCCGAGCTCAGCTATTTTCTCGTAGCACTCCTTACTTACAAGTGTGCCTGCTGGATTCATCGGAGAGTTTACGAATATAGCCCTTGTCTTGGATGTGACAGCTGCCTTAAGTTTATCTACGTCATAGATAAATCCATTTTCTGCTGAAACATTCACCTCAACAGGTTTGCATCCTGCGGCAAGGATAAAGTTCTTATAGCATGGATAGCCTGGATTAGTGATTATAACCTCGCTTCCAGCCTCGCAAATAGCCATAAGGGACATCAGAATAGCAGGCGACGAACCTGAAGTGACAATAACCTGGTCAGGCTCTATTTCAACGCCATACTCTGAATGATAGAAACTGCATATTTCTGTCCTCAAATCTGGATCACCCAAAGAATGAGTGTAGTGAGTGTCACCGCTAAGATACGCACTACGAGCAGCATCTACAACTTCTTTAGACGGCTCATAATTCGGTTCACCAACCTCCAGATGCACAACATCTATTCCATTGCTCTGCATCTCGTTAGCTTTCTCCAAGACATCCATAACTAGAAAGGATGTCATATCATCTATCTTAGGGTTGATTTTTAACATACAGTTATCATGTTTTTTCCTCGTGCAAAGTTACTACAAATTTGTTAGCAATCGCTTTTTATCTACATTTTTTATTGACATAAGCATATCTAACAAAAAAGAGAGGACACTTTTCAGCTCCTCTCTCTTGATATTATGGAAATTGATATTACTTCAACTTCTCGATGTTAGCCTTTAGAGTAGCAATCTTGCTCTCTGCATCAGCCTGTTTCTTGCGCTCGTTTGCAACAACCTCTGGCTTGGCATTGGCAACAAACTTCTCGTTAGAAAGCTTCTTGTTTACGCTTATTAGGAATCCCTCAAGATACTTGATCTCCTCCTCCATCTTCTTGATCTCCTCCTCAGCATTTACATTGTTTGCTAGAGGGATAGTGATCTCGATAGTGCCTACCATGAAAGTCTGGCTTGCACCATCGACACCGTTTGCAGGAGTAACGTCAATAGACTCGACATTTGCAAGCTTCTCGATAATGGAGTTGTTCTTGGCATCAAGCTCTCCCTTATAGAACAACTTGAATGACTCGCGAGGAGAGATACCCTTTTCAGCACGGATGTTACGTACACCTGCGATAATCTCCTTAGTCTGCTCCATTCTGTCAAGACACTTGTTGCAGTAGTCCTCCTTCTTTGGCAATAGGCTCACCATGATAGAGTCCTTTGCGTCACGAGTCTTTAGAGCCTGGTAAAGCTCCTCAGTGATGAACGGCATGAATGGGTGAAGAAGCTTCAACAAAGTCTCGAAGTAGTTAAGTGTTGCATCAAGAGTAGCCTTGTCGATAGGCTGCTGATATGCTGGCTTAACCATCTCTAGGTACCAAGCAGAGAACTCGTCCCAGAACAGCTTATATACTGTCATTAGGGCCTCGCTGATACGGTACTTGCTGAAGTGGTCCTCAAGTTCCTCGATAGTCTTGTTTAGCTTATGGCCGAACCACTTGACTGCATTCTTTGCACTCTCTGGTTGCTCCATATCCTTGACCTCCCAACCCTGAACTAGACGGAAGGCGTTCCATATCTTATTGTTGAAGTTACGTCCCTGCTCGCAAAGTGCAACATCGAACTTGATGTCGTTACCTGCAGGAGCTGACAGCATCATACCCATACGTACACCGTCTGCACCATACTCTGCGATTAGGTCTAGTGGGTCTGGCGAGTTACCTAGGGACTTGGACATCTTTCTTCCGATCTTGTCTCTTACGATACCTGTGAAGTAAACGTTCTTGAAAGGCATCTTGCCCTCGTACTCGTAGCCTGCCATAATCATTCTGGCAACCCAGAAGAAGATGATGTCCGGACCAGTTACTAGGTCTGAAGTCGGATAGTAGTACTTTATCTCCTCGTTGCCTGGGTTGTTGATTCCGTCGAACAAAGAGATTGGCCACAACCATGAAGAGAACCATGTATCAAGACAATCCTCGTCCTGGCGAAGGTCTGCCATAGTCAATGACTGGTTACCGCTCTTCTCCTTAGCTAGCTTTAGAGCCTCCTCCTCTGTAGCGGCTACAACATAACCACCCTGTGGAAGGAAGTATGCAGGAATACGGTGACCCCACCAAAGCTGACGAGAGATACACCAGTCCTTGATGTTCTCCAACCAGTTTCTGTATGTGTTCTTGTATTTTGCAGGATAGAACTTTATGTCGTCGTTCATTACTGGGTCAAGTGCAATCTTTGCAAGATGCTCCATCTTTAGGAACCACTGCATAGAAAGCTTTGGCTCGATGACTACGTTAGTTCTCTCTGAATAGCCGACCTTGTTGTTGTAGGCCTCCTCCTTCTCTAGTAGTCCTGCGTTGTTCAAGTCTATGGCAATCTGCTTTCTGACGTCGAATCTGTCCTGTCCGACATACATACCTGCAGCCTCGCTGATAGTACCGTTGTCGTTGAATATGTCTATAGTCTGAAGGTTGTACTTCTCGCCTAGCATGTAGTCGTTCACATCGTGTGCAGGAGTAACCTTCAAGCAACCAGTACCGAACTCTATGTCAACGTACTCGTCCTCGATAACAGGGATAACACGGTTAACAAGCGGAACGATGACCTTCTTGCCCTTCAACCACTGGTTCTTAGGGTCCTTAGGGTTGATACACATCGCAGAGTCTCCCATGATAGTCTCCGGACGAGTTGTAGCTACAACTGCATAGCGTCCCTTGGCATCACGATGAACTATTTCACCCTCTGCACCTGTCTCTCCCTTGCCATCATCCTCGGCTACGTAGTATTTTAGGTAGTATAGCTTTGAGTTCTCCTCCTTATATATAACCTCCTCGTCAGAAAGAGCTGTAAGGGCCTTAGGGTCCCAGTTGACCATACGGACACCACGATAGATAAGTCCCTTGTTGTATAGGTCACAGAACACCTTGATAACGCTCTCGCTTCTGACCTCGTCCATAGTGAAACCTGTACGGTTCCAGTCACATGAAGCACCTAGCTTCTTCAACTGCTCAAGGATGATGCCTCCGTGCTTTCTGGTCCAGTCCCATGCGTGTCCAAGGAACTCCTCACGAGTAAGGTCAGTCTTCTTGATACCCTCGCCAGCAAGTTTGTTTACAACCTTTGCCTCTGTTGCGATAGATGCGTGGTCTGTACCAGGTACCCATAGGGCGTTCTTGCCCATCATTCTTGCTCTACGGACAAGGATATCCTGAATAGTATTGTTAAGCATGTGTCCCATGTGAAGCACTCCTGTCACGTTTGGTGGCGGGATTACTATTGTGTATGGCTCTCTGCCATCGGGCTTGCTACTGAAGAAACCATTCTCCATCCAATACTGATACCACTTCTGCTCTATGTCGGCAGGGTTGTATTTGCTTGCTAACTCCATATTTAAAGTCTATTTTTTCTACAATTTTCGGCAAAGTTATATAAAAACAATCTTTTTTCACTAATTTTGCACGGTTTTATTAGCTTTCTGCATCATTTTATGTTCCGCAGAGGCTGAATTGATATGTAACTATTAGCGAAATTTATGGGATTCATTGACGAAATCAAGCGCAGAAGAACTTTCGCTGTCATCTCTCATCCGGATGCAGGAAAGACAACTCTAACCGAGAAACTCCTACTATTTGGTGGTGCCATCCATATTGCCGGTGCTGTTAAGTCCAACAAAATCAAGAAGACTGCAACTTCCGACTGGATGGAGATTGAAAAGCAGAGAGGTATTTCTGTCGCAACATCAGTGATGGCTTTCGAGTATAACAACTACAAGATAAACATCCTTGATACTCCTGGTCACCAGGATTTCCAGGAGGACACTTTCCGTACCCTTACTGCCGTGGATTCGGTTATCATCGTGGTGGACTGCGCCAAGGGTGTTGAGACTCAGACACGCAAGCTTATGAATGTCTGCCGTATGCGTAACACTCCCGTTATCGTCTTTGTCAACAAGATGGACCGCAACGGTAAGAACCCTTTCGACCTTATGGACGAGCTTGAAAAGGAGCTTAACATCAAGGTCAGACCTCTTTCCTGGCCTATCAACCAGGGTGAGAAGTTCAAGGGCGTATATAACCTGTACGAGCATAGCCTTAACCTTTACACTCCTTCAAAGCAGACTATCTCAGAGAACGTTGCCATCGACGACATCAACAGCAAACAGCTTGACGATATTGTCGGCGAGGAGGATGCTATGCAGCTTCGTGAGGACCTTGAACTACTTGAGGGTGTATATCCAGAGTTTGAAAGGGACACTTACGAGGCTGGAGAGGTTGCTCCAGTATTCTTTGGCTCTGCCCTAAACAACTTCGGTATCAAGGAACTGCTTGACTGCTTCTGCGAGATTGCACCTTCACCAGGTCCTATTCAGACTGAGGAGAGAGTTATCAAGCCTGAGGAGGAGAAGTTCTCCGGCTTCGTGTTCAAGATTCACGCCAACATGGACCCTAACCACAGAAGCTGTATCGCTTTCGTCAAGATTTGCTCCGGCAAGTTCGAGAGAAATGTGAACTACAAGCATGTCCGTCACAACAAGATGCTGAAGTTCTCCAACCCTACCTGCTTCATGGCACAGAAAAAGGATATTGTTGACGAGGCCTACCCAGGTGATATCGTAGGTCTGCCAGACAACGGTGGCACTTTCAAGATTGGTGACACACTTACTGCCGGAGAGACTATTCACTTCAAGGGACTTCCAAGCTTCTCGCCAGAGATGTTCAAGTACATAGAGAATGACGACCCTATGAAGGCAAAGCAGCTTAACAAAGGTATCGAGCAGCTTACTGACGAGGGTGTGGCTCAGGTCTTCACAAACCAGTTCAACGGACGAAAGATTATCGGTACTGTCGGAGCATTGCAATTCGAGGTTATCCAGTACAGACTTCTTCACGAATACAACGCACAGTGCCGTTGGGAGCCTATATCACTTTACAAGGCCTGCTGGATAGAGAGCGATGACAAGGAGGCCCTAGAGACCTTCAAGAAGCGCAAATACCAGTATATGGCAAAAGACAAGGAGGACCGAGATGTGTTCCTAGCAGACTCTGGCTATATCCTTCAGATGGCACAGAGCGACTTCCCTAAAATTAAGTTCCACTTCTCAAGCGAGTTCTAACTATGGAATTGCCTTCAGACCCAATGATGCTCCTAAGCTTTCTGAACATGAAGCTAAGGGATTTCTATTCATCGCTTGATGAACTTTGCAGTGACCTTGATTTGGACAAGGAGGAAATCTTGAAGAAGATGGCTGATGCAGGGTTCGAGTACAGCGAGGAAAATAACAAGTTTTGGTAGGAAATAAATGCATAATGCATAATTATATAGTGCTTGGTACGTTGTCGCGTAGCGACATCTCTATGTCCAGACGTGGGTTTTAACCCACGGATATGATTTATTAGCCGGGGATTAAAATCCCCGTCTAGACCAAGAAAAGCCACTACGTGGCTACGCTCCTATATCGTGCTTGGTACGTTTATATGGTTCAATTTTAATTGTAATACTGATGCACTGTTGCACTATATAATATTCATTATGAACGAATTATGAATTGTGCATTATGAATTGTAAAGGGAGCCGACTTTCGCAAGCCAGTTCCCTTTTCTATTTATTTATATGGCAGAATTTTTCACAATTCGGTTAATCTAAGCCAGCTTGCGGTAGGTCTTTTCCTTGCCCTCCACAGGCTCTATTTTCTTTCTGCTTTTCCATGTCCTCAGCAAATTGGGTAATGGACCTTGGTTCATTCCTAGACGGATGCGCTCCTGCACAATTTCCTCTTCGGTGAATTCCGAAGGCAGGTAGTCGAGTACACCCTTCTGACCTCTCTTGCTGACCTCGAAATGGTCCTGTTCCATTGCCTTTCTGACATCTTCGCCAAAGAACTGCATCTTGCACCACATGTCATAGTGCAGAGACCAACGGACGAAATTCTTCATCTCGCTTGTGAACTTTCCGTTTCCTTCGGCTATATAGAGGACCATAGCCTTGAGGAATGCTATCACATTTGCTCTGTGCGAGAAGTTCTCATATACCACATCGTCTCTCTCGACACTCTCGTCCCTTAGTTCATCGGACAGCAGTTTGGCGAAGTCGGACACGGACTTGCTTGACACCTCACCCCCGGCATTCTTCAGCCTCTCTATATAAGGTTTCAGCTTCTGCCTGAACTTGTCGTCATAGACTCCATAGATTGGCATTTCGCTGCCTATAGGGAGCTTGGGGATGGTGCAGAAGTTAATTCTGTTCAAGGCACCCTTAATCAGCTGAGTTCGGAAATAGGTCTTACCGCCCTGAAAGGTTGTGCAGGCGTTGAAGTTGAAGCGGACGCAGACAGTCTCGCTCACCGAGTCGTTTCCTACTCTCTCCGCTCCATAGGAGTTGTCGTAGTCAAAGGCATTGCACATGATAGTGAACTGTGCGCCTTTAGTACCGCCCGACAGCCTGTCAAAAGCCTCTATCTCGTTAGCCTTGGTATAGAGGAAGTGTCCTTCAGCCTCCTTGGTTCTCATGATGAATGCGGCATTAGTCATGTCGGGTTGGACATACTGGATAACCAGACCATCGGGACGCTTCTCCTTGTCCTTGTTTGCGCCCTTCTTCCTGTTCTCCCTTTTCCATTGGCTCTCCCTCTCTCGGTTATAGGCGTCGCTCTCCACGATGTCCTCCATAATGTACTGTATAGGCTTGTCTATACAGCTCTTTCCTGCACCGGTCTCAGCCATCAGCACATTCATCAGTGTTGCCTCGTGATACTGGTTGTCGATGTACTTGAATCTGACATTGAACAGGTGGGATGCGAGTGCAGGGAAAACTGCGTGTGCAACTGCAGGTCTGTAGGCTTCGGGAGTCTTGCCGAGCAGGAGCTTCACTAGTCCGGGCAGTTTCTCTGGCATAGGAGGGGGACAGCTGTCAAACTCCTCGTCTGTTCCACCAACCCTCTGCTTTGCCCTCTTTATTGCCTTTCTGAGCTTTAGGCTGAAATACATCTTGTGGTCATAGCTGCAGGCACTCCTTATCGTGGTCATTACCTCCTGGCTTGAAAGTCCGTAGTCTGGAAGGATAGAGAATATCCATTCGGGGTTTCTGTCGCAAATCTGAGCCAAATCGGAAGCCATCTTGAGGATGGTGTTGTTCCTGTCGCCCACTTGGGGAGCGCCTCCGTACTGAGCCTCTAGCTCCTCTACGATATATGCGTATGGTGTGCCATTGTAGTCTGCGGGGAATAGGGATGCGGGTTTAGAGGGAACTGCATCCGCCACAACCCTCTGCTGATTTGCATGGCATGGAGGATTGGCCTCTACCTTCTCGACATTTGGGACTTCACTGACCTCGAAAAGTCTGTCGTCAAGAACCCAAAGGTCCTCGGGAGCGTTGGAAGTGCCAAAGAACACCCTTGCCAAATCCTTTGCTCCCTTGTCATACTCCACTCCCTCGATGCCAATCTGCTCGGTCATCCACTGAAGGTTCTCCTCTGTCGTAAGCTCAGGATTTCTTTCAAAGACTATGTGAACGCCATGACCTCTTGGTGAACGCTCTGCAAAGAGGATTCGGCAACGGTCTTTCAGCTCCTTGACTCTCTGCTCTACCGTTGGCATGGTTTCGACAGGGATATGGTCGATGTCCATTCCTATTGTTGAACTTACCCTAGTTGCTTCCTTGAATGTTCCGTCGTCGTTGGGTAGTGCGCCATAGACGAAAGCCACCAAGTCCTTCTTTCTCTCCTCTTTGCCGGCTCGGACATCCTCGAGAGCCTTTTTCGTTGCCTCTCTCATTCTCAAAAATGTGTCTCTGTCAGTTACCGGAGTTGCAGGACGGCCTGCCACCTTAATGCTAGTTTTATATACGCTCATACTATTTTTTTAATTGAATTGATGTAAATGTTTTGAAAGGCCTTGTCGTCAACTTCTTTGACTTTGATGCTGAGGTCGGCAATGACCAAATCGCCTTCCACTAGGTTGACCTCAGCAAAATGACCAGAGACATAACCGAAGAACTCGTCCCATCCGCCATATTTCTGCAGGATGATGTTTCTTGCCATTTTCCCGCCCTCGCCGACTCTGTATGCGGGAGTGCATTTTTTAATAATAAAATTATCTACCATTTAAAAACCATTATAAAGATTAAACAAAATTTCTTCGTACTCGGCAAGCTCCTGAGCAATATCCAGGGGTTTGCTGCCTCGGATAGTTATGCGCAGTTGCTTGTCCTTGGTTACGGACAGTCTGCCCTTGTTAGAGACATGCAAAGGCACCGACTGAGGTTTGCTTCGCTTACTCACATTGTGGAGTATCTCGACTCCCTTCGGAGTCACCTTCAGATAGATTGAAGGGTTTAGTTTTGGCTGTTGTATTTCTGCCATAGTTATAAATTAAATTTATATTTTGTCAATTACCCAACGAGAGCAGGGGCAAAAAAATTGCACCACCAATCGTTTTTGATTGATAGTGCAAAATTAATGTGGATAACCCCCGAAAAAAAGTGCTATTTTGGTGCAGCACTAAAACTGCACTCTTTTAATTTTTTCATTATATCATCTACCTCTCTCCATTTTTTAGGAGACTTTAATTCTTTCCCTTTGTTTCTCTCGTGGCTTACATCAAAGCAAAAAAACAATCTTATCCCCTCTGCATCAGAGAGAGTACGCCCTTTCATCCAAGTCTTATCGTCTGGAGTAGTATAGTCATCACAGAAAACAGCACCCACAATGTAAGCAACTAACTTTTTTGTCCCTTGCTTGCCTACATTGTAGCCACGTCTCTCTCCGTCAAACTCCAAGTACCCCAAACTTTCAAATTCCAATAACGCCTGTTGTTGAACACGAGAAAGCTTAATTGAATAATTGCGATTACCAAGGATAAATTCAATCGCATCAAGCAATCTGTTAACCTCGACTTTATTAAGGGTTAGACTATCTGCTGAACGAACAACAGATACTGGAAAACCGAAGAAATTTAAATCTCTCATAGTATATTATTTTTAATTTTTGTCCTACTTGGTTCAGGCAAGGAGCACTCCTGGTAGATTTGTTTTTATTTTTTACCTAAGAAAATCCAAAACTTAAAAAAGGTTTATTCCTTATTATTTTCAAATTCACTTGCGAATTTACATAAAAAAAATGAGTTTTTACTATTTGATTTTTAGAATTTTATGTTATGTTGATTAACCAAAAAGTTAAACTACACCACAGAGACAGGCTTGTGACAAAAGCATCAATAAAAACAAATAAAAATGAAGAGTGTTTTTCTTTTATCAATTTAGATTTTATAAATATATATATTTATAAATATCTATTTACAAGTTTTTCCATACGGAATTATTAGTTCATTTTTAATTGTTGCTAATTGTTTGTGTTGCGCGAGGCTAAATAAATCCCAGTTCCAGAAGCAGAGTATACTTTTTTGCGTAAAAATCCCCTACAAAACTTGTTTATGTCGAAAAATATGATTATATTTGCAGTATATTTAATTACAACCTAAAACTTATTGATTATGAAGAACTTTTCTTTTTTTAAGGTGCTTACTAACGCACGCCACACACACTACGCCCAGGAGTTCCTTGACGGTATGCCAAAGGGAGTCTATGACAACAAGAGACCGCTTCTGACTCAGCTTATCGCTAACGAGATGGGGAACCTCTCTAACTGCCGCAAGAACCACACCCGTGAGCAGTGGAACGACAAAATCAACCAGCTCAGAAACGTAATGTCAGCTCTTGGCCATATCCTCAAGAAAGAGGCCGAGCTTGGCAGACAGGGCGGTGAAATCGAGTGGCACTCCTACCAGTCTCGAATAGCCACAGCAACATCGAACCACGAATATGCCGAGTCTGTGCGAGCTTTCCTTAGCGCATGGTCAGGGGTGGAGTCAACCTCAGCCGAGGCTCTTGTAGAGGAGGCAACTTCAATCTGCGAGGAGGCGGACAACCTTGTCTCATTCATGGAGATGGAGGACCTCATGATTGCAAACATCCCTGCGCAAAAGACTCTTCGACAGCCGACAGACGACCTTATCGAGTCAATCATCAAGAAGGCCGAGGTCGAGGGCTACGAGCTTTCTCCGAACATCGAAAGCGAGGTCGAAAGACTTGAACTCATAAACGAGTTCCTTGCATTCATCAGGAACTGGCTGAAACGAGTGACTATATCGGCTAAGAACTCGGGAAGCGAGGAGGAGGACGAACCAACTCCAGAACCTGAAATACCGGAGTAACTACGGACAATAAAAAAAGAGGCGCAGAAATGCGTCTCTATTTTTGTGTGTATCCTTTATTCCCTACGGTAGCCAAGAGCTTGCGCTCTTGTCAACCATAGGCTATATAGTTGAACCGTTCCACGGTTCATTATGCTCTATGCATTCTGCATTGAAATGGCTATCTTTTCCGCCACATTCTCGCCATCCACAGCGGAAGATGTTATACCACCGGCATAGCCTGCACCCTCTCCGCAAGGGTAAAGACCTGCGATGGAGATATGCTCCATAGTCTCCGGATTTCGTGGAATACGGACAGGCGAAGATGTACGGCTCTCTACACCAACTATCACAGCATCGTTAGTTACAAATCCCTTCATCTTTCGGTCAAAGTCCTCGAATCCCTTGCGAAGTCTGTTAGCAATGAACTCCGGCATCCAAAAGTGCATTGGCGAAGATGTACAGCCCGGTATATAGCTGATGTCCGGAAGGTCATAGCTAAGACTACCCCTAACAAAGTCATATAGTCTTTGGGCAGGAGCCTTGGCACCTCCACCGCTATTGGCAAAGGAGAGCTGTTCAAATCTGCGCTGAAACTCCAGTCCGGCAAGAGGTCCGAACTTTTCATGGTCAGGCACAAGCTCGGGCAAATCCTCGACTCTGATTTCCACAACTATACCAGAATTGGCAAACGGAGAGTTACGGTTACTTGGTGACATACCGTTAACGACAGTCTCGCCATCGAATGTAGAGGCAGGGACAATGAATCCACCCGGACACATACAGAAGCTAT
>JAKSKX010000024.1 GCA_024401535.1 Paludibacteraceae bacterium | reverse complement strand
GTCATGCAGTGTCTAGCAAGCATAATGCAGGCAACGCTTTGTCTTTGCCTTGGAACGATGAGTATTACTGTGCTTTTGCTTCCAGACGAGACATATATGACTATGTGTACAGCATAGAGGATGTCAAGGAGCGTTACAAGGAACAGCTCGTTATGTGCGACAGAATGCCTGAAATACTTTCCGGTGCTATGGGACAGCAGATGTTCACGGTAAAACTCAAGACAAAGAAAGAGGTAGATGATTTTGTAGATTTTGTTCACAAGAAAAAATAGGAATTAGAATGCAGACAACATACAACAAGTGGTACAGCCAATCGCTTGGTCGCGATATGGAGTTCAAGGTTTATGGAGATGGACGCCGAACATTGTTTGTCTTTCCTTCTCAGGACGGACGCTTTTACGATTACGAGAATTTCGGGATGGTAGATGTTCTTTCTTCGTGGATTGAGAGAGGTGATTTGCGCGTTATTTGTTGCGATGGAATAGATTGGGAGACATGGAGCAATTTGGGAGGAGATTCCCGATGGCGCATAGAACAGCACGAAAGATGGTTTCATTACATTGTTGACGAACTCATTCCAAGCGTAAGGAGAGGGGACGAGACGTTCATTGTTACGGGTTGTTCAATGGGTGGATTTCATGCCGGCAACTTCTTTTTCCGCAGACCGGATTTGTTCGATACAGTCATAGCCCTAAGCGGACTATATCATGCAAGCTATTTCTTTGGTGACTATTCTGATGAGCTTGTATATTCAAATTCACCGCTTGATTACTTGAGATGGATGCCTTTAGACCATTACTATTGGGATGTTTACCGCAACCGCAGAATCATTTGTTGTGTTGGACAAGGTAAAACTGGGAAGAGGATTTGTTAGCCTCTACCAGACGATTGGATGACTTGTTGAGGGAACGCAATGTCCCTGCATGGATAGACTACTGGGGACATGATGTTGCACATGATTGGCCTTGGTGGAGAAAACAGCTTGCCTATTTCGTGGGCAATGTGCTAGGTTAGCTATCCCTCCCATAAAAAAGGGAAAAGAGTGGGAAGCTGCAGTTCCCAGGAAGCCTCATTATGTAAACCACCTTCTTGTCTGAATATGTATGTTCGACAGGAAGGTTGTTTTGTTTGTATCTCTCTTTCAAGTTCCAGAATGTAGTTCCTTACTGTTTCTTCAACCTCCAGAGAGTTCCATTCATTAGTTCCCCACGAGAAGAAAATGCGTGTGTCAGGGTTGATGTCTGCATCTTTTATTTCGTTAAGGAAATGACTCATAGAAGTCCTTATTGATGGAGAAATGACTGCAGCCTTAGAGAATATGTCGTTATGCTTGAGAATAGTGTACAGAGACATCATTCCGCCCATAGACGAACCTCCCACTGCTGTGGCTTCGCGATGACTCCATGTGCGGAAACGTCTGTCTATGTAAGGTTTAACCTTTTCAATAACCCATTGTATTGTGTTTTCAGCATCACCTCGCAACTTTCCTACATTTCCTATTTCTACGGAATAAGGGCAGTATTCGTTGCATCGCTGAGGACTGTTGTGGGCGCATTCCATGCCTACGACAATCATTCTTTTCCAATATCCCTGCAGAAAGTTCGAAAGTCCCCAAGACTTGCCGAATGTGGCGTCGCAGTCATTGAACAAGTTCTGCCCGTCCCACATGTACATTACAGCATATCTTTCTTCGTTTCCTTCCGAATAGTAGTCGTCTGGCAGATAGATGTGAAGTCGTCTGTCTTCGTTTGCGAACGGGAAATATATATCTTCTTTTATTATCATGAGCTAACTGTTTATGTTTAGTCCTAATGTTGCTATGCAAATATAGAAATAATTGTTCGTATAATTCAAGAATTTCATAATTATTGCACATGATTTGTTTTTGTCTCTGTTTTTTCTCACACTACCTACATATTATGACTGAGAGAATTCAAAATCATAATTTTTAGGTATTGCCCACTTTTGCGAATAGAGGGAACTTTGCACTCGAAATAAATACGAGTGCGATATAAACTTTGCACTCGAAAATAAAGAGTAAAATACATTGGTAGTAATGGATTCTGTAAAACTTATTTTGACGAGTGCTTTAATGTCGTCTTTTGTCTCTGTGATGGCGGAAGAAGACTCTGTAAAAAGAAAATTTAATCTCGGTGCATACGGCGAGGCGGTAATGACTCGCAATTTCTATAGTGACAACATCTATCGCTACAAATATCCATACGAGCATAAGGATGATGCAAGCCACGGGCGTTTCGACCTTCCCCACATGGCTATAAACATGGGATATGATTTCGGCAAAGGGTGGAGCGTAGGAATGGAGATTGAGTTCGAACATGGTGGAACAGAAAGCGCAGTCGAATACGAGGCTGACGAGAGTGGTGAATATGAAGCTGAGGTTGAAAAGGGTGGAGAAGTGGCGTTGGAACAGCTATGGGTAAACAAGGCTTTCAAGCAGGGAATGTTCAACATACGTGCCGGAGAAATCGTTGTTCCCGTAGGTCAGGCAAACGCCTACCACATGCCTAACGAGTTCTTTACAGTATATCGACACGAGGGCGAGTCAAGCATTCTGCCTAATACATGGCATCAGGTAGGCCTTTCATTTTGGGGCAAGACAAAATATGTGAACTATGAGATGCAGTTCCTTTCCGGACTTGATTCCGAGAGGTTCGGCTCGGAGAACTTTGTTCATTATGGCTGCGTTTCGCCCTACGAGTTCAAGATTGCGAATTCCTATGCTGCTGCGACGAGAGTCACAGTCAAGCCTGCAGACGGAGTAAGACTTTCTCTAAGCGGTTATCTTGGCAGAACTTTCAAAAACACTCTTGCTCATCCAAGTGCAAAATATGACGACGTTAAGGGCAGACTTGGAATAGGTTCGCTTGACTTCTATGTCAACCGAGGCGCCTGGATTGTTCGTGGCGGTGCTACATACGCTCATTTGGGAGATGCGCAGACTATTACTGAATTCAACAACACTTTGCCTCTGCATCATGGCCAAGATGGTTCGCCTAGCAAACATCAGCCTGTCGGAGAGTCTGCTCTTGCAACTTCCCTTGAACTCGGTTGGAATATGCTTTCTGTTGTGCCAAAGGCAGAGGCAAAGCAGAAACTTTACCTGTTCGGTGCTTACGAGTACTATGACTCGATGTTAGAGGGTTCTCAGAAAGAGTCATACAACTGGTGCGGAAAGAATCGTTTTGCAGTAGGCCTTAACTATATGCCTGTAAACGGTGTGATAGTCAAGGCTGAGTATTCGAAGAGATACCTAAACGACATGGATGAAAGTGCTGCAAATGCAAACAACACCCATGTAGGCCATACGGACGAGCCTCTCGGCCAATACAATGACGAACCAAGCATTTCTTTGGGCGTAACTTTTGTCGGTTGGTTCATAAAGTAGTTGGAAAGATACTTTGAGTTTGTTTTTTGAAATCTTTTAGTTCTCGAAGTCGAGCTGTTAGATTGCAGAAAAAACGTCAAATACAAAACATTCAAAATTTTGAACATCATATTTGCGTGTAAGTATGGCTTGTGCAAAATTGTAGGCTTAAAATTGAGCAAAATTTAATCTCCCCCGTCAAATGAGTTTTTAGAAAGGCTGCAAAAACTAATTGGTATTGATTTTTAAGTTTGTTTGAGGGCAAGAATTTGTCTATGATTGAAAAATAATATAAAAAACAACGATAATGAAAAATTTATTCAAAGCAGGAGTCATGGCTTTGGCTATGACAGGTTTTATGGCAAGTTGTGACGATGATGACGAAAAGAACGAGTCAAAATCTTCGTCAAGTGAGTTACTTTCGGTTTCGTCAAACTTTGTTGACAACACTGTAATCAAGACTTACAAGGGGTTGGCAGACAAGTGCGAGACTTTGATGGAGGATTTGTCTGCAATGTCTTCGCAAGAGGATTTGAACAAGGTTTGCGAGGACTGGAAAAGCGCTCGCCAGTACTGGGAGTGGAGCGAGGCTTTCCTTTTCGGTGCTGCTTCAAGCTACGGTATTGACCCTCACATCGACACTTGGCCTTTCGATGCCGCCGCCTTTAACTCAAACATCGCAAAGTTTGATCCAGAGGACGAGAACAGCCTTAACTCTATGTCGGAAATCATTGCGACAGGACAGAATTTGACAGGTTTCCATGCTCTTGAGTATTTGATTTTCCGTAATGGTTCGGCTCGTTCGTTCGCAGAACTTACTGCAAAGGAAATAGCATACGCACAGTTGGTGTCAGAGGATTTGTACCTTTCTTCAGTCAGACTAGAGGCTTCATGGGCTGGACTTGACAAAGTTGGTGCAGAACGCAAGGAACTTCTTGAGGAGGCCGAGATGGAACCAAACGATGACTTCGGAGAGTATATGAGAGAGGCTGGAAATGCAGGAAGCCTTTACAGAACGCCGCTTCTTGCCGTTCGCCAGATTATTGACGGATGCAAGGACATTGCCGACGAGGTTGCAAGCGCAAAGATTGGAAAACCGACTCTAGGTGAGGATGTGAACTACATCGAGTCTCCTAATGCTTACAACTCAATTACTGACTTTTACGACAACATTCTTTCCTGCCAGTACGCTTTGTATGGAGGTTTGAATGCAACTACACCTGCAGTAAATTCTGTTATGTCATACGCACAGAAGAACTGCCCGGCTCAAGCTAAGGCTTGCGACGACGCACTTCAGAATGCGCTTTCAAAGGTGAAGGCAATGAAGAAGCCTTTTGTTGTAAACTACAACGACCAGACTGCAAAGGATGCAATCGAAGCAATCAAGGCTTTTGACGAGTCTTTGTCTGCACTAAGTGACGCGTTGAACTAGGAAATAAGTCCTACCTGACTTCAATTCAGTAATATACATCTTTTTCTTTCAGGCTGGTTCGTTTAATCGAGCCGGCCTTTTCTTTTTCATAATACTCATGTTTAGGTATGCGGCTTCCCCAAAATACCTAATTGTGAGTATTGCCCTTTTTTGCGAATCTGACGAATTTTGCATCCAAAATTAAGATAAAAAATGAAGAGCTTTAGTAAATACGGTTGTTTTGCTTTGTCTGCGCTTGCCTTTTCCGGCTGTGTTGACGACGAAGTTGTTTGCGAAAAAGTTGACTTTACTCCGCTAACAAAGAGCGAGGTAGAGGAGATGACTTATTCCGGCGGAAAGTTGGGTACATCATTCACTTTTTCAGCTTCTGCATACCAACAGCCATCCCCAGCAGTGGAGCAGCAGGGATTCTATTCGATGTTCAAGTACGGCGAAACTTTGTTCGAGCGCGACTACGTTCAAGAGAAGGGTACTGCGTTTTCCGGACTTGGTCCGCTTATGGTGAGAAAAGGCTGTCTTTACTGCCACCCGAACTACGGACATGGTAAGAGACAAATCGAGTACCGCGCCAACGAGATGGGAAACGGCTACCTCTTGGTTATTTATGACAAAAAGACCAACGGCTACCTAACTTCAATTACGGGAATGCCGCAGACACTCGCTGTAAAGCCGTTCAAGGCGCCTATTGACGAAACTCAAATCAAGATTAACTGGAAGCACTTCACTGACGACCACGGCAACGCTTTCCCTGATGGAGAAATGTACGACTTGATTTATCCTGAAGTCACTATTCCAGAATCTGCCTTCTATGTGCCTCTTGAGGGAACTCGTAACGGTGAGACTGTGCAAATTCCATACGAGGACATAGAAGTGCGACTTGAATCGACAATCGGAATCTATGGAACTGGACTTATTGATGCAATTCCAGACGACTCTATTACTGCGCAGTGGAAGAAAGAATCTCCATACGTCGAGCTTAATCCTGCGATGTGGGACGCCGGCGCCGGAACTTGGGCGAGCTATTACAAAGGCTTGACTGGAAAGCCTTACGTCAGAAGGTTTACCTATGCTCTTTCCCGTGGACCTTTGCTTGACGCTGCCGGTGCGAATGCAGTGTGGAACATTACTAACGTAACTCGAAGCGACAGAAAATACCACTACATGACTGCAACCTATGCAAAGGTTTCAAGCCAGGATCCAGACGTCCAGGCTTCATTCTATGACTATTTCCCAGAGGAAAGGACTGCTGCAGGTGTTGAGGCAGACATTTACCGCTACCTAATGGGAAAGGCTGACGGAAAGAATATTGCAGAGCCTGAAATGAAAGACGCTGACTACAAGGACTTTATGGTTTGGCACAGAGGACTTGCTGTTCCTGCCGCTCGTGACTTGAACGATGCTCAAGTGCAGAAAGGAATGCGAAAGTTCAAGCAGATTGGCTGTGCGCAGTGCCACCGCCCTTCATGGCAGACTGGGGAGGACGACATTCAAGACCCTAATGGAACTTTCACAAATGCAGACATGCCTCGTTACCCAAACCAGAAGATTTGGCCATACACCGACATGGTTCAGCACAGACTAATGATGGAGAACGATATTCGTACGGGATGGTGCAGAACTACGCCTTTGTGGGGAAGAGGCTTGAGCAAGCTTTGTACTGGCGGAGAGGATAGACTTCATGACTGTCGTGCAAGAAATACGCTCGAGTCAATAATGTGGCACGGCGGTGAAAAGAGCGACGCTAGGGAATCTGTCGAGAAGTTCCGCAACTTGACAAAGGAGGAGCGTGACGCCATTGTCAAATTCCTTGAGTCAATTTAGTTCCAATTTGCTGATTTTTCACTACCTTTGCCATTGGCAACCGAAAAAATTTTCATTATGTACAGTCAGAAAATTTACGAATCCTCAGATAAAATGATTATGCTCATCAAGGACAACTACAATGTGCTTCAGTCATTGGGTTGCTTCGGCATAAATCTTGGTTTCGAGGACAAGACGGTCGAAGAGGTTTGCAAGGACAACGACGTTGATACCTACACATTTCTTACGGTTGTGAACTTTACAATGAATGGCTCTGTCCGAGAGATTAACCATGCTAAGCTGTCTGTTGACACGCTGATGCGCTATTTGAAGGCGAGCCACACCTATTATCTAGGCTTCCAGCTTCCTTTCATACGCAGGGAACTAACTGAGTCGCTTTCAGTTTATGACCCAATGGCAAAGATTATTATTGACTGCTACGACGAATATGCAAGTGCGGTTACAAACCACATGAAGTACGAGGAAGAAAATCTTTTCCCATACGTTGAGGCTTTGCTTCGTGGAGAGAGAAACCGTAAGTACTCGGTTGCAGATTATGAAAGAAATCACACGCAAACTGATTTGATTCTCAAGGAATTGAAGACTTTCATTATTCAATATCTTCCACCAGACAAACAGAGAAACAACCAACTAATGGCGACTCTCTATGACATTTACAACAACCAGGAGTGGCTCGCTCTGCACGCAAAAGTCGAGGACGCAATCTTTGCTCCGGCTATTGAACTAGTCGAGAAAAAGCTAGATGAAAGCAGCACCACAAATATTTTCGGAAATTCCCCAGCAGTGGCTTCCGAGGATGACGATTTGAGCGAAAGGGAAATTGACGTTGTAAAGGGCGTTGTGCTTGGACTTTCCAACAAGGAAATAGCTGAAAACCTCTGTATTTCAACCAATACAGTTATAACGCACAGGCGAAACATAGCAAAGAAACTTGACATTCACAGTGCGGCTGGACTGACTGTCTATGCCATCGTCCACAAGCTTGTAGATGTAAAGGAAATGAGGTAAAAGTCGAAGTTCAAAGAAGTCAAAGCTAACGCAAATTTGTTAAGTCTTGAACATGTGTTGAATTTTAAGATTTTGAAGTTTTAGAAATTTTATCTGGGTTAGTTACGTTTGAAATGCCCGTTAATTAAAGCGGACAAAACCGATTAAGTCCGGACAAACGTTCAAAAATAGTTTCTTGTAAAACTATTTGTTTGAAAATTGTTTGTAACTTTGCACCCGTTTAACAGTGCGGACTGTGGCAGGCTCACAGCCTCTGCACAGAAAACTTTGAATATGGGTTCATTTCATTTAGGTAGGTTGGCTTCGGAAGGAGCAGGAAAATACGGGGATAAAACAGCCTTGTCATATAGGGACTCGGCACGAAACAAATGGCTCGGCATTTCATGGACCGAACTGAGCGCAAGGGTTGATGCGCTGGCCAACGCCATGCTGTGCGTTCTTGAGGTCGCTGTTCAGGACAAGGTGGCCATCTTCTCCCAGAATATGGTTGAAACCATTGTCATTGACTTGGCTTGTCAGAAGATCCGCGCCGTAGCAGTTCCGCTTTATGCAACCTCCTCGGCAGAGCAGGTGGCCTATATTGTGAATGATGCAGGCTGCAAGGTAATGTTTGTCGGGGAACAGTACCAATATGACCAGGCAATGAAAGTTCTGAGAGAGTCAGATGTCTTGAAGCGCATTGTTACTATTTCCAAAAACATAAAGGTGGCGGACGATGACAGTTCAGTCACAATAGGCGACCTTGTTGGAAAATCTCTTTCGTCTCGTCAGCTAGGGGAAGAAGAGATGAAGGCGCTGGTTGAAGCACGTGTCTCTGCCTTGAACGATGACGATTTGGCAACACTAATCTATACTTCCGGAACAAGTGGCGAGCCAAAGGGTGTTATGATTACGCACTCGAATTATGCACACCAGATGAAGGTGCATTCTCAGGTTATGCCTAATGTTGACGAGACTCAGACTTCGATGATGTTTCTTCCATCGAGCCACATTTTCGAGCGAGCATGGGACTATTTCGTGCTAAGCAGAGGCGGAATGATTTATGTGAACACTAACCCGAAGGAGATTACCTCGGCAATCGCAGAAACTCACCCGAACATGATGTGCGCCGTGCCTCGATTCTGGGAAAAAGTCTATGCCGGAGTAAACGAGAAAATCGAGAAGTTCCATTTTCCTGTTAAGTCGCTTATGCTCCATGCAATAAAGGTCGGAAAAAGAAGAAACCTTGACTACAAGCGTCTTGGCAAGAGCGTACCTTCGCTTCTCGAGATGAAGTACAAGTTTTATAGCGCCACTTTATTCAAATTAGTTAAGAAGAAGATAGGTCTTGACAAAGCTACTTTCTTGCCTTGCGCCGGTTCTGCGCTTTCAGACCAAGTCAACGAGTTCCTTCAGTCTCTAGGCTTCCCTATTGTTGTTGGTTATGGCTTGACAGAGACAACGGCAACAGTTGCCTGCTATCAGCAGTTCAAGGACTACGAGTTGAGCAGTGTCGGAAAGCTTATGCCTGAACTTGAAGTAAAGATTGGCGAGAATGACGAGATTCTAATCAAGGGCGGACTTATTGCGAAAGGCTACTACAACAAGCCTGAAATCAATGCAGAGACTTTCAAGGACGGTTGGTTCCACACTGGCGATGCCGGAAAGTTCGAGAACGGCCTACTTTACATCACCGAGAGAATCAAGGACTTGTTCAAGACTTCAAACGGAAAGTACATTGCACCGCAGCAGATTGAAAATCTGTTGAATGCAGACAAATATATCGACCAGACTGCCGTAATTGGAAATGACAGGAAGTTTGTGACTGCGCTTATTGTTCCCGACTTTGTTGCGTTGAGAGAGTACGCAGAGACTAACAACATTTCGTTCAACAGTAACGAGGAATTGGTTGAGAACGAGAAAATCAAGAAGTTGTTTGAGGAAAGACTTGTGGAAATCCAGACTGAACTTGCTTCATACGAACAGGTCAAGAGGTTTACTCTTCTGGCCAAGCCTTTCACTTCCGATTCTGGCGAGCTGACTTTGACTTTGAAGCTGAAGCGAAAAGTAATCAACCAGAACTACGCAAAGCAAATAGAGTTCATGTACTCTTACTAATAGTAACGAGTTCTTATGTTGCATAGCAGAGGTAAGGAGAAATCTTTACCTCTTTTTTTGTCTTAATGGCTGATTTTAGTTCAAAGTTTTGTGATTTAGCCATATCTTTGTCAAGAACTTTTATGTAATGCTTTATGAATCACAAGTTTGTATTTCTAGTTGGAGTCTTGGCGATGCTTTGTGCTTTGCCTTTGTCAGCGCGCAACTATTCAAACACGCCTCATATTTTCACGCAGCCCGACAGCACTGAAGTCGAGGTGCGCCTGTTTGGAAACGACCTCTATATTGACGCTGAAAGCAGTGACGGCTACACACTTGTCAAGGACGAGGACAACGGCTTCATCTGTTACGCAATGTTGAGTTCTGACGGCAGTGAGTATGCGTCTTCGGGAATTGTCTATAGAGGCGGTGAAACACCTAACGAGGTAAGGATGATTGTCTCGCCTAAAATCAGAATTTCAGCTGAAAGCATAAAGAACAAGCAGAGTGAAGCAGCAGAAAAGCTAGGAATGAACAACCGTGAGTCTCAACCGGTTCTGCGCAGCACTTCGGTTCTCCCTGACACGGTTTATGGCGTTTGTCTTTTAATAGACTTCCCCGACAAGAAATTCACCTACACAAGAGAGCAGATTGACACCTACCTGAATTCAGAACATGGTAGCATAGCCGGCAACGCAAGGTCGATTAAGGAGCATTTTCGTTGGATTTCTAGCGGAAAGCTGACTTACATAAACTATCTTCCCGCAGAGATTTACACAGCGCCGCAGTCAAAGTCATACTATGCGCCCACAGATGCTACTGAATACACTATTGACAGGTTCCTTCCTGTTGTAGAGGACGCTCTTGCCTCTTGTACTCGAGAGAAGGACGGTTTCGATATTCACGATTTGTCTGTCAAAGACGGCGCACTGATGGCGATAAACATCTTCTATGCTGGCAACTGTGAGAATAAGTGGGCGACAGGTCTTTGGCCTCACAAGAACGCCATGCAGTTCAAGAAAATCAGAGACAACCGTTTTTTCAGAAATGCTTGGCACAACTACCAGATTTCCGATTTGGGCAACGATGTGAAAATGAGCACCTTTGTTCATGAAAACCAGCACATGATTCTTGGCATGCCGGACTTCTACTCCTATGACGGGCATTCCGACAACAATTCAGAGAAGTACAATATAGGTGACTCTTTCTCTTTGTCACAGGAGAAAAATCCACCATATCCAAATCCTTTCTCGCTTGATGAGTTGGGCTGGATTGACAACAAGACAGTTCTGAACGACATCAATGACGGAAGAATGGTACATTTGAAGTATGGTGTGGGCAATGTTGCTGTCTATTACGGAAGCGGCAAGTCTGCAAGCGAAAGATATTACCTTGAAATTAGGGAAATCCCAGGAACGTGGTGGTCGAGTGCAAAGAAGGGCATATTTATCTGGCACGTGAACACAAAGGGCGACAACACCTACGAGAAGAACGACTATGGAGTGTTAAATCCCGAGCTCCTTGACTGCCGCCCCGCTACTTTCGACAATCCTTTCTGGGGTGAAAGTGGCGCACCTAAAGAGTTCACTGACGATTCAAATCCTTCTGCAAAGTGGTATAACGGAGACAATTCTGGAATTTACCTTTGGGACTTCAGTTCTCCGAATTTGACAGAGATGACTTTTCGTTGCGGCCCTTACCTTTTGAAGGATATTGTTGTTGAAAATGACTCTTTGCCAATGGGTTATGTTGGCGAGAATTATTCTGCAAACCTCTTAATAAGCGGCGGTGATGCCGAGTATTCCGTAACTGTTAAGAATGCAGAAGAACTTCCTTCATGGCTGAATATTGATAATATGGGAAACTTGAGCGGTGTGCCAGACGCTGAGTTCGAGGGTTTCATAGAATACGAAATAAAAGATAACAGCAACAACAGAGTTGAGGCTTCCCTAAAACTAAATGTTGTGTCAAATGACGCATCGTCTTTGGCTAACACATCTGTTTGCAAAATAGAGGTTTCACCTAACCCGTCAAAAGGATCATTCAACTTGTACGCTAAAGAGGGTGGGGAAGCGATGATTTATACTTTGAGCGGCGTATTGGTCGATGTAGTGGCTATAGGGTCGGAAGTGGCTTCTTTTGGTGCTAGTTTGAGCCGCGGCGTCTATATTCTAAATTTCAACGGAGAGGTAATAAAGCTTGTAAAGAGATGATTCCTGATTTTTACCTGCAAAGATACCCATTCATTCTTCATCGTTGCCGTTGGAAATATAACCTTGTGCCAACGATAAAGAGTGCTTCTTTCTCTTTCGAGCCGTTAAGTGATGCACACTTAGACTGTTTAGTCCCGTTGCTTATGAACCCCACTTTCTCAGGCTTCTATAACGAAGTTAGGGAATACAAGTTCAAGCTAAAGTTAGCCTTGAAGTATGTTGCCCAAAGAGGAGGGCATTTTGTCATACGTTCAAATTCTGACAACTCAATTTTGGGCGAGATGATTATTCTGGAGGAGTCAAAGGGTAAATGGGAAATTAGCTATTGGCTTGATTCAAATTTATGGGGAAGGGGAATTATGACTGACGTTGTTCGTGAGTTCACTTCATGGGTTTTAGAGAACACGGCGCTTGACTTTCTTTATGCTAGGTGCCACGAAAATAATCTGCCTTCGTATAAAGTTCTGTGCAAATCCGGTTTTGTTCAAGAGAAACGCATGGACAATTTCCTATTTTTTAAGCTTGGCAGAGATAACAAAAAGAGCGAGATTTGATTTAATCCCGCCCTTTCAAACTTAATATTTTTGCTTTATTTTATTTCACTATAGCCTCCTTAATCATGTCAACGATGTACTTCACGTCGTTGTCTGTTACGTATGGACCTGCTGGCAAACAAAAACCAACCTTGAAGATTTCCTCCTCGACACCATTTGTATAGAAAGGAGCGCCTTGATAAACCGGTTGCTTGTGCATTGGCTTCCAAACCGGTCTTGCCTCAATCTTCTTGCTAAGCATGAACATTCGAAGCGCCTCTACGTTGTCATTAGGCTGGCAGTCAGTTACAGCAGAGTCAACAGCCTTGATAACTCCTGCAGCACCGCCTACAGCTGTTTTTACTGTCTCCTTGTATGCGTTCTCTTGTCCTTGAACTTTTATGTCAGCGTCTATTGTTGCGGTACACAACCAATAGTTTGCGTCATATCTTGAGTCGTTCGGCTGCTTGTGAATGTGCACGCCCTTTACGTCTGCCAACAGTTCCTCGTACAGAGCTTGGACATGCTTGTGGTGGGCGATATGGTCGTCTGCAACTGTCATTTGTCCGCGGCCAATTCCTGCACAAACATTGCTCATGCGGTAGTTGTAGCCGACTGCTGTGTGCTGGTAGTAAGGGTAGGCGTCGCGAGCTTGAGTCGCATACCACATTATTGTATTCTTGTCTTCGGCATTCTCGCAAATCAAAGCGCCACCGCCGGAAGTAGTAATCATCTTGTTTCCGTTGAAAGAAAGAACACCGAACTTTCCGAATGTTCCAAGCACTTTGCCGTTGAACTTTGAACCGAAACCTTCAGCTGCGTCTTCAATGACAGGAATTTCGTAGCGGTTTGCTATCTCCATGATTTTGTCGCAGTCGTATGGCATTCCGTATAGTGCAACGGGAATGATTGCCTTGGGTTTTCTTCCTGTCTTGGCAATTCTGTCCTTGATTGCCTGTTCAAGCAAAGCCGGGTCCATGTTCCATGTGTCTTTTTCTGAACCAACAAATACGGGCTTTGCGCCAAGATATGTTATTGGGTGGGAAGAAGCGCAAAAAGTGAAGCTCTGCACAATAACCTCGTCGCCTGGTTGAACTCCGCAACCAATTAAAGCCAGGTGAACGGCTGCTGTTCCCGCTGAAAGCGCAACAATTTCGTTCTTGCCGCCAACGAACTGCTTCAAATCCTCCTCGAAACCGTTTACGTTTGGACCTAGTGGAACTACCCAGTTTGTGTCGAAAGCCTCTTTTACATATTTCTGCTCTATACCTGCCTCACTCATGTGTGCCAGGCACAAGTATATAGTTTTCTCTGGAACGTAACTCATAATGAATTATTTTGAATGGTTGACCTTTTGAGTTTAACTCCTGTATGTTCTTTTGTTATATTATTTCGTTGTTGTACTCCATCTTCTTTCCAAGTACTGTACAGAATATCATCTGAATGTCCTTTATGAACGAGTAGTGCTCGTAGTAGTACTTGTTAATTCGCACTTTGTCAGGGTAAATAACATTGTCGTTGTATTCGACTGCAATTTCCTGCATTGGGCGGTTGTCCCCCTCGGCTTGCTTCTTTGCCACATATTCGGAAATCATTTCGTCCTCTAGTCTGTATTTCAGTGTTGCAGGCCCGGTAATTCCAGGACGAAGGTTAAGTATTACTCTGTCTTCACCTTGCAGTTTGTCTATGTAGCCTGGTACATCGGGACGAGGACCGACGAAGCTCATGTTACCTATCAACACGTCCCATAGTCCTGGTAGTTCATCAATCTTGTAGTGGCGTAGGGTAGCGCCGAATGGAGTGATTCGGTTGTCTCCGGCAACGCTCACAGTACTTCCGTTGTGATTGACTGTCATAGTTCTGAACTTATGGCAAGTGAACAAGTTTCCGTTTTTGCCGACACGTTTCTGTTTGAATATCGCTGGTCCTCCGGGCATTTTTACCTTAACAAGTATAGCCACGACTAGAAGTATCGGCCAAAGAAATAGTAGGCCAACCAGAGATACAAGTCTGTCGAATATGAATTTTAGAAACATGTCTGTGTTCTGATGCTGGGGTTAAACTTGAGTTGAGATTTTCTTGCCAGTATTTCTTGTCAAGCAAATGCCAATAGCCTTTGATTCGAAATGCCATTTGACAAGTATTCGATGACTATGGTATTGTTGGGATAATTATCCGATTTTTCTTTTCCTGTTCTCACGCTTCAGAAAAACTTTGTTGTCAGCGTGACATTTGTGCAAATGTGAAAAGAAAATCTGTTTATCCCTGCTTGCCAAAGACGTCTTTAATCCACACAAGCAAACTGCATTTTGATAGGGATACAAATCCTTTTTTGAAAGTGAAATGTTCCTTGCAACTTTGCCGTGCTTGAATTAAAATAGAATTATTTGTCCAAGACTTCGTACTTTGAATGCTTGCTCTTGAACTCAGGAACAAGTTCCTTCATTCCCTTTACGATTTCCATGTCGTCATAGCCAGCCTTAGTAGTCTCTATCAATGCATTGATTTGCTTGCAAACCTCCTCATAGCCAAGTTCACGCACGTCCGCAAGCTTGATTTTTGGATGTTTAGAAGGCTTTGTGTTCTCCTCTTTGTTTAGAAGCTCCTCGTAAAGTTTCTCTCCGTCTCTTAGTCCGGTATATTTGATTTCGATGTCCTGTGCTCCTGAAAGAAGAATCATTCTCTTGGCAAGGTCGGCAATCTTGACAGGCTTACCCATGTCGAATACGAACACTTCGCCACCGTTACCCATAGTTCCTGCCTGAAGCACAAGCTTGCAGGCCTCTGGAATTAGCATGAAGTATCTGATTATATCCGGATGAGTTACAGTAAGCGGTCCACCAGCCTTGATCTGCTCCTTGAATAGAGGAATAACCGAGCCGTTGCTTCCAAGTACATTGCCGAATCTAGTGGTTACGAACTCTGTATGGCCTTCGATTTTCTTGTCCTTGATTGCCTTGTCAAGTGACTGGCAGTACATTTCGCAGATACGCTTGCTGCATCCCATGACGTTTGTTGGGTTTACAGCTTTGTCGGTGCTGACCATAACGAATTTTTTCGCTCCGTACTTTACAGCAAGGTCGGCGATGATGCGAGTTCCGTCGATGTTGTTTATTACAGCCTCTCCCGGGTTGTCCTCCATCATAGGTACGTGCTTGTACGCTGCAGCATGGAATACATATTCTGGCTTATACTGCTTGAAGATTGCTTCCATGTGAAGTTTATGGCCGATGCTTGCTGTCAAAGTCAAGCAAGGAATGTCTGCAAATTTTCTTGCCATCATAAGTCTGATGTCATGCAGTGGGGTTTCTGCCTGGTCAACAAGAACCAGCTGGCTTGGTCCGAAACTTGCCACTTGTCTGACAATTTCTGAGCCTATAGAGCCTGCTGCACCTGTAATCATGATGCACTTCTTGTTAAGCACTGCCGATATTGCGTTAAGGTCAACGTCAATCTGGTTTCTTGGCAGCAAGTCCTCGATGTCAACCTCCTTCAACTGTGTGTGCTTCAACTCTGTCTTTCCATCCCATTCCTGATGAGAGTAGATCATGACTTTGATTCCTCCGCTTGCAAGCATGTCTATCATTTCCTGATTGTTACGGAAAGCCTCAGTCTTAAGAGGAGAAATCATAAGGATATTTGCATTCTTTAGACGCATTCTCGCTACAAGCTTGTCGTCATTAGGGTAGATCTTTGCTCCCATAAGGATGTGAGTCCAGTCCTTCTGGTCATCCGACACGAAACCTGCAACAATGTGCTGTGATTCCTGCGAGTGAATGCTCTTTGCAAGAGATATACCTCCCTCTTTTGTGCCATAGATAAATACTCGCTGTGCGCTTGCACTTATATAGCAAATATCATAGACGTACTTTACAAAGATTCGAAGTCCCCACATGAAAGATGTGGCGATGATGAACGAGATGATAAGAACTTCCCACGCTAGAGGGTGTAGATAACTGTCAATTATCGTTACGTGTCTTGCAATAAAGATTAGGGAAATTCCAATAATATTGGCAATAATTATTCTTGTCAAGTCGATGAAACTGCTGTATCGCATTACACCGCTGTAAGTATGCATTATGCGGAATCCTACGAAGTAAAACGCAAGATAGCAGCACCAAGTGACAAGTATTCTGTCGAACTCGTTGAGCGTGTTCTGTGTGCCACCATAAAGTGCGCAGGCGGCAATTCCTGATAAAACTACAAGAACGAAATCTATAAGCAAAATGCCCCAAAAAGGCAAACTGTTCTTGCTAAAATACCAGTGTGTTAGCTTATTTATTAATTTACGCATCGTTGTATTTGTTAGTCAAAGTAGAATGTCTAAATATTTTTTTATTTTGTCTTTTGTCTTAGATATGATAGAAGTCTTTGTACCATTCAGCGAATCGTCTTAACCCTTCCCTAAGTGGGGTACTTGGCTTGAATCCGAAATCCTTTTCCAGAGGACTTGTGTCCGCAAAGGTTATTGGTACATCTCCTGCCTGCATTGGAACTAGCTCCTTGTGACTTTCGAAGTCGTAGTCTTTTGGTAATACTTTTGCTCTTGTCAGTTCCTCTTGAAGAATTTGGACGAAGTCCAGAAGGTTTTCAGGCTGGTTGTTGCCAATGTTATAGATCTTGTACGGAGGAATAGGTAGTCCATCTTCACCTGTTTTCTTTTCAGGGGCTTTGTTCATTACCCTTGATATTCCTTCGACGATGTCATCTATGTATGTAAAGTCTCTTTTACAGTTGCCATAGTTGAAAATCTTTATAGTTTCGCCTTTAAGCAGCTTGTTAGTAAATCCGAAGTATGCCATGTCGGGACGACCAGCCGGTCCATATACTGTAAAGAATCTTAGTCCCGTTGATGGTATGTTGTACAACTTTGAGTAAGAATGAGCCATCAGTTCATTGCTTCTCTTTGTTGCTGCGTAGAGACTTACCGGATTGTCAACTTTGTCATTTGTTGAGTAAGGAATCTTCTTATTGTCTCCGTAAACACTCGAACTACTAGCGTAAACCAAGTGCTGAACACCGTTTTGCCCATTGTCGTATGAGTGGCGGCAAGCTTCAAGGATATTGTAGAAACCTATGATGTTGGCTTCAATGTATGCATCCGGATTGGTGATGCTGTACCTTACACCTGCTTGAGCGGCAAGGTTTACTACAATTTCTGGTTTATACTTCTCAAAAGCTCTGTCTATCAAAAATTTGTCAGCTATACTGCCTTTGATAAAAATGAAACGAGAATCCTTAGTAAGATTTTCAAGTCTCCATTCCTTGATTCTAACATCATAGTAATCATTAACAGAGTCAATGCCGATTACAGTTATGTCCTTGTTGTCTGCTAGCAGTCTCTTTACAAGGTTTGATCCTATAAATCCTGCTGCACCTGTAACTATAACATTTTTCATTTACAATTTGTTGTAATAAGAAACTCGGCGTAATCCATTTTCTGAGCGGAATGTCGTCTTTGAATCTTTTAAGTTATTTTTTGTTAGTCTCTCTTGAATATGTCTCTTGTGTAAACTTTGTCCTTGATGTCGTCCAAACAAGAGTCATATCTGTTGGCTACGACCGCCTGACTTAGAGACTTGAATTCCTCAATGTCGTTTACCACTTTCGAGCCGAAGAATGTGCTTCCGTTCTCTAGAGTTGGCTCATATATGATAACAGTTGCTCCCTTAGCCTTGATTCTTTTCATTACTCCTTGAATTGAAGACTGTCGGAAGTTGTCTGAGTTGCTCTTCATTGTCAATCTATAGACACCGATTACAACTTCTTTTTCCTTTGAGGCATCGTATGAGCTGTTGCTCTGGTATGCACCTGCTATTTCAAGAACTCTGTCTGCAATGAAATCCTTGCGTGTACGGTTACTCTCTACGATTGCTGTCATCATGTTCTGGGGAACGCTCTCGTAGTTGGCAAGTAGCTGCTTTGTGTCCTTAGGAAGACAATAGCCGCCATAACCGAATGATGGATTGTTGTAGTGAGTGCCGATTCTTGGGTCAAGGCCAACACCCTCGATGATTGCCTTGGAGTCAAGTCCCTTAACCTCAGCGTATGTGTCAAGCTCGTTGAAGTAGCTTACGCGTAGAGCAAGGTATGTGTTTGCAAACAACTTTACAGCTTCAGCCTCCTTCATTCCCATGAACAAAGTGTCAATGTCCGGTTTGATTGCGCCTTCCTGTAGTAGTTTTGCAAAAGTCTTTGCAAACTCTTCGGCCTTAGGATTTCCTATAGCCTCGATGGCTGCGTTCTCTTCCGAGAAGCTGTTGCTTTCATTTTTTATAATCTTTGGATAACCAACTATAATTCGAGAAGGGTAAAGGTTGTCGTACAAAGCCTTGCTTTCCCTTAAGAATTCAGGAGAGAACAAGAGGTTGAACTTTTTACCTTTCAATGCTGGTATAGTAAGGAATTTTACCGCATACTTTACATAAAGCGAGCGAGTATAACCTACAGGAATAGTACTTTTGATAACCATTACTGCATCCGGGTTAACCTCAAGCACAAGGTCGATAACTTCCTCGACATGACTTGTGTCAAAGTAGTTCTTTTGTGCATCGTAGTTAGTTGGAGCTGCGATGATTACATACTCGGCATTCCTGTATGCTTCCTTCCCGTCGAGTGTGGCGCGAAGATTAAGATCTTTCTCTGCAAGATACTTCTCTATGTACTCGTCTTGAATCGGAGACTTTCTATTGTTTATCAAGTCAACCTTTTCTGGAACAACATCTACAGCCACCACTTCGTTGTGCTGAGCTAGTAGTGTGGCAATTGACAAACCTACATAACCTGTTCCTGCAACCGCAATTCTCATCTTTTATCTATTGTTATATAATTCCTTAATTATTCTTCTTCGTTGTAATATGCACCGTAGTTGTGGCCGTAGCCATAACCATAGCTGTAACCATAGCCGTATCCCTGACGGCTGCTGTTCATCTGCGAACCATTCAACATAAGCACCATGTTCTTGAACTTCTTGTCGTCATAGTACTCTTGAAGGTTGACTAGTCTCTCTCTCTCATACAAACCTGTGCGGATAACAAAGATTGTTGAGTCAACCCACTTGTTTATGATCATTGTGTCTGCAACGACCTCTATAGGAGGACAGTCGATCAAGATATAGTCATAAATGCCCTTAGCCTCTGTAATCAAGGACTCAAGTCTCTCGCTGAACAATAGCTCTGTTGGGTTAGGAGGAATTGTTCCGACAGGAATCACATCCAAGCATGGGTGCAATTTTCCTTTAACAAGGACATCATTCCAAGTTGATGCCTTTCGGCTTAGATATTCACTCATTCCGTTTTTAGGAGAGTCAATGACTTTGGACAAGGATGCGCGACGAAGGTCAAGGTCTATCATTAGAACTTTCTTGTCTTTAATAGCAAGTGACATACCAATGTTGGAGGTAATGAAAGTCTTACCGCTACCTGGATTGGCAGAAGTAGTCATGATAACCTTTGCCTTGTTTTCTTCTCCAAGAACAAACTCAAGGTTTGTACGAATAACGCGGAATGCCTCGTTTATGATGTTTCTAGAGCCGGCCTTTACTAGGATTCCTGTTCTATCGTCTTTGTTTTCCTTCTTGAAGAAGCTCTTCTTACCTACCTCTATCTGAGGGATCTCTCCGATGAATGGGATTGTCAAGTTTTCAACATCCTTGCGGCCTCTTAGTTTTGTGCTAAGAGCCTCCTTTAAATAGATGACTACAAAAGGAATAGCAAGACCAAGAGCCAAAGCAATAAGAATGATATTTTTCTTTATTGGTGCTGTTGGTATGTTTTTACCCATCGGAGGATTTACTATACGTGTGTTGTATGCAGTAAACGCCTGGGACAACTGGGCTTCCTCTCTTTTCTGTAGCAAGAACAAGTAAAGTGACTCCTTGACTTTCTGCTGACGTTCAACTGAAAGCAGGTGCTTTGCCTGTTTTGGGTTTGATGCCATCTTTGTGTTGTTCTCCTTCTCTGTTGTCTTGAAGGCATCAAGCTGGCATTTGATAGAGTTGATTTCGTTGTCAACTGACGAGATGATTGCTTTGTTCATCAATGAAAGCTGCTTGTCATAGTCAACAACCATAGGGTTCTTGCTACTGCTGTTCTCAGCAAGACTGTTTCTTTGAAGAAGTTTGGCGTTGTAGTCTCCAATCTGTCTTTCAATCATGCCGCTGTTGATTCCGGAGTTTGCAGGAAGCAGCTGTTTCTCACCCGGATTTGAAAGAGCCTGTCTGATGAACTGAGCAAGAGCAAGCTGTGTGTTAAGCTCCATTACCTTTGTGCTTACTGCGTCCGCCTGCTGGATGTAGTTTCTTGTAGTCTCCTCCAAGTTAGGAATCAAGTGCGAACTCTTGTATGTAGAGATGTTGCTTTCCACCTGCTCCAACTCTGCGGCGATATTGTCAAGACGCTCAGTGATAAACTCTGCTGTAGAGATGGCGATAAGGTTCTTGTCCTTCAGCCAGTTTTCGTTGTGGACAGCAATAAGCATGTTAAGGAAGTCCTCGGCACGCTTGATTGATGCGTCTGTATAGGAAAGGTCGATTATGTTTGTGTTCTTGCTCGACTGTCCGGCCTTAAGTCTTCCCTTGCAGCTTTCGATGCAGTCTATTGCCTTTCCATGCTTTACATGTATAATTCCAGGTGTAACCTCGCCCTCGAACTTAGAGTTGCTGCTTACAACAACCTTGCCCATAGGAGTAATGATTGGCTGACCGACACTGCCGGAGAATTCCTTGTTCTCGTCTATTTCTTCAGGTCCAAATGCAACATTACACAAGCTTACTGTGTTCTCATCCTTTATCTTTAGGTCAAAAGTGCATCCGTCGTCGTCTGTCAAATCATCTAACGAAACTGTAAATGGAAGGTCTTTCCCGTACAGTACGTTTCTGTGGAACATGCCGTCGGATGTGTATTCGTTTTCTATCTTTAGTCTCTTGATAACTTCGAGTACAACAGAAGGAGACTGGATTAGCACGACCTCGTTATCTATGTTGGCTGTGTTGTTGAACAGTCCCATATCTGCGTACGAGGCGATTTCGGCCGAGAATGAATTTGTTCGACCTGTTCCCTCCTCCTTGATTAGGATAGATGCTTCACGAGTGTAGATAGGGGTAGATTTTAGAAGGAATGCCACACCTGCGCCCAAGCAAAGAACCACCGATATGATGAACCAGTACCACTGTGCTTTGCATAGTGCAATAACATCCTGAAGTCGAACGAAGTCAATTTCTTGGTTTTGCTTTCCCTTTGCGTTTCTAACGTTGCTAGTAGTCGTTGTCATTTTGTCTGTCCAGATTATATTGTCTCTATCTCTTTCTTTGAACAAGTAGGGCAACCGAAGTGCCAAGCGTTGACAGTGAAATCCAGAACTGAGTGCTTCTCACTGTGTTTCCGTTTACAGTTGACTGTCTTGCCTTGTTGTCATTTGGATCAACATAGACAACATCCTTCTGCTGAAGATAGAACACTGGTGATGCGTAAAGGTTCTTAGTCGATGTCAAGTCAACCATGTATGCCTTTTGTTTGCCGTTCTCCTCTCTTAGCACTTTGACAGTCTGTCTCTTTCCGTATATAGTAAGGTCTCCCGCCATACTTATTGCGTCAAGAATAGTTACACGGTCGTGCTCGATGTTGTATCGGCCAGGTCTTGCAACCTCACCTAGTACAGAGAAGTATAGATTGCCAAACTCGACAGTCACTACCGGGTCGTTTACATACTGGTTCTCGATAAGCTTTGTTTTGATTGTGTTTGCAATCTGCTCGCGAGTCAAACCTATTATGTTGACCTTGCCCAATACCGGGAAGTCAATTTCTCCGTCCTTAGTCACAGTATAGCAAGAAATCTGCTGTGTGTTGCTTAGGCCTGCAGCACTTCCTGGTCTGTGAGAAACCATCGAAAGGTTGAACATTTCAGCTAGAAGCGGGTCTTTGCTGTTAACCACGATAGACACCTTGTCTCCTGGCTTCACAGTGATCTCGTTCATTACTGCAACCTCTTGTGCGTTTTTGTAATCATTGTCCTGGAAATAGCAGATGTTCTTGGGCGTTGAACAGCTGCTCAACACAAAGGCAAATGCTATCAAAAATTTCAGAATAACTTTCATTACCAAATATAATTTGTTTTTGAAGACTTGTCTAAAATATTATATACCCTTTATTTCTCCGAATCAAGAATGATTTGTGAAATGTGATATAGATAAACTAAGAATAATGTTTTGTGTGCCCTCGAAGGGGTTTGTTATAGTCTTAGCCCATATTTTTTCATCAACTCACCTTCATCCTGTAATATCGTTTGCAAAATTATAGATTTTGTCCGAATAAAATGCAATTTTGTCCGAAAAAAATAAAATAAAAGAGTTTTCTTGTCTGTTATGTTTGCCTGAATCTTGGTTTAAGTATAAACAAATCGTTGAGTTATAGGCTTTTGTGACTGTATGCATTATTCTGTATATTTATGAAAAAATGTTAGTTTTGTGAAATTGTAATCAAAATTCTCTCTCTAAAGCCCAGTAGTTTGTGGAGCAAGAGTTTGTCAGGATTGGCGTTGAAAAGCAAATTGCTTTTTAAGTTTTGTTTTTGTCATAGGTTGAAAAAATATAAAGTTTTGTCCTTTGATTGTTGCTCTGTTTTAATTCGGTGTTTGTTGGATGGACTCTGTCCCTGATTTGTTTCTCAAAAAACAAGAAACATTTGTTTTGTATGAGAACTTAGATTGTTTTGCGGATGTGTTTTTTGCATATTCCCCGTCTTTTGTATAACTTTTCAAAGTTACTGAGTGTAAATAGAAAAGTGTTTAGGGTATATCTTTGATAATCAGTTGCTAAAGAAACTTTTTATAAAAAATATATCTAAAATGTTTGCGGATGTCAAATAAAGCAGTAATTTTGCATCGCATTTGAGAGAAACGGACACTCAAGTGTTACAAAATCGAGATGTAGCGCAGTCCGGTTAGCGCATCTGGTTTGGGACCAGAGGGTCGGGGGTTCGAATCCCTTCATCTCGACTGAGAGGAGAATCGCAAGGTTCTCCTTTTTTGTTGTGTTTATTTAAATATTTCCGAGAATTTACCTTATAATGAAGTCTTCCTACAATTTTTACCATCATTTTTATGGTCTGATTTTTATTTCTCTGTTTTTTGACGCAATTGTGGTTTTCTCTCTTTTATGCAATATAATTTGCAAGTAAAAAAGAAAAAATTACACAAAAAAATTTGTGGTTAGAAATTATTGTGTAATTTTGCCTCAAAATCAAGTCGACAAATGATTTTAATCGTTTAAATTTTAATCTTTATTCAATATGGAAAAGATAACAATTCATAACCTTATTGTAGTCGATGCTTCCAGCTCGATGAGTTCTATCTATGATCAGGCATTAACAGGTATCAACGAGACAATCAAGACAATCAAGACAATCAAGAACCTTCATGAGCAAAATGAAGGTGGCGCACAGTATTTGTCACTTCTTTCTTTTGCAAGTGGAGGAGAAGATTTGCAGTATGTTTATGATCATTCAAACGCTGACAATGTGAATCCAATTACTAAGAAGGATTATGTTCTTCGTGGGTGCACTGCTTTGTATGATGCTATTGGTGAGTCAGTTTCAAAATTGCGTACTCAAATAAAAGAGGGTGATAAGGTGCTTGTGACAATAATAACTGACGGACAAGAGAATGATTCAAGAGTTTGGACAGGTGCTAAGGTCAAGAGTCTTGTTTCTGAACTTGAAGGAATGGGCTGGGTGTTTACCTACATAGGAGCAAATCAAGATGTTGATTACGAGGCTCACAATATCGGTATTAGAAACAGTTTCGAGTTCTCTGCAAACGTTGAGGGAACAATTCACATGTTTGAAAGAGAAAGACAGTCCAGAAGGTCTTGGAACGAGAGAGTTTACAGAGGTGATGCAGATTATCAGTCTAATTATTTTGAAAACTCAAGCGAAGATGAACAAGCAAATAGAATTACTCCGATTATGATTAACTCTCTTGCTTATAATGAGGTCTTTGTTTTTGGTAGCAATGCACAAGGAAATCATGGAGGTGGTGCAGCTCGTGTTGCTGTCATGAAATTCGGTGCTCAATTTGGAAAAGGAGAGGGTATTCAAGGTCAAAGTTATGCTATTCCTACTACTGGTTCGACTCCAGAAATGATAGCTGCAGTAGATAGATTTATTGCTTATGCAAGAAATAATCCTGATAAGCGATTCCTTGTCACTGCAATTGGTTGTGGTCATGCAGGTTATGCAGAGCGAGAGGTCGCTCCGATGTTCATAGGTGCAAAGAATGTGGCTAACATTTGCCTACCTCAGTCTTTTTGGAATGTAATAGGTTTTTAGTTTATGAGAAATTAAGTTAGAAAAAGAAACACACAACCAGAAAAAACTGGCTGTGTGCTTTTTTTACTTTATTTCCAGAAGAAACCTAAGAAGTCTTCAGGAATACATGATGTGTTCGTGAAGTCAGTATCCCATTGTATTTCCCATCCCCATTGTTCATATTTCCTCCTTTTCTTGAGAGGAAGTACTCTAATTCCTGGAAATCTCTCTAAGGGACAAATGAGTACTCGTTTATCTCTAAAGTGAATCTCTATAGTCTCTTCATTTCTGAAAAAGAACCTTGTAAATCTTGGTACAACATAGGCAAATCCTTCTCCCTTGTTCTTTATTTTTATTAGTAGGGAAGGATCATAGGTGTAATCAGACTCATGATAATAAATCTCGTATTTGCCAATAACCTGATCCAAGTTATACACCTTGTCAAAACCTTCCCAAGTAAATTCACTCGAGCTAAGAAGTGTAAAGTTGTTCCTTTCATTTTCTGGTATCTTTAGAATAGAAGGAAAGGCTGAAAGTGGCAATATAAAAATTCGACCATCAACCAATTTAACAACCATCTTCTTTCTAACAAATCGTAGTTCCTTAATCTCTGGAATTACATTACAATAACAATCTTCTGGTATTCTCATATTTGTTAATTACTTTAACTTTTTCTCCTTTTATGTATTTGGGAGATATGCTTTTCAAAATTAGCATTTTTGTTTATCTTTTTTTGTTGATACTTATTTTTTTCTCACTTTTAAGTGTTTAAAGTGTAGTGTTCGGTATTATTCTACCATTATTGTTGTTGTTTTAGTCGTCGTAAAGTTTAAGTTATTATTATGGGGGCAATACTCCCGTCACGGCTCATTGTTCAAGGTGACTGGCCTCTCACACTACTAAAGGATTTGACCTGTTTTGTTTTTCTTTTATCTAATAGTGCATCTATGTTTAGAAAAATTTATACCTTTGCACCAAATTATAAAATCATTTAATAATGAGCGATAAAAGATATATGATGCGTGGTGTGTCTGCCGGCAAGGAGGATGTACATAACGCAATCAAGAATATTGACAAGGGAGTTTTCCCTAACGCATTCTGTAAGATTATCCCAGATATTTTGGGCGGAGATCCAGAGTACTGCAACATCATGCACGCCGATGGTGCTGGAACAAAGTCATCGTTGGCTTACGCTTATTGGAAGGAGACAGGCGACCTTTCTGTTTGGAAGGGTATTGCGCAGGATGCTCTCATTATGAATATTGACGACCTTCTTTGTGTTGGCGCTGTGGATGGTATCCTTGTTTCTTCGACAATCGGTCGTAACAAGCACTTGATCCCAGGAGAGGTTATCAGCGCAATCATCAACGGTACAGATGAGCTTCTTGCTGAGCTTCGTGAGATGGGTGTAGGCGTTTATGCAACAGGTGGAGAGACTGCTGATGTTGGTGACCTTGTTCGTACAATCATCGTTGACAGTACTGTTACTTGCCGTATGAAGAGAGCTGATGTAATAAACAACGCAAATATCAAGCCTGGTGACGTCATCGTAGGTCTTGCAAGCTATGGTAAGGCTACATACGAGAAGGAGTATAACGGTGGAATGGGAAGCAACGGACTTACTAGCGCACGTCACGATGTGTTCAACAAGTCTATTGCTAACAAGTACCCTGAGACATACGACAAGGCGGTTCCAGAGGATTTGGTTTATTCGGGAGGCTTGAACTTGACTGATTCTGTAGAAGGCAGTCCTTTGAATGCAGGTAAGTTGGTTCTTTCTCCAACTCGTACATACGCTCCTGTAATTAAGAAGATTCTTGACGAGCTTCGTCCAGAGATTCACGGAATGGTGCATTGCTCAGGTGGAGCACAAACAAAGGTTCTTCACTTCATAGACAAGATGCGTATTGTCAAGGACAATATGTTCCCTGTTCCTCCATTGTTCAAGACTATTCAGGAGCAGAGCAAGACTGATTGGGCAGAGATGTACAAGGTTTTCAATATGGGACACCGTATGGAGATTTATCTTGACGAGAAGAATGCCCAGAAGGTGATAGAGATTTCTAAGAGTTTCGGTATTGATGCTCAAATCGTAGGTAGATGCGAGGCTTCGGACAAAAAGGAGCTAAGAATCGAAAGCGAGTTCGGTGTATTCGAGTACTAATATTTCTCGATATTCCATAAACAAAGGTCTGTGATATATTCGCAGACCTTTTCTTTTTTTATGCTATAAGAAGATAAGCCGTTATATTCTGCTAAACAACATATTACGTTGCATGTTTTTTACTGTTCCAATTTTTTTATGCTGCCTAAACTTAAAAGGAACAAAAAGGACCAAAATGAATAGTGCCAAACCATGTACTTTTGTTGCAGAAATATGGGACTACATAGATTTTATCAATGAATTAGGACTATTGTAGCTTATTCTAAAAATCATATGGGTAAGAGAACCTTTTTGTTTAACATGAGTTGAAAGCAAACAGGCAATCCGAATAATTTGAATAACGGTATTAATTAAAAGATTTAAATATTATGGCATCAAAAGTTAGAGTACATGCTAAGTCCCTAAAGTGGGCGGCACTTGGTATCGTGGACGCTTATGTTAAGATGTATCCACAGTCAACAGTAGCAGACCTAAACAAGGCATTCCCTGCTGCAACATTGGTTAATGGTGATAAGCTTATCTACACAATGGCTGAGCTTCAGAAGGAGGTAGCTTCAACTGAGAGTTCTCGCGATGATGAAGCTTTGGCAGACTGGAAGAAGAACAACTATTTCGTTACTTTGTCAAACGGAACAAAGGTTTCTTTCAGCACTCATTTGATCTGGACTAAGGACAGTTTCCCTAAGTTGGAGTCTCAGGCTAAGCTTTACGATGTAGAGATTGCTAGCTTCGAGAAGTGGGAGGCAGGAAAGAAGGGTAGCTACAGCTTAGAGTATTTGAACGGTTATGTTCCACCTAAGGCTAAGAGTAACAAGTGGTTGTTGCCTTTGTTGATTGGTCTTGTTGTCTTGGCCGCATTGTTGTTCTTCGTTGGTAAGAGCTGTTCAGAGGAGAAGGTGGTTGTTCATGAGAAGGTAGTGGAGAAGGTTGTCACAAAGGTTGATACAGTGACAATCGTCAAGATAGAGAAAGAACTTGAGGCTATCGAGAAAGACTTCAACGCAGCAAAGTTTGAGATGGGAAAGGCTGATTTGACTGACGACGCTAAGTTCGTTTTGCATGACCTTCAGAAACTTATGGACAAGGAGGAGAACAAGAATGTCAAGTTGAAGATTGTTGGCCATACAAGCGCAGAGGGTAAGGCTGACGTAAACCAGAAGTTGAGCGAGGACCGTGCTAAGGCAGTTGTCGATTTTTTGGTTTCTCAGGGCATTTCTGCTGACCGTTTGCAGTACGAGGGTAAGGGTAGCAGCGAGCCTTTGGACGAGAACAATCCTGAGGTTAACCGCAGAACTCAGATCATTGTAGTAAATGAGTAAATAAAGATACATGGAAGTCGTAAAAGCTTACGGCTTCCAGGTTGTTTTATATAAAGAACAAATTATGGGATTTTTTGACGGTTTATCAAAAAAAGCAGGTGAATTGTATGACTCAGCTGCAGAGATTTCCAAGAGTGTGTCTGAAAAGGCAGGAGAATTACGCGATTCAGCTGCAGAGATTTCCAAAAGCGTGACAGAAAAGGCTGGAGAATTGTATGGTTCTGTTGCTGAGTCAGCGGGATCCACTTATAACTTTTTGTCAAGTAAGGGAGGAGAGGCGGCAGAAGGTATTCAGAATTTGCTTGCTTCAAAATTCTATGAAACAATCAATCATTTTGATTTTGATGGAACATTAGAAAAATTAGAGGAAGCTCAAAAAACGCAAGAAAAAGATTTAAGTCCACTTATAGACTTTGTCGCAAAATTGAAATCTTTTGCTGAGGAAGGTAAAAAGAAATATGGTAAAACTAATGATTAATAGTGCAGTATGGGTAAAAATAATCAAGTAGATGATATTCGGTCATTTGTAAACAGTATTGATCTGGACTCAATTTCTGAACTTATTGATTACGCATCTTTAATTCCAATACCAGGAATGAAGGTGATTTGTAAAGTGTTGACAATGTTATTAAAATTGATGAAACCTTTCCAAACTATAACTAAATCAGTTGTGTCTTCAAATAAAGTGGTTTCAACATCTGCTGTTCCTGATGCGGAAGCGAAAATTAATGCCTTGATTGATTTGGCATACGAGGACGGAGTGTTGACAGATGCCGAAAAATCTTTTATTTTGGATAAAGCTGCGGAATTGGGTATAGATAGGGACGTTGTAGAGTTAAAGTTAAAAAGCAGAGAAATATAATTCGATAAAGATATATCATGAACGACAAGTCATTTATAGAAGAAAAAATAATAGATTGTGTTGTCAACAACTCAATTGATAATAACTGGGATAAGATTCAGGATTTAGCTCAAAGTTTTTCGCTCGGTGATTTAACGCCATTAAGGTCAATCATTGAAATTATAGTGGCTAGTATAAGAAACGATAACCTAGACAGTCAAATAGATGTGCTTAAATTGAAAATGTTGGACGCAGATATTCCTCAGGCAGAACTCCCTGCACTAATTGCCAGAATTAAAATGAAGATGGGAGCTGAGGAGAATGCAACTCTGTCAGAAGTTCCTAATGCAAAGGTTTCTAAAACGGTTTCGAAAGTGAAGGCTTTTATAGGTGTGTCAATGGCCTTGCTTAAGAATAAGCTGACCATAGCAATAGCACTATTGGTAGTGTTGGTTTCTTCCTTTTGTTTCCCTGTCGGATTTACGTCTAAGCTCTTATTGGCGCTGTGTTTGAGTGTGATCTATGTTTTAGGGTTGATTATGACATTATATTTTAACCCCAAAAGAGTAGAGAAATATTTGTATCTTTCAATCATAATTATTGTTTTTTCTGTTGTCTTTACAAGAATGATTTTTTGATAGTAATGTGTAAGAAAAGTCAAGGGAAAACAAAATAATTATTGTATAGTCTTTTACAGGTAGAGTTTTTTCCCTTTATTTTTAATCATAACCAATTAATTTATAAATTAACAATTATCAAAGAGGCTGATCTGCTAGATAAGCCTCTTTTGTATGTTTAAAATCGTGGCCTTGCTTGTCTAGGGTTGGAGTTGAGTTTAAAAATATTGAACTAAAGATGTGTTTATTACCAAAAAATAATTATTTTTGCCAACATTAGAATATTTCGTGTTTTTTTATATTAGGAAATAGTAGGGTTTATGAACAATAAGATACAAAAGTTAATAATCGTTGGGTCAATGCTCTGTTGCGGAGTGTTGTCTTCGCTTGGAGTACCTGTATATATCAATTCAGGAGATCCTGCATACCCTTTCCCTCAGTTCTTGGAATATACTTACGGAAAATCCCATAAGTTGGGAAACCTTGGTACAAAAAATGCCGAGGGTGTCGTTCATGCCGAGTTGGAGCAGGACATTCGTGACGCATACCAAATTCACGCTAATGAGTTTGTCTATACGGGAGACGAGTGGGGTGGCTACAAATACATATATACTCCAGAAAAGTCAGCCTATGACTGTACTGAGGGAGATGGTTACGGACTTCTTGCCGCAGCCTATATGGGTGATGTTGTTACATTCAATGGCTATTGGATGTGTACGCATGACAAACGAAGAAACAGAACGAAGAGGTATAAGGATTGTTCTTCCCTTGCTGAAGATTATATGTATGGTCCTTTTGCTATAAGTGATGATGCTGAAGGTGGAGGAAATACTGCTGCCGATGGAGATGTCGATGTTGCTTTAGCACTTTATGTTGCTTACAAGCAGTGGGGTGAATTTATGCGTGACCTTGATGGAAACATAGTGAAAGATGCTTGTGGTGAGCCTATTTCTTACAAGCAAGAGATGATAAATGCTATTCGAGGTTTGGTCGCATTGAGTACGAAGTTCCCAACTGAGAACCCGATGCGTGTAAATTCAGGTCTTATTGGTTTGGATGGTTATCCTAAAGGTGGAGATACATGGAATGAACAAACGAAGTGGGCTACTGCAAATCCAACAGTTTTTACAGAGTCCAAAAATATTTTTGCATTGCCGGGAACCAATATGGTGGATGTGAATGGTGTTTCGCTTGTTCCTGAGTTCCCGAGTGGTATTAAGCAGCACATTGACTATGATGCACCAGCCTATTTCCGAGAGTTCTGGGAACTATTTGAGGAGTTGGGCGGAGATCCATTTGAAATAGAGCAGTTTAAGAGAGGAGAGGCTTCCTCTGACTGGTTGATTGGCGACTTGATTTCCAAAGGCCCTAAAGCTATTCCTACTGCAGGATGGAGCGAAGTCAGTGACGATGGCTCGGTAACAAAATACACTAACTTTGATCAGGGAGAGGATTACCGTTGCTCTTGGCGTACAATCAGCAACTATATGTGGCATGGAAATCCTGTAAACACTTGGAATCCTAAGACACACAAGGCTGTGCCTGGCTCTAATACATACGAGTATGACGCTGCAGTCAGAATGAGCGAGTTCCTAAACAACCCTGTTGGTTGGGCTGACGGAGAGTGTATGACATACGGTGACCCGAAGATCCCTTATTCAGGTCCGGCAACAACTGAGTGGCAATACGACCCAGTGACTGGAGCGACTACAGATCCAGCTCACTTTATGGTCATTAACTGGCAGAATGGTACAGGTTCGTTTTCTGCTGTATCTGCCCAGGACTATGATTTGATGGGCTCTTTGTACCGTCAGTGTGCTATCGAGTGGGACTATGGAACAGATCATGGCGATAACTACCTTACAGGTGTGCCTCATTACATGCATGGTTGGGCTCGTCATTTGGGTATGATGGTAACTTCTGGTAACTACCATGCTCCAAGCCAGATGAATCCTCTGGCTAACATGAAGATTTATCGTGCTATCGAGGACTCTGTAACCTATTGCTATACAGGTGACCAGATAAAGTTCCTTTTGGATTATCGTAACTATGGTTCGGTAGATGCCAAGAATGTGATAATTGTTGAGAATGTTCCTGAAGACTTTATTTTCCTTGAAGCTTCAGAAGGTGGTGTCTATAACAAGGCGAACCATACAGTCACTTGGAATATCGGTACAGTGGCTGGTCTCAAGAGTGACAACAAGGTTGGTGTAAACTTGGACTTCGAGTCTGGCAACTTGGCAAAGACAGTAGGTCAGGTTTGGTACAAGTTGAAGGCAGCGGATAATGCAAGCGGCCGTTACTGTACAACAGCAGAGGTCAAATGTTCCAACGGTTCGGGTTGGGTTACTAACGAGTATCCTAATTACAAGACTCCAACTATGCAGCGTAACTGTGTGGACGTGGTTGCTCGTTCTTTGCTTATCTCTAAGGACGTTGACAGAAGAAAGGTTAATGACGGAAACATGGCAAAGTTTACTATCAACTTTGAAAACTCTTCCGAAGCCGGATGGATTGACGGAGGTCGTCCTAGGGTTAATGTCTCTTTTGCTAATGGCATTGATGGTTCTCGTTTGCAACTTATGGCACGTTTGTTCAATGATGCCGTAGAACCATATATTAACTATGGAAACTATCGTATTTCATATTATCTGTATGATTCAGGAATCGACTGTTTCAGTGAAGACAAAGATTGTAATAATGGTTG
>JAKSKX010000023.1 GCA_024401535.1 Paludibacteraceae bacterium | reverse complement strand
GTTGTGAATTGCTCAAAAAATCCTATCTTTGCTTACGCAATAACAACTTATTGCTTGTATATTGCAGAAAAACAAATAGTTGCAAGGATGTTTAGAAAATAAAAAAGTTCATCATAGTTGATGAACTTTTTTGTTTGTTATGATTTTTGCATATCTTAAAAAATGGTTAACTGTTCGTATGAATGGCTATTGTCCTCTTCGCTTTTCTCTTTTTTCTTTTCAAGGTTAGAATAAAATTGCATTTGGCCGAATTGCTTGTCAGTAATCGTGAACAGCACGACATTTCCATGAACAGGAAGGAACTGGCGTACACGATTGAGGTGTACGTTCGCATTTTCCATACTTGGACAGCAACGCATATAGACGGAAAACTGCATCATTGTAAAACCTTCCTGCATCAGGAATTTTCTGAAATGTTGAGCAGCACGTGCGTCAGACTTCTCCGTGACTGGCAGGTCAAAGAATACTATAGCCCACATAACTCTGTATTTGTTAAGTCTTTCCAAACTCATAGTGTTGGCATTTCCGGGTAAACTATTTTTCTCAGCTCTCCGCTGTAGCATTTTGCAAGCGAAGATGTTGTAGTGGATGCCGCGACAAGCAGAGGACTTGTTTTATCTCCTATATTTACATCTATGGCTGGTATTTTCCAAAGTTCTTTCTTTATTTCTGGAGTAAGCTCACATAGTTCATACCCATCATCTATTAAATCTCTTACTAATATGTCCACATAGGGCCTGTATGGTTCCATGATGTCATCGGCAAGACAATATGCGTTGTATTTGTTATGATGGTGAATGCCGAGAGTTGGAAGCAGTCCACTGCCAACCAAGGCACGTGCAATCACGGCACGAAGTATTGCGTAGCCATAGTTCAGTACATTGTTAGGAGTCTCTCCGTATCTGTCCCTTTTGAAGTTCTCTGTTTCTGGAAACAGGTTTTTCCAGTAATATACTGCCGCCCTGCCTTCGTAGTTGTCGGGGTCTCCGCTTCTTACATCTCTTGCCCAGGCTAGCATGTTTGTTGCCGGCAGTTCGCAGATGTTCTGCAATACAGCTGCCTGATTGCGTATCTTGTATTGTATTGTCTGTTGCCACAGTTGTTTTTTTAGAGGTAGCGAGGCATTTATTTGGTCTGTAAACCTCTCGCTCTGCAATGTGTGTCCTTCTAGCGGAAGTATTAGGCCAGTCGGCATATTCTTTTCGTTGCACGATACTACAGCACAGTTGTTTTCTACCAATGCGGAAATAAGTCCCGAAGTTATGGTTATTTGTCTATGCTCCAACAGCACAACCCCTATGTCCTCTATAGGGATTGTGCATGGAGATTTTTCATCATCCGGGAACTTTACAACCAGCTGCTTGTCCTTGAGCGATAGGTATGCCGGGGTACTGAAGGCTATTGTCCTCTTAATCATGCTCTATTTCGCCAATTCGGTTAATCTTGATTTTGACACAGAATTCCTTGATCATTTCACCTGTAATTGCTTTTGACATTTTATTTAGGGATTCAAATTCCATTTTGTCAACTATAGCGGTTGCAGCAGAAAAAGGAGTAAAGAACGATTGTACATTGTTGCTACTTACAAACTTGTAAATTCTCGAACGGTCAATATTATTCCAGTCAATACCTTTTTCTCTTTCTGCTTCAGTTGGCAGATAGACAATATCCATAGGCTGAAGATAGAAAAGTAGCTTTGCGTCGCCGTATGTATCTTCAACAGCATGCTTGCCATCCTTCATTCTTGAAATAGCCTCGTTAAGCGTGACTGTACGGTAAGAGCGTTTTCCGTCTTTGTCGGTATATATGGCATAAAAAGCATTTGAACCCTTGTCACCTTCCACGAACTTGTCCTTTTTGTTGCCGGTTGTTCCTATGCTGAACTTGGATTCGCTTGCCTCATAGTATCTTACTTTGTATATAGGTTGGTGTTGTACACCTCCGTTCAGTGCTACAATGTTGCTGTTCATCTCCTCAATACCTTCGGGCGAGAAGGCAGTGTTCGGATTGTTGCCGTTTGCCTCAAGGTGGTTGAGCAAGATTTTCTGAATGCCTGTGTCAGTTACATGCTCCAGTATCTTTTTCTTGTCAAAAGTCGTGTCTATTGTCTTGCGTGTAGCATAGCAAGGTTTATCTGATTCGTTTGTGTAGCAATAAACCTGTACTCTTTTGCCGACAGCAGACTCTATATCCTTCATCTTCTTGTTTTCTGCAAGCATGTCACAGATAGTCTTGCGTACTTTTCTGTCAACGATTTTCGATGTGTCCTTGACGGCATCCTTAACCGCAACCTCTTTTGTCTTTTGAAGGTTAACCTTTCCGAATACGGTGTCTTTGTGCAGTGAGTTTCGTATTGCCCAACCGTCACCCTTTGACTGCTTTACAGTTTTTTTCTTCTTGTTTCCGTTCTCGTCATCCTCGTACTTCTGATAGTGGTTGGAAGTGCGTGTGAGTATTCTGTTTGCATACTTGAAGCTGACAATAGCAGCGGAAAGCACAGCCTTAGCATCCTCGGTGAATGTATCCCAAGGTTTCAAGAAATCGCCGAAGCAGTTTCGTTTTTTTCCGTTTTCGTCTGTGTATGTCTCGTGTTTGCGAAGCAGTTTCTGCAGGTCATACCTTGTTATGTCGCTCTTTGCTGCAAGGTTATTAATCAAGTTGACATGATTCCTTGTGGCGCAGGCAATGACTATTGCGTCCATAGCATGGTGTCTGTGGTCAAGTCGCTTCTTGTCAAGTTTTGAATCAAATGGAAGCTGAGGAATGCGATGCCCGTTTTCTGTTATCGCTGTAAAGTATTCAACATTCATCATATTGTTGAGCCTTTCGAAGCGAGGAAGCAGAATCTGGTTCCATACATCGTTCAATCCCCAGTCCTTCTTGAGTCTTGTTGTTATAGAACCGTTTACAGATACGATGTTCTTTGACACTTCGGCATCTTCGCCTTCTTCTCTGACTATTTTTGAAAGTAGTGAAGATATAAGTTTGCTGATGTATCTTGTGTCGTTCATCTGTCGTTCGTTGAACACATCAGGTATGTCTTTTGCAAGCATTTTCTTCATTTTCTGCTTGTTGCTTCCGTAAGTGTCGTTGACAAACTGCTCGTATCGTTCAACTGAAAATATCTCTACACCTTTTCCTAAATTCTGTCCGTGATGGTTGCATATAAACTCGTATCCCAGTTGCGAACTCTTGAGCAGATTGACTTCTGCCTCGCATACAACCTTGTTTGTGAAAGAGTCGTCGAAGTACCGTGCCTGCGGAATTACATGCTCTATCTGATAGTCAGATGTGAACAGGCGAGAAAGTGGAATGAAATTGCCAGTGTATGGGGAGCGGTATTTCTGTTCAAGCCATAGTCTGTATTTCTTGACCTCTGCCTTTGACGGCCATTTCTTGCTGTCTGCGTTGGCATACATCTTGAGGAAACTGTCGAACTCCTTGTGTTCATACGATTCAAGAATGTCATTCTCGAATATTCTGAAAATCTCCATTTGGGACGGAGAGTTAGGGCGAACATTCAAAATCTCGAACTCAGGATTCTTGAACTCAAGAAGCAGAGCCTTTGCCCTTCGGTTTGCAGTCTCGTTTTCAAGGATTCTTGATGTTGCGTTCTTTCGCTGTTCGCTTGTCTGCTTCAGTTCTCTTCCCATCTCGATATGTATCTCGTCAACCTTTCCATATCTATTCCAAAGGTCACGCACTACACGAAGTGTTTCAAGAGTCACCTGTTCAACGATAGGGTTGTTCAGCGAGTGCTGTTTGAACTTGTTTACGAAATCGTCGATGTCGGCAGGTGATTCCCATTTGTCTGTATCCTGGGTTTCGCTGCTTCTGTCATACACAATATAGCATGCAAGGTGAAGCGGCAGACCTTGAAAGTCATCGATGCTTTTCAACTCTGCTTTCTTCACGTTGTTCCATGCACGTTCCGATATGGATGCATCCTTATTGTCCGCCAGGAACATTTTTATTCTTGCCATAGTGGTTGTGTCGATGTCCTCGACGTTCCACAAGTCACCGCATCGCATCAGCGGAAGCAGTCTTTTGATGGCTTTCGCCGAATATGAGCCGTATTCCTTGACAAAAGCAGGAATTTTAATAAAAGCTGAGGCAAATGCTGTGCTGTCAGCTGCGGGATAGTGCTTCACGCAGAATTGTTTCATTGCCTTTTCTAGTTCCTTCTTCGAGGATACTGAATAGAGTATATGCCAAAGCGATTCTATTGTCGCATTGTCTGTTGTTCCCTTTGTCTCTATACCTGCCTTTTCGAGAGCCTTGACAATCCTTGCGTTTGTGTTGCAGCATGGGTAGGACTTGTCCTCGACATAGTTCCAGCGATATTTCTGGTACTCGTTGCCCTTTGGCATGTAAAGCTTTAGGAATGCTTTCATGTCGATGGACTCATAGTTCTTGAGCATCTCGAACAGATTCTGTCTCTCGTTGTTGTCGCTTATGAACTTGTTAGTTACATCAATCTCGTTGCCCTTTTGCAATATCTTTACGTTAGACACCCATTGCCAAAGTCTGAACTCCTCGAAAAGCGGATGCGAACGTGCAATACATTTCACTCCATATTCATTGCCCTGGCTGTCCTTTGTCTTTTCAAACTGGCAGTCGGAAATCAGGTTTTTCTTGACTTTGAGAGGCCTTTGATATAGTATTATGTCATCTTTTATAAGATATACAAATCCCCTGCGTGCAATACTTTGGCGGTATGCTTCGTTGGATGCATAGAGCAGTTCTATGCACTCCTTGTACAAACTCTCGTTCTTTAGCTCCGGATGAAACTCGCATTGTGCAGTAAGTATGGCATTAAGTTCGTTTTCATACAGTTCTCTGTCCACAACTCTGACAAGTTTGCCAATAATCTTCTGTGAAGGATTTGAAAGCAGTGCGTTGTATATGTATTCACCTATGCAGAGTCCGGAGTCCCTTAACTCCTGTTCTGTGCGTTTCTTGAGTAGAGCCCACTTCGAGTCCCATTCCAAATCCGTAGGGATTTGAAATTTGCAGTCAGGACAGTTCAGGTCGTTGTCCATTTTGTCATTGCCTTCCTTGTCTATCTGCATTACTGCTATTATTGTCTTTTCTTCGCCTATCCAGTTGGGAACATCTTTTCTGTAAAACTTGCCCTTTGTTCCGTCCTCAAGTTCGACAAGCAGAACCTTCAAATCTTTGAACATTCTTCCTGTGTCCGAAATGCTTTTGATTTTGCCTCTCAAGAAAAATTCTCTAGTTTTCTTGTTGGTCTCATCCTCAGGCACTTCGTCAAGACCGGCGGTAGGATTGTATCCCCTTTTCTGCAGGAAGCTGAGAAGTACCCACGAAAGCTCCTCCTTACTGATTTTCTCCTTTGTAGCCTTTGCTCTCAAATAGTATAGAGTCCAGTCGTGTGGTATTGCTATATCTCCGTGTCTTTCCTTGAAATCCGAAGCCATTCCGTTAAAGCTGTCCATGAACAGGAACTGGTTTTTGCCATTGTTGTCCTTGTCCCATGCTATCTTAGGTTCGGAGTCGTCAACAAACTTGCCGTATCTGTCAAGCTTGTCGGCATAGTGCTTGGGAAGAAATCCTATATGAGCAAGTACACGAAGCAGTCTTTCCCTTCGTAAAAGGAATCTTTCACGAAGTCTGCGTGCGCCTCTCAGTTGTGTTCGGATTTCAGTTGCAGAAACCTTGTTTCCTTTTTCAAAGTTTCCTATCATGTCGGAATCGAAAGGCAAAATGCGGCTGCTTGCTGCTATTATGCTTTTCTTCCCTTTTTCGTCTTCATTGATAACTGACCAGCCTATGCTGTTTGTTCCCAGGTCTAATCCTAAAATTTTCTTCATTTTTAAATTTTAAACGGTTTATGCTTGCAAATATAATAAAAGTATTTAACTTTGCAATAGGATTTTTTGAGCAATTCACAATAAGGATTATTCCGTTGTGAAAACATTAGGCTGCCATCGACCTCATCGGTGGCTTTTTTTTATCTCATTTCATGTTTTCCCAATCCCATACACCTTCCATCGCCCTCGGCATCTCTCATTTTATCGCCGATGAAAGCGAAAAGGGAATGCTCAAATGCAAATTTCTATGCAAAGGTAACTATATGAGTATAAGTTGTTTGATTGTTCTCTGCCAAGAATTATGGAGAAAGAAAATACATGTGTCTGTTCGTTGCCTGTCAGCCTCAGGCTTGAATGAATGTTTGTACAGTCGCTTTTAAGTTTCTCGGTTATCGAAATGCAAGTTGTTGATTCTTCTGTCAGAGGTCTATGATTAAAAAAGAAAAGAGCCACCGAATCCGCAACACCATGCTTAAACATATTGGTATGCCTATTCAAGTATAGGGGAAAAGCAAAAAAAAATTAGAAAAACCATTATGTCGTATGCGATATTAAATAAATTGTACTATCTTTGCATCCGAAGATATAACAAACAATACTAACGATTTACAAGATAGATCACTAAATCGCATACGATATGGACACTATCAGCAAAGCAGATTTATTTAAAGCTCAGCAAGGAGAAATCAATGCTGTAATTCTCTACAAAAAGATTGCAGAGAGAATTGCAAAGGACAATCCGAAAATTCACGAAAAGTTTATGTCCCTTGCAAGTGACGAAGGAAAACACGGAGAGACATTAAGAAGCATAGTCAAAGAACTATACGGATAACTTCCTCATAAACAACAGTTAAAGAATAAAATAAATGAAAGAAAGAATTCAAAACTTTCTAAAAAAATTCTCTTTTCGCACTGGCGTAATCATACTTGCCATGTGCATACCATTCTACATTCTAGCATTCGCCCAGGCAGCATTCCCTATAAGCAATTCAATGAAAGTTGCGCTTTGGACCGTGTTCTTTGGTCTGGCAAAGACATTCCAGTATGGCGGACTTACCATAATCGGGAAAGAGGGCATCTTGAAAATCAAAGAGTGGTGGAAATCAAAAAGAAATAAATAACATTAAAATCATTATATTATGGCAAAAGAGTATAAATGCGCAGACTGTAAACTGCGAGCAAAGTATGACAACGACCCTAAGTCACTGCTTGGTCGTTTTTGGCACTGGCACATAGGTTTCTGCCCTGGTTGGAAGGGCTACATGGGAAGCCTGCCCGAAGAAGAACGCGAGGCTTTGCGCCAAAAATACAGCCTAAAGAAATAGTAAACCCTGCCGTTAGATTAGCTACAATAAAATTTTAGTTAAAATGGCATACCCACAACTAAAGCTTGACAATCAGCTGTGCTTTCGACTATATACAGCTGCACGACTCGTCACTTCGGCGTATTCCCCTTTCTTCAAAAAGTTTGGCATAACTTACCCTCAGTACCTGGTACTTATGCTGCTTTGGGAACAGGACAACAGAATAATAAGCGAGATTACCGAACATCTGCATCTCGAGACGAATACTGTGACACCACTTCTTCAAAGAATGGAGAAACAAGGCCTCATTGTCCGCCAGAAAAGTCAGGCAGACTCACGCTCACGAATTATCTCACTTACCGGTGAAGGCAAACGGCTTGAGGAACAAATCAAGGAAGTTCCAAACTGTCTTGCCCGAGAAGTAGTGAGCAATGGAATAAACGAAGAGGAGCTGAGGTCTATGGCAGGGCTGCTGGACAAGTTTATCGGTGTGTTCGAAAACATTGGCAGAGCCGGAAAGTAGTTTTTTTGTCCTTTCCAATCGTAGAAATATAAAGGCTGAATTGACAACTCTAATTTCAAGGCAGATGCTTAAAAATAGAGAATAATCAAGATAATCAAGTCTTCATAACGATTGAACTAAAACTAGAAAGGTATGGACAAACAAATGTCCATACCTTTCTTATTCTATAAAGCCTTTTGAAAAAGACAATAATAATCCCCAGATTATTTGAAAACATAATACAAAGCCTCAATACAGTTTCTGACTATATCTGCAGACTTCATAGAAGTGACATTGGCTCGTTTATCTTCAACAGAACAATTTAACAGCCTACGTCCGCAAATACGAGCCAAGCTGCTGCCATAACTGTTCAACGAGCGGAGATTCAACGTATTTGCCGGCAATCGGACTATGCTTCCTACCGACAAAGTACTGCAAACTGCCGACATAGTTTAGTGCGTTGAGTGACGGCTCTGCACCCTGCTCCGGAGTCTTGATGAACGGACGAAAGAAAATGTCCGCCAAAGGGTCGTACCAATGCCCCATAGTAATCATATTGCTGTTCACAATACCCGGGTCCGACACATTGACGCTAAGGTGCGGACAACGTCTGGCAAGACCTATGGAATAGTACAGAAAGGCAAGTTTTGAAGTGCTATAGAAACCGAGCTGGCTGAACTCCTCCGGCTTGCGCTCCCTCCAGTTCATGTCAAGCTTGGCAAAGCGTACTGTCAGCGACACCATATTCACTACACTTCCTCCTGCAGGTATAAGCGGAACGATTAGTTCGGTCAGCATGGCGGCTCCAATATAGTTTACAGCCATATTCTGCTCAATGCCCTGTGCTGTCTCGACATACTTATGCGCCTTTATACCTGCATTGTTGAAGAGAGCATTGACCGTTGTACCTTTTAGTCCCTCTGCAAAATCACGTATTGACTCTGGGGAAGACATCTCCAGTTCGCGCACTTCGACACTTGCAGTGGGGCATTTGCAGAGAATTTCCGCCTTTACCTTCTCCCCTTTGTTCACGTCTCGACAAGCCATGATGACGTGCCACCCCTGTTGAGCCAGGACACAAGATGCGGCGGCACCGATACTGCCCGATGCACCTGTAATTATGATGTTCTTCATCTGCGGCATCACATTACTGAATCTTTTTCAATTCATCCCAGATTTTGTCGGGAATGTCCTTGCAGTTGTGACAGCAGACCATCTTGTCGGAATACATACGGGCAACGCAGTAAATTCGGTGGTCGCAACCTGAACGGGTTGCCATGTCCCCCTCTTTAAGCTTGTTTACGAAAGCAGGGTCGTTGACAAGTGCGCGAGCCATCTGCACAAGTTCAAAACCTTCCCCAAGAACCTTCTCTATACCCTCTCTGGAAACCAGTCCGCCAACATAAATCAACGGGATTTTCACTTCATTGCGGAACTTCTTGGCATTCTCCAGGAAGAAACACTCCTCGTAAGGCCAAGTCTTTATCAGCCACTTTCCGAAAAGCGAGACAACAATCTTCTGCGGAAGCGACTTTAACGACATATAGTGCGCCATAGTCTTGGTTGGTATTCTGCCACGCATAACAGCCATAGGAGTCTTGGAAACGAACCCTGAGGAAAGTGTGATTGCATCGACACCGCGACGCTCAATCTCCTTGGCTATCTCTATTGATTCTGGAATTTCTATTCCCCCCTTGAAACCGTCCTCCATATTGTGCTTCACAGTCACAGCCATTCCATACTTAGCTCCCATCTCGACACATTCGTCCAGACACATGTTCATGAAACGCATGCGGTTTTCAAGAGAGCCACCGAACTCGTCACGACGATGGTTTGTGTAAGGGCTAAGGAACTGAGAAATCAAATATCCGTGTCCAACGTGTACCTCGACAGCATCGAAACCGGCGTTGTGGGCCACCTCTACGGCCTTACCGAAATCCTTGGCTATTCCGGGCAGTTCGCTCTTACGGAGTCCACGTACAAAAGTCGGCGAATATAGGTTGAAGCCTGTTGAAGGGCCAACGGGCATACAACCGGCAGTGAAAAAGTGAGTCATGTCGCCGCAATGACCTATCTGAATGCTTGCTGCAGCACCCTCGGCATGAATTGCGTCCGTAATGTCACGTAGTCCCGGCACAATCTCGTCACGGAGCCAAAGCTGGCTGTTGAACGATATTCCGCTTCTGTTCACTGAAGCATAGGCCAAAGTAGTCATTCCTATTCCACCCTTAGCCACTGCCACGTGATAGTCCTTCAAATCCTGAGTTGGACCAAAGTCCTTTCCCATAGACTCGAAAGCAGACGCACGTATTGTGCGGTTTCGCAAAGTGATAGGACCGAGTTTGAATGGCGTGAAAAGTTTTGAATTCTCCATGGTAATTATTAAGTAGTTTTAGTCTTGTTATTCAGAGAAAAGACTGTCTATATAAAAGGCTTTCGCCTGCTTGTATGTTCGGTCAGAGTGCTTGAGTGCCGTCACCCTGCTGTTCTCCTCCTTCCATCTTTCCGACACGGGAGAAGGCGCCCAGTCGGGATTCTCGACCGGCTTGTTCCCGAACAGTTCCCTGTACCGCTTGTTTATGGCTTCGTATTTTTCGCAGTAGCATGTAAAGAATCCCTCTGTGCTGTTTGTGACAAAGGGTTCGTCAAGGGGCATCTGCTCAATCTTCCTGTAGTCGTAGCCGCCCTTCTTGTTCACGTGCCAGCCCCAGTCCTCAAGGAACCCGATATCGAATGCATCTGCGGGACAAAAGAAAGAACATCGCATGCACATCAAACAGTTGTGATGGAAGGCGAACTCTCCCCTACCGTCTTTTGAAGGCTTCCTATAGATATTCTGCGTCGGACAACGCTTGATGCAGAGTCCGCAGTCTATGCACTTGTTCATATCGACATGGTAAAGAAAAGAGTTTGCATCTCCGCCAATGTACTGAGGACGGGCAACTACAGTCGTCACAAACCTTGGCCACAATTTGTACGGACTGAGGTTTGGAATTCCATTCTTCACTTCGTTGACAAGTATCTCTAGCAGTTTCTTGTTCATCTCCATCATCTCTCGGATGCAGTAGTCGTCGAAAGGGAAATGAATGTTGTAGGGCATCATGAAATGATATTCGTTCTGCACGTCAACCTTGTCCTTGTGTAGCTTGCGCAGAAAATACTTTGACGATGCGTCATTGGCATGGTACGTCTCGCCGGAATTCTTGTATATGAACGCCTTGATACCGGCAGGAAACTTCTGCTGGCGAATGAATTTAAGGAATGCGTACGGAGCGGCAAAGCCATATATAGGGCTTCCTAAACCGATTATGTCATACGCAGAGAAATCCAGCCTCTCGTTATTGAGCGGATCAATCTCGTAGGTGGACACATTCCACCCCTCCCTTTCCAGACGCAGCTTCAACTTCTGCGTTATATAGCGAGTGTTGAAGGTGCCGGTATAGTATAGAAGCAGACAGTTCATGCGTTATTTTTCAGGCGTTGCCGTTTGCAGTTTCTTCCAGTATATTGACTTTGGGTACACACCCCAAACACCGGCCCTGAGATGCAGAGTCTTGTCATCGTCGAATTTCATCTTTACATTGTATGACTTGCCCGATGTCGGGTCATAGATTTGTCCGTCAGTCCACTCCCCGTCCTTGTAAACAACCTTGTCCACGAACACAACCTCTGTCATCAGTGTGTTGCGCTTAGACTTGTCAGGATTGTTTATGTCCCTGACAGGTGTTCCGTCCGGATGGTTAGGCTCTTTCATCCAATAGTTCTGAACTCTGTAGCCGTCCTTATACTTGAAGATCTTTACCTTGGATTGATGTCCTTCGTACTCAACCAGGTAATTTCCGATAATTTTGTCTCCTCCGCTTTGTGAGAATGCAGCCACACTATAGAGAAGTGTGAGAAGCAGTGTCATAACGTAATTTCTCATATCAAATAATGTTCATATTCTGCAAATGTACTTTAAAAATTTTTAAAATCCTTGCTTTTGTGCAAACATATCAAATATAATGCTCAATTATTTGCCTCGCAGTACATTTAGTTCATTTTTATCTTCCAAATTGACAAATAATGAAACTTTGTTGTTTTTTTACCTTCAGATTTCATTGAAAATATATCTTACACTCAATATTGTTTTTGGAAACAAACAAGTAATTTTGCATTGGAAATCAAAAGAAACAAATGAGCAACAAAATAGCAACTTGGATAGCCTCAAACATTACAATAGTTGTTGTGGCAGTAACAGCAATCGCATTCTTTGCCCCCCAATCTTTTCTATGGATAGGAATGGCGACCATAAACCCTATGCTCGGCGCAGTGATGTTCGGAATGGGACTTACACTGAAGCCGTCCGACTTCAAGCCAGTGCTGATGCATCCCAAAGAGATTGTCGTGGGCGAGCTCGCACAGTTCATCATAATGCCGTGTGCCGCGTGGACTATCTGCCATTTGCTCAACCTTCCTACGGAGCTTGCATTGGGAGTGATACTCGTGGGCTGCTGCCCCGGAGGAACTGCAAGCAACGTGATTTGCTATATAGCCAAGGGTGATGTCGCACTAAGTGTCGCAATGACGGGAGTTTCAACCCTGCTGGCTCCGTTTGTGACACCGGCTCTTGTGCTGCTTCTCGCCGGAGAATCTGTACCTGTGGATATTGTAAAAATGTTCATCAGCATTGTGCAGGTAGTGATTCTGCCAATAGTTGCGGGACTAGTGACAAGCCACTTTTTCAATGGATTTATACAGAAGATAACCCCCTATCTGCCAATGTTTTCAACGCTCGTTGTTGCCTCTATCATAGGAATTATCGTTTCCCACAATGTCCAGAGTATCCTCGGATGCAGCCTGATTGTAGCTGTGGCTGTAGTACTGCACAATATACTTGGTCTGTCTCTTGGCTATTTGGCTGGCAAGGTAATAGGACTGTCTCCGGAGAAACGCACGGCAATAAGCATAGAGGTTGGCATGCAGAATTCCGGACTCGCCACTTCTCTGGCAACAACGCACTTCGCAATGTTCCCGCTGGCGGCTGTGCCGGGTGCCATATTTTCTGTCTGGCACAACTTCTCCGGAAGCATTGCCGCACAGATTTTGAAGAAATGGAATGGGAAAAACTAACCTAATCTTGAAGTTCGTTAAACATTTTCGGGCTTGCCTATTGTCTTTTAGAATGACTTTTTCATCACATAGGACACTTTGAAGCAAAAAAATTTATATCTTCGCAAATAAGAATATTAGACACAAAAATTATGATGAACCCGATACAAGCTTTTGCGGCATTATATATGAAAATGAAAAATGCCGACTCTATTCCCGTCACTTTTGGCAAAGGCGTTGCCTCTGAGCTGGCCAAACCTATTGAAGAGGCCGGATATAAGTCCGTATTCATTGCCTGCAGCCGCACTATCAACAGGGAGAACATGCTTCACGAACTGATTGAAAAGCTTAATGAAAAGGGCATAAAGACAACGGTGTTCACAAATATCGTTCCAGACCCAACTATTCAGAACGTGGAGGAAGGGTTGTCGGTGTTGAAGGCCAACAACTGCGATTGCGTAGTCGCTGCCGGAGGTGGTTCGGTAATTGACTGTGCCAAGGTGATTGCGCTTAGAGCCACAAACTCATGGATGCCGGTCAGTGCAATGGCTTTCTATATTCGTCCGCTTGTCAAATCCATACCTCTGTACGTTCTGCCTTCTACATCTGGCACCGGTTCGGAAGTGACATATTTCTCTGTCATCACTGATGAAAAGAAACATAAGAAGTGCGCCATCGCCACAGACAAGTTTATGCCGAGACACATTGTCTTCGACTATAATCTTCTTCATACAGTACCAGCCAATCCTACCGTCTATGCCGGACTTGATGCATTGACTCACTCGGTGGAAGCTTTCATCAGCAAATTGAAGCCTGCATTCAAGGAAGATGCAAAGTCAGCTCCTGAGGTTTGCCGTGACATTTTCAAATACCTGCCGGTAGTCAAGGATGAACCTGACAATGAGGAGGCTCGTTTGGCAATGGCTAAAGCGGCTTATAATGCCGGAATAAACTTTCGCAGAAATGCCGTTGGATTTGTCCACGCTATCGCTCACCGCATTGGGGAAAACTACCATATTCCGCATGGTTTGGCTTGCGGTGTAATTCTTCCGCATGTATTGAGGGCATCACTGAAAGACGCAAGAGCAGACCTTGATTTCTTGGCAAAGAACAGTGGCATAGCCGACAATGCAGAAGGCTTCATCAAGGCTATCGACCAGCTGTTGGCGGACTTGGGAGTCCAGACTCAGTTTGCCGACATCAAGAAGGAGGACTATCCTCAGATTGTGAGCAGAGTGAAGTGGGAAGCTATAATGCAGGGGTGCCCTACATGGTTGGGAAAGAAAGAAATTGAGGAGATTTTGAATCATATAAAGGGTTGATTTAAAATGTTGTAAATCCATAACAAAATAGGACAGGTTTCTGCCTGTCCTATTTTTGTTCTGCTCCACCCGATTATTTCATGAATCTTCTGAAATATCTCAAGTAGAAGAAGCCTATCTTCTGCCATTTGAAACCTAAATCCTTCAATGTCCTGGTTGTGAAGTCATTGTTCAATGGCACGTTTCTTGACTTAGAAGCAATCGAGCTGTAGAACGACAAGATTGCAATGTCCTTGTCCATGATATGCTCTTTCAAGAAGGTTGCAAACTCATCCTTAGGAATACACTTGAATCTCATGAACATCTTGCTCGCAAGTTCCTGAATAGTGTAGGCGTTCGGGTTATACAGCTGATAGACGTTGTTGGCTCTGTTGTGTAGCACAAGCTTTGCGTATGCCTCCGCACACTCGTCAACAGCGGTGAAATCCATCGGGTACTCTGCCAACTCCGGACTATAGAGTCTTGCCTTGAATAGACCTCTTGACCTTCCGATAAATCCGTTCTCTTCGGCATTCTTCTGGAACAGACCGTCAGACTTTCTCCACGTCAAGTTTCCTATACGATAGATGTTTGCCCTCAACCCGTTGGCTCTTTCAAGCAACACAGCCTCCTCGGCTTTGTATTTAGAGTGGATATAGACGTTCTGAACATACTTCTGACCGATATTCAAGACAAACTCGTCGAACGGCTTGTCAGTCTGCGGAATCGGAACTGTTCCCACACCGCAAACCGAAGCCGTAGATGTGTGGTGAAGCACAGCATTGGCATCCTTGCTGAGCTGGATAGCGTTCCTTGTTCCGCCCACGTTTGTTCGCTCGAACTCAGCATAGTTTCCGGCGTGGTGAACGTTGGCTGCAATATGCACAACTGTATCCACCTCTTTTGTTAGTGCGGCGTATGCGTCATCGTCAATACCGAAATGCTCCATCTCGATATTTCCCTTCACTACCCTATATTTGAATGATGCGTACTCCTTAGGGAAGTAACGCTCCAATGTCTTCTTCAAACGAGCCTCGTCCCTGACAAGCGCTATGACATTCAGATTCCTTTTCAAGAACTCACGCATCACGTGTGCGCCCAAGTAACCAGTTGCTCCAGTGATGAAGATGCACTTGTGAGGATTCTCTACCACCACATTGGCATCCTCCGCCAAAAGTGCGTTTACATCCACATTATTCTCCTCCTGAACGGTGTCGCTACTTTCGTCAATGAATTTTGCAAGCTGCTCCACAGTTGGCGATTCATAGATGTCCTGCGCTGTAATTCCTAGGTTTGCAGCCAACTCGAAAGCACTCAAAGAATCTCCACCCATATCAAAGAAATCGTCGTGCAAGCCGACCTTCTGCGCCAGAATCTGCTCGAAAGCCTCTGCCACCTGCTTCTCGGTAGGTGTGTTTGGTGCAACATATTTCACCTCGTCGTCGGCGGACTGATTCTGAATAGTCTTTAGCAGCTCGTGTCGCTTGATTTTCAATGTAGTTGTCTTTGGAAACTCCTTGTTTGAGAAGGTTACAAGAGTGATTTTCTTGTAGGTAGGGAGAATCTCGTTAATCTTCTTAACCTCATTCTCTATTGCCCTCTTCTTCTCAATATTAGTAGTCTCGAACGGTAGAATCAATGCGCATATTCGCCCTTTGTCTCCATATACAAAGGCATCTTTCACCCCATCAATATGAAGAAGTTTCTCTTCCAACTCCTCCGGATAGATGTTCTTTCCGTTGTCAAGAATAATCAAGCTCTTGCAACGGCCAGTGATGAAGATGTAGCCATCCTTGTCAATATAGCCCAAATCACCCGTATGGAACCATCCGTCTTTGATTACCTCGTCTGTCTGCTCCTGGCTTTTGTAGTAGCCGAGCATAAGGCCTGGACCTTTGGTCAAAATCTCGTCATTCTCAATCTTGACATCCATATACTTGACAGCCTGACCGACCGATCCGACTCTGTCCATACCTGGATAGTTGGCTGACACCAAAGGTGCGCACTCTGTCAAGCCGTAGCCTTGGAAAACATTGATTCCGAACTCGTCGAAGCACTTGCAAATCTCCGGACGAAGCGCAGCACCTCCCACTACGATGTTTGTTAGTTCTCCTCCGAATTTTTCCAACATCGACTTGAACACCTTTCTTCTGGCATCCATACCCAAAGCCTTTGACATCTTGACAAGCCTGCGTCCCAGATTAAGCTTCTTCTGTGTGGCTGGGTCTTTGATTGCCTCCTGGATTTTCTTGTAGAAAGCCTCTGCAATGGCAGGTACAATAAGAATCATATTCGGCTTGAATAGACACAAGTTCTTGACAATATTCTCAAGTTTGTCGTTGATGCAGACTGTTGCACCACAGCCTAACACTCCCAAATTGTCCACAGTAAGCTCGAATGTGTGATGAATAGGCAACACACTCAACACGACTATGTGGCTTTTCAAATTGGAAGCGTAGTCCATTCTGATGATGTCCTTCAAATTATGGACTATATTTGTCTGGGAAAGCATCACGCCCTTGCTTGTGCCTGTGGTTCCGGATGTGAAAAGAATCTCGACCATATCGTCGGGATTGGTTTGAGGCAGTTCGACGTGAGAAGTCTTAATACCCTGCTTGAAAACGTCTGAAGAAAAAGAGATTGTCTCCTTGACGCTCTCTACCGATTCCTTGCCATGATCTGCAACTCGGTTGAAATCCTCACTGTGAAGAATGCAATCCACGTCACCTTTGCCAAATAGGAAAAGCATCTCCTTTTCTGGAAGCATTCTGTCGATTGGAATCACGACGTTGCCACTAATCACAACAGCAAAAAAAGACACAATCCACTCATAACTTGTTTCTCCAAGAATTGCAATGTGATTGTGGCTGTATCCTTTGTTGACGAGAAACGATGCCAACGAATATGAATCAGATTTCAGTTGATTGTAACTTCTGCTTTCTACCGTTTCATCTACAATGAATTTGTAGGCGGCTCTTGTAGTGTATGTTTCGCTTATATAATCGATAAATTCCTTTATCGTTTTAAACCCATCTGCCATTTCCAATGTTAAAATTAGTATTAAACACTTTGTTAATAATAATTCATAGTGTTAATATGATATATTTTGATTATCAGTTTGATAATTGGATTTTTCCATAACAAACTTAATACCAAACAAGTCATTTTTAGAAATTACCCAACAAAACCTACCAATAATCAGCGGCAAGTTATAGAGATTTTTCTAGATGTGCAAGCAAATAAGTAAAATCTGCGAATATTTGAGTAAATTAAACGTATCACATAATGTGTAAATTGGTCAAGCAGAGAAGATTAAGAGACGTAAAGAAACTAATAATATAACATTAAAATAATAATTATAATATTATATACTTTATATATTAGCTATAAGTATTATTATATCATTATATACAAATCAACCAGGTTAGACAAAGCTTAGAGAGAGTTGACTTCACATACGAGCGAAAATATAGTAGACAACAAAAAATATAGAATAGATATCAGGACTTCAGCTCCACATTAGATAATTCAAAAGGTACGAAAAAAAATATAAGATATATTAGGTAATTATATTATTATAATATTATAACTAAGAATAATTATGGTTATCAAACTGACTAGAAAATAATGAGGCACTACCCTTCCTAATCACAGAATCGCCAAACGATATAATATGGCAATTATACACTTGTTGTCCATACGAGGAATGTTAAGGGCAGAACACCCTGTTCTTCCTCTTCAGCATGAGTTCTGAGAGTGAGCGTATGAATAGCAAGCTTGATTAGACAACACGTATATAAATTCCTATAATATAACACAAATCTGAATACAAAGTAAACTTTGCAAGTCATATAAGAAAGCAAAATAAAAATAACATCATAACAATTCTTATGATGTTATATTGTTATATATAATAGATATTATAAATAAATGGCAAATATGCAGAAAGTCTCATTCAAAAGGCAAGAGTAAGAAAGGATAAAAAAGGCAGAGAAATGTATTCTCTGCCATATAATAATACTTAATCTATTATAATGTTATATATAATAGATATTATAAATAATTGGCAATATGTAGAAACTCTCATTCAAAAGGCAAGAGTAAGTAAGGATAAAAAAAGGCAGAGAAATGTATTCTCTGCCATATAATAATACTTAATCTATTATAATGTTATATATAATAGATATTATAGATGCGTTAGAACAAGTCCTCTGCCCTACCCGACTCCTTTTTAGCGACAACTATTGTTCCATTCTTTTCCTCGAATGAAGATATACTTTTCTTAAAGGAAGCCTCGATAACCGCCTTGAATGAAAGGTTGTTCGACTTAGCAATATATCTCATCTTCTCAAGAAGCTCCTCATCAATTATAGCAGTGAAAACCTTGTCCTTCTTTGAGGCAGGCTTTACTACTGGCTGCTCAACTAACTTCGGCTCAGGCTTAGTAACTGCTGGAGTTGACACATTATTTGCAACCGTCTGCTGCATTACATTAGCAACCAAAGCACCATAATCTTTCTTAGCCATAATAAATGTTATATTATTAGGTTATTATATATTTATGATATTATAATGCTGATATTTCAGCAACTAGCATACTATAATCACTAGACGCATTACAAGAAGGATCATAATCAAACAAACTCAAGTGAGCAGCTGGAGCCTCTGTAACCGTGATGTTCTTACGAATCTTTGTTTTGAAAACAAGGTTTCCGTACTGCTGGTTCACACTTGCCTCGTAGGCCTTGTTGATCTTACGTCCTTCGTAATTAGTGATTAGAATTCCCATCAAGTTCAATCCTGGATTTACAGTATTCTTGATTGTATCAAGGAAATTCTGCATCATAATCAATCCCTTTACAGGAAGAGTTTCCATTGTCAAAGGAATGATAATATCAGTGGAGGCAACGAACGCGTTCATTGTCATGATTCCAAGAGATGGGGGACAGTCAATCAAAATATAGTCATATTTGCTCTTTACAGGCGCAATTAGGTCCTTGAGTATGGTTTCCCTGCTGATGGCATTGATTAGCTGCATATCGGCGTTAGAAAGCATCAAAGAAGCAGGCACGATGTCCATGTTTTCCGAAACATTATAGACTGGGATGTCCTTTCGCTCAAGCATGGCTTCATAAACCGTTCTTTCGTCAGTCTCATCAAAGTTTACTGAGGACAAAGACGCAGTAAGGTTAGCCTGAGCATCAAGGTCAATCAACAATACTTTCTTGCCTTTTTTAGCAAATCCAGCGCCAATACTTACGGCTGACGTTGTTTTTCCAACTCCACCTTTATGGTTGGCGAACGTAATAATCTTGGTCATATATAATAATTATTTCTATCTTATAATATTATATTTATTTCTGTATTATAGAATTATATTATTACAATATTATAATACTGACGCAAAGATAATTAATAAATCTAAAAACAGAAACAAATAATCATTATATTATTATAGAAAAATGAAAAATATAGGTAAATCTATATAAAAAGGCTATTTGAGAATACGAGAAACTTAAAAAAACGGCAAACCGACTTAGACAAAATACCTAATATCATAGAATAGACAAAATCAAAATCTGAAGGGGAGGGTAGTACAAAATATAAGACTGAACAATAAAACAAACGTTTTTTTTATTATTGAAATGAGAGCTATAATACAAACAAAGGCATCCTGTTTCTGATCTTTCAGGATGCCTTATGCTAATAACTAAAGAAATATTATGATATTATATACTTGCAATATTACATACAAACTAAAGACACATAAGAGTAACCAATGAAAGCCGGTTAACGCTTGTTGCAAAAGAAATCAAAATAATATAACAACTTAACAATGCTTGCAATAAATAAATATTATAGTATTATTTTATTACATATTTATAATATTATATTATTGATTATAAAAGACATAATAAAGTAAGAAACTTTACTTAGCCATCTTCATAAAGGAATTATCCTCACAGCCTCTAAATGAATCTTGAATAAAAAGTATTCTTTCGGAAGCCTCCTTCAATCTGTCGAATATTCTTTCACCATAAGACTCTCGAATCAACTTTGCAGTAAGATTTGTAGTAATTACGGTAATCAACCTTCTTTCGTAACGAGCCCTCAGAAGGTCATGAATCGGAGTAAGCACAGTTCCAAAATGATTATACGAGGCTGGCTCAACTCCAAGGTCATCAATACTAAGAAACGGAATTGTATAGATCCTCTCCTTGTCAACTCTACCAAAAGCAAGGTCTTCGAATAGGGTAGCGGCATCATATTCGGCAACAGACAAATCTTTGTCGTTTAAATCTCCCTCCCAGCTCTTTGATTTGAAGTTGCTTTTTCTAATCACATTCATAATGGACTTGGCGCTTGAAGTCTTGCCATTTCCAAAAGAGCCCTGGAGAATAAGGAAAGGCTTCTGCTGATAATATAGCCATTCGCTAATTCTCTCGCAGTTTTCCTTAGCCTCCTGGGTAACCTTGAATATGTTACCAGAGTTTTCTATGTGACTCTTAAATGCATTCTTGAAAGAGCATTCGATATGTTTTGCACTTAACCTAGAATCCCACACTAGCTTACCGGACTTAGTGTCATAGAAATTATGCGGAGTATTGCACTCCTTCACAATTTCCAAAGTAGCTCTCTGCCCGTTAGTTATTTCGCCTCCGTCTCTTAATATTTTCTGGATATTCTTGTATTCATCTAGGATTTCATTAGTCAATTGGATTTTACCACTCATTGTAGTCTTCTTTGTTTGGAACGTCAATATTTCTTCGTTGCATCTGCAAACGAGATGAAACAGTCATTGGAGATTTAAATTGGGGCTGACCAGAGTTCTTAATTACATCAATAATAGTCTTGGCATTCATCAAATGCTTCTTGACCTTCTCTACAGAATCGTCATTAGACCATGAAGCATTTAGGTCAGCGTTACTAAGTATTCGGTCAAGTACAGACTCTATCATCTGAACTGTAACTTGGTGGTATGCAGCTATTTTCTGCATATATTCCGAATCCTGTCTTACTTGTTGAATAGAATTATGACACATATCCTGTGCAGAAAGTTCTGGAACTGCAGAGACGAATGTGTCAAAAGTGTCTATAACTTCTATATCTTGTGCTTCCTGCTTTCTTGCCTGCTGCTCTTCCTTGTTTGAAACAGAGACATTGTACAGGTTATCAAGGCAAACGGACAAATACGCCACGGGATCTGCATTCAGAGTTCCCTCCTCACGCATGTCGCTCGTCTTCATGAATACATCCTTCAACTTCTTTTCAAGGGGCTTCTCGCCAATCAAAACCTGAAGCTTGATAAGTTTATCGGTTAGAGACTTTGAAAGCTCCTCGATTCCGAACATGAACTTCACTCCGGACTCGATATTCTGGCTAAGCACTACATCGCCAAGAATACTGTCAGTCGCATTTTTATGGACAAGAATAAACGTAAGCTTGTCGAACTTCCTTCCCTCCTTAGTTACCACGTATTCGAAGTAGAAAGGGCACTCGTCCATTTCTTTCATCTCTTTTTGAGCAATCTGAATGACGTATGTAATGAACTGACTTGCAGTGTATTTCTCCAAGCAGAACATATCAATCAGATTTGCAATCTTGTAAGTGATTTCTCTTTTGTTTCCGACCAACAGCTCATACATACGCATAGTATATACACTGTCAAACTTGTATTCAAGGTGCGGGTCAATACTCTTGTATGTTTCCGTATTCAGGAACGCTTCCCAAAATGCGGGAGTCAGCTCGACCAAAGCTATTCCCTTGTTTTCGCTGGCAGACACCTTGGAGAACAAAAAGCACTTTTGAAAGTCCCAGTCTTTATTTGCCGGCATACCAAAGGATTTGCTACCCAGGCTGTCCAAACTTTCGCAAATATACTTGTAGTTGTTCGAGTTCTTCAAAAGGTCCTTTATCGGGAATGTAATCTGGGGATACTCCTTGCCAAACTTCTGCAGCATTTCAAAGGTACACTTCTTACCAAGGTTCTCCTTGTTAAGATGCTTCTGAGATATTTCTATGATTTTTAGAAATATATTCTTCTCAGTTTTATTGAATTTATATTTTACCTTTGTTAATTTCCACGACTGAATAACGACAGGTTTATTGTCTTGTTGGCTTAATAAGTTCTCCATTGATACATCATCACTTGTAAATTACTCTGCAAAAGTAAATAAAAAATACCATAGTTTCGACACTTAATAGGGATTTTTTTACCATAATTTCGACATTATTTATATATCTCTCTATTTATCTGCAAGTTACAAAAGTTGAGATTTTCAAGCAAAAAGTGAAAATTGCGAAAGCGACTTCAAGCAAAGTAAAGCCTATCTAGCGCAAAATTTCAGAACTTGCCCGACCAAAAACGGGTTAGGAAATTTACCATAAATTCGACATTTCGCCTTTATTCAAGCCAAATGTCGAGATTATAATCATGCCTGGAAATGGACCAGAAAAAATTACCATAGACTCGACAATAAGCACTAAAACGATGCGAAATGTCGGTTTTATATAAGGCAAAAGAGCAAAATCAGGCCTAAATTTACCATAAACTCGACAATTAAAGCCATTTATTACCATAGATTCGATTTTTTAGTGCTAAATCTTACCATAGAATTGACAATTAGCTAGATTTTACAGATTTCAGACTATATTTTACCATAAACTTGACAGTTGAAAACATATCTTGCTGAATATCTGCATATTATTATTTAACGAAAGACTCTGTACCTTTAAAATCTTACCATAAACTCGACAGTTCAGTAAAAAGAAAGAAACGATCTGGCTATAGAAACTGCTAAAAAATGCACCTAATTATTATTCAATTACCATAAACTCGACAGTTAAAGCCAAATTTTACCATAAAATTGACAGATAAAGCCCCAATATAGCCTTATTTTTACCATAAACTCGACAGTTAGGCTGTTTTCAAGGCGTTATAATATATGCTCAAAATTACCATAAACTTGAAAATTAGATACCATAGATTCGACACTTAAAGTGTAAAAGTATTGTATATCAATCATTTATATAATAGTAGTTATTTATTGCCTATAAGATTAACAAATACCTAAAATTTACCATAGAATCGACATTTAGCGCAAAATTAGACTGTATTTCAATATTTTACCATAAACTCGACACATAAATACCATAGAATTGACAGTTAAATAGCCGAATATTACCATAGATTCGACATATAAATACCATACTTTCGACATTTAGCGCTCGATTTCTTAACGTATATATTTGAAAAACAACTAGATACAAACTCAAATTCTCCGTCCCATATTTATTTAATACTCTTGATTCTATTTTAATAGTAACATCATACAGACAAATCATTTGATGATGTTACACCTCATATTATAAGTTTATAATAATTATTATATATAAGGGTATAATAGTTATTAGCTCGGCGGCGCCTCACAAAAAAAATAAAAACGTTCTATGCTGGGTATATACATAGTATATACCTCGCAGGTCGCTTCAGAAGGTAGAATTATGAGTGTATTGGGGTAGTGTCTGTTTATTCTTGTGTAAATAATATATGACTTTTTAGCTAAAATTTATGCGAAACAAATAGTAGAAAGATGTTCGCCCTGCACTCAAAAGGGAAATAAGACCTGTTTATTCTTTGTCATTTATTGAAAATTGAAAATTTGAATTAGATGAATATCATGTCAGAAACGAATTTTTACATTAAGATTGTGCTTTAGGCTTGCGTTTCCGAAATCAAATGTTCTTCGCCCTAAGTTTTATATTGGACAAGGGTTTACAAATTTCATTTTTACATTATTGTTTTCGGGAAGCCGATATACATTTGGGGATTGTTTGAAAATCGTTCCATGATCGTTTAAGAATTTTTAAGAATTGACTTTTCCTTTTGACTATTAGAATTTTGCCTCGTGGCTTAAGTTTAGTATTTTTGCCAAGTATTTTGAATATATATTTTAACATTTGACATGACAAAGAAAATTTTTGCTGCGCTTTTCATGTTATGCATTTCCTATGGACTCTATGCCGAAAAGAATTGCATGACTATTGAGATGAAGGATGGCGAGAAATACAATTTCTTGCTAGATTCAAATCCAGAGATTACCTATAGTTATGGAAATCTTGTTGTAGATGGTGACGAATATACAAGTTACGAACTCCAAAGAGTTAAGAATTACTACTTTACCGAGGTCAATTCTTCTTCCTCATTTTCTCTGCCTGCAGACGAAATTGGCATAGTAACTGTTAATGACGAAATAGTTGAAGTATATCATGCCAATGCAAATGAGGGTGTTGTTCTGGCAACAGCTTGCGGTGTTGTTATTAGAGAAACACGTGCTGACGAGAACGGTTTCGCGACTATGGTTTTGCCTAATCAAAAGGGTGTGTATCTGTTGATTATAGGGGAGAAAACAATCAAGCTAATTCGTAAATAACTGACTCAAGATGAAGAAGATAATTCTATCAATGCTAATGCCTACGCTTGCTTTAACTGCAAGTGCAGTTGAATATATGAACGTCAAGACAACAGATGGCAAGGTTACCTATTATGACCTTGAAAATGTTGAAAAAGTAAACTACGAAACTGACCAATCAACTTCCACCAGATACATGAATGTATTCACTTCGGACAATGCCACAGACAAGTTCGAGGTCGAGAATGTCAAGGAGGTGTTTCATAATGACTACATAATGTCAGTGAGCGGTCAAGTTGACGGCTATGACTACGTGGATTTGGGTTTGCCTAGTGGTTTGAAATGGGCTACTTGCAACGTGGGTACTTCATATACAGAAAGTTATGGAGATTTCTTTTCTTGGGGAGAGACTACTCCAAAGAAAAACTATCATTACAATCAATATTTCTTGGAAGACTGGTCTTGGTCCGATTTAGTGTCAAAAGGAATCATAAACTCGCAGAATGTACTTAATTCACAATATGACGCTGCCACTTATAATTGGGGACCAAACTGGAGAATGCCCAGATATGAGGAGTTTCAAGAGCTTATTGACAACTGCGAAGTTGTGTGGGATACACTGAATGGTGTGGCTGGCTGCAAATTTGTAAGTCAATATAATGATAATTGGATTTTCCTGCCTGCTGCCGGTTGGTATAATGCAAGCTATCATGACAGCATGGGTGAGTATGGCAGATACCGTGTTTCCAATACTGATGGTTCCTATAACTGGAAATGGGAAATGACAACTACAATTTCAATCGCTCCTGTTTCTTTATGTACATTAACGTCATCACAAGGTTTTAATGGATTTAGCGTTCGTCCCGTTTCCGGAGAATACATAAAATCAAAGCCAAGGTTTGAAGTTTGCTTCTATTCTCCGGACAGCATACTCATAGAAAAACAGTTAGTGATAGAAGGCGAGGACGCCGTTGCTCCTGATATGCCCGCTATTGAAGGCTATGAATTCGCAGGTTGGAGCCAATCATATAAGTATGTCTGGACTAAAATGTCTATTTATGCAACATACAGAAAAGTTGAAAATCCCGAGATAGATGGTCACAGCTACGTGGATTTGGGTTTGCCTAGTGGTTTGAAATGGGCTACTTGCAACATCGGTGCTTCAAAGCCTGAGGATGATGGAGACTATTTCGCATGGGGAGAGACAACTAAAAAAGAAAAATACTTCCAAGATAACTCTTTGACTTACAATAAGGAGAATGATGGTTTCGTAAGCTCGGAAGGTAATTTGGCAGCAACCTATGATGTGGCAACGCAGACATGGGGTAGCAGTTGGAGAATGCCTACACGAGAAGACTATCAGGAGTTGTACAACAATTGTGACTTTTCAACCTTGATAATAAACGGCGTCGAAGGGTATAAAATTAAGAGCAGACAGGAAGGTAATGACAATTGGATATTCATACCTATATCTGGTTATTATTACAATGCAAATGTTTTGTCTAAAGGATGGTCTGGTTATTATTGGAGTTCTACTGCGAAAGACGAAAAAACAGCTTATGTTTCCAGATTTTCAGACTTGAATATTGTAACTTACAGTTCCGATAAATATCAGGGCTGCACAGTTCGCCCCGTATCTGAATAATTAATTTGGGAGAAGGCTGTTTTTAGCCTCCTCCCTTTTTCCATTCTAAACTGATAAGACATCATGACACTGCAAGAAGCTATCAAACAGCGCAAAAGCGTGCGCAAATACCTGGACAAACCGCTAACTCAAGAAGTTATAGACACTCTTCAGGCAAAGATTGGCGAGTGCAACAAGCTCGGTAACCTTCACATTCAGCTGGTTACCAACGAACCAAAGGCGTTCAAGGGTAGGATGGCCTATGGTGTTTTCAGTGGAGTCAGCAACTACTTTGCCATGGTGGGAAAGAAGTGTGACAAGCTTTCAGAGAACATAGGTTACTACGGTGAGCAGTTGGTTCTGCTTGCCCAGACTCTCGGCCTTAACACGTGTTGGGTAGGTTTGACTTACAACAATATCAAGAGCGCCTATGTCGTTGAAGAAGGAGAGAAACTGTGCTGTATGATTGCTCTAGGTTACGGAAATGAGCCGGGCAGAAACATGAAGCGAAAGAATATTGCTCAAGTAAGCAATGCCAATGAAGCTACACCTAAATGGTTTAGTGATGGGGTAGTCTCTGCTCTTCTGGCTCCGACAGCAATCAATCAGCAGAAATTCCATTTCGAATACATAGCCCCCGACAGAGTTAGGGCAAAGAGAACATTCTCTCTGTTCGGCTACACAAAAATGGATTTGGGAATAGTCAAATATCATTTCGAAGTAGGTGCCGGCAAGGAAAACTTCGAGTGGATAGAATAAAACAAAATAAGGTTGAAACTACATATATAAAAATTCTAGGGGCGACCTTGAAATAAAAGAGAGCGTGCAGAGAATCATTTCTCTACACGCTCTTTTCGTTAGTGTACTTTTTGTTTTTACTTTCTTACGGCACGAACCGGAGCCCCGTCATAGCGAGTGTGTCTCTGGTGTGTGTTTCTGCTTGTTGGGTCATCAGAGATGTAGTGTACAAACATACTGTACGAGCAGTCGCCAGGCTGGCTGTACCATAGAGCGCTTGGTGTAGCACTCCAGTAGTATGTGCTACTTCCTGGGTAACCGTTAAGACCTGTTCTTGGAAGAAGAATGTAGTTTCCGTTCAGACCGGTAACCTTGTAGATTTGGATGCTCTGGCCCTCTTCGTTGACTATTGTTGTGTCAGACCAAGCGCATTTCTTAAGAAGTTCGTTGCATTCTACAACAGTTGGCATTCTCCAGTCCTCGCCCATGTTTACAGTCGCTGCGTCATGTTCCGGACTTAGTGCAGCCAGTGGATAATGAGGGCCTACAGATGCATCTGTTTTGCAAATACCATTTTCGATAAGCTTGTCAATCTCCGTACTTGCCCACTTGTAGTTGCTACGGCTGTAGTTGTCTTTTGGTGCTGTCTCACCCCAAGCGAAGTAAGTACCTATCTGCTCCGGAGAAGTAGCTCCGACATTCATCTTTGCCCACTTTGTACCGCTTGGAAGACCAAGGTCAACATATTGCTCATTGTCTGCGTCCTTCTTGATAGGCTTTCTTATGGCACGAACCGGAACACCGTCATAACGAGTGTGTCTCTGGTGAAGATTTCTGTTATAGCCGAACGAGCCTGAGTTATGAGCAAACATACTGTAAGAACAGTCGTTTGGATTACTTACATAGAACTTGCTTGTTTCGGATGTCCAGTAATAGGCGCTTGCATCCCATTGGTTGTTTACTCCGGTTCTTGGAAGAAGGATGTAGTTTCCGTTTGGACCTGTGACTTTGAACAACAGTGTCTCTCTGTCATTGTTTGCTATAGTAGTGTCGGACCAAGCGCATGCTTTAAGAAGCTCAATGCATTCCTGAAGGTTGGGCATTCTCCATTCCTCGCCCATATTTACAGTGGCGGCGTCATGCTCTGGAGCAAGTGTAGAGTCGCTTCCGCAAATGCCGTTTTCAATAAGTTGGTCTATATCCCAGCCATTCCACTTGTAGTTGCTACGGCTGTAGTTGTCTTTGGGTGAAGTCTCTCCCCAAGAGAAATAGTCGCCAATCTGCTCCGGAGAAGTAGCTCCGACGTTCATCTTTGCCCAAAGTGTACCGCTAGGAAGTCCAAGGTCAACATAAAGCTCGTTGCTGTCGGATTTGGACTGCTGTTTGTTGTCAGACAAATTATTGCTGTCGGGAACAACCTTATCGAAACTGATACTGTCAACCTCGTTGATGTCGTATGTAATCAATGTACCGTCTGTCTTGTGTACATAGAAATGTGACTGAGCAAAAGCAAGAGTAGCAAGAGATGCTGTAGCTAATGTTAAAAATTGTCTTTTCATATTATTACTTCTTTATGAATTTCACCATTCTGTCATTTACATTAAGAATATAGACACCCTTAGGCAGGTTCTCTACATCCACTTCCTGAGCCTTAACCTGCTTGATTACCTCTCCGGTTAGGCTGATTACCTTGATGTCTGAATCCTCGGCAAGTCCGTTCACATATAGAACCTTCTCTACGGGATTCGGATAAACTGTAATGTTAGCCTGTTCTGTTGAAACTGCATCGTCTAAGCTTGCAGTGATATTTGGTGCGGCCTGAGGCTTGTCCTTTTGGAAAACTATGGTTTGGTAGCCCATGTTCTTGTTCCCGTCGTAAAGGTTTACTGATATCATCTCCTCCTCGTGGAACTTCAGGCTCATGACCTCGCTCAAATCGAACGAGTCCTCGTATCTGTCAGCCGAGATGCCGATAACCTCGTTGGCATATACACCTAAGAGGGATGCCAGACCAAGTAGTGTTGCTGAAACTTTCTTTATCATATTCTCTTATTTTTTGTCATTGTTTTAACATTGGCAAAAGTAAATTTTGGAAATATACTGGACAAGAAAACCCGAATAAATCGTACTTTTTTTAACACTGTTTTAACATTTGATGGATAAAATTGATGGTTTAGTTCCATGTATTGCCAATTTTGTTGCAATAAAACGGTCAGATTCAATAAAAGGTGTTTTTGTCAGTGATTCTGATATTGTGAAACATGTATAAGCTGCATTTTGTTCTTTTTTCATAATAAAAATTGTTCAGGTAACGAATATTTATATATATTTGCGAGAAAGGGGTTTAACCTGGGAAAGAATTAAATTGAAAACAATATAAATTGCAATGCTATGGAATCGATAACAAATATACTTTCCGAACACATGATAAATTTTATTGTTGTCGCACTAATGTCCCTTGTTATAGGATTGTCGCAACGAAAACTTTATCTTAAAAATAGCGATATTTTGAACACGTTCGGTTCGGACAGAACATTTACGCTTATAGGTATTCTCGGCTATATTCTGTATGTCATAGGAAATGAGAGCCTGACAGCCTTTCTTTGCGGAGGTGCTGCCCTGACCTTGTTTCTAGGCATCAACTACGCCCAAAAGATATTTGTAAGGCAAAGCGCAGGCATCACGTCAATAATGATTGCGCTCATTACCTATTGTATTGCGCCGATTGTCTATAGGACTTCGCTTACGGTAACAATACTGGTTGTTGTATCTGTGCTGATACTGACTGAAATGAAGGACAAGTTCACGCAGCTGACAAAAAAGATGAATGACGAGGAGTTCATAAACCTTGCAAAGTTCCTGATTATTGCCGGTGTTGTACTTCCGATTCTTCCAAAGAATGAACTTATAGAGGGTTCCGGACTTACCCCATATACTATTTGGCTTGCAACAGTGGTTATTTCTGGCATTTCGTACATCAGCTACCTTGTCAAGAAATACCTGTTTCCCGATGGGGGAGTGATAATCACGGGAATACTTGGCGGTATATACAGCAGTACTGCCACCTGCATAATCCTTGCAAAGAAGGCAAAGGACAAGACTGGAGAGATAAACGAATATGTCTGCGCAATTTTCTGCGCGATTACGATGATGTACTTCAAGATTCTTGTTCTGCTTGGAATCTTCAACATAGAGCTGACTGCCCGCTACTGGTACTTGTTTGCAATAATGATTGCAGTTTCGGCTCTGGTGGCACTGTTCTACTGGAAGAAAAGGGGAGAGAAGCAGAAGGATACAAAGGAAGTGATAGAGACCGATGAGGAGGAGAAGAACCCGCTTGAGTTCAAGGTTGCCATTCTGTTTGCCTTTTTGTTCATAGCCTTCACTCTTGTAACCCACTATGCACTGATATATTTCGGAGACAGCGGACTTAGGATTCTCTCTATTATTGTGGGAGTGACTGACATCAATCCTTTCATAATAAACCTTTTCCAGACACAGCACAATGTCTCTGAGTCGCTGTTGATTCTGGCAGCCTTCCAGGCTATAATAAGCAACAATGTTGTGAAGATGCTGTACGGAATCTTCTTCTCGGAAAAGAAGCTTACAAGACCTTTGTGCGTAGGTTTTGGCGTCATCTGTCTATGCAACATCCTTTTGCTGCTGATTTTTATTTAGGACAGGGCGTTTGCCTTGAAAAATGGATATGTTTATTTGACGGTGGCGAGCGAGTCAAAGCCTGGCAGTTAAGCTTACTTACTGTCAGGCTTTTTTATGTACTGTTCAAGATGGCTGTATTCCTAAAATCTTTAGTCTTTTCCTTAATAGCCATTCCCTTAATTGGATTATTCAGTAAAAAATTGGATTATTCAGTCAATTTGTATTTGCAATGATTAATTGTTGGATTTTATTTAGGCGAGTTGTCCGTTACTTTTATATTTTTGGATGTGGTAACAAGAAAATAAACGCTTATAGTCTAATATTTAAAACACATTTTTAATGAAATTTTTTTACTCATTACTTGTGATGGCGGCAACTTCTACGGCTTTTGCAGATGTGCCGTTGTCATATTCGGTAGCGAATACTGGAGCCGAATACCCAGATCCGGTATTCCCGTCAGCAGCTCAGTGTCCTACTATTTCAGGATTGCCTAATCCTTTTGAATTTTCTGATGGCAGTGGTGTCGTGGAAAGCTTTTGCCAGTGGAGTCAGCGTCGTAATGAAATCAAGCGAGAGATTGAGCATTACGAGATTGGTGACATACCTGCTTTTGAGAGTGTGGATGCCACTTATTCCGGAGGCACATTGACTGTAACAGTGAAAAACGGGGGAAAAACTTTGAAACTCACTGCAAAAATTAGTGTTCCAAGCGGTTCCGGTCCTCATCCTGTTGTTATTGGTATGGATGGGAATACCGGCAGTTTGTCTTCAAGCTATTTCTCCAAGTGTATTCAGGTGCCATTCACTCACACTCAGATAGCAGAGTACAACAGCGGTTTAAACAATGGAGGAAAGAGCCAGTCGGACCCATTCTTTCAGTTCTATCCCAATTCATTCCATAAAGGAGACTATTGCGCCTGGTCTTGGGGTATTAGCCGCCTGATTGACGGATTGGAGATTGTTAAGGACCAGATTAATGCAGACTTAGGTCATATTGCTGTAACTGGCTGTTCCTATGCCGGTAAGATGGCTCTTTTTGCCGGTGCCTTCGACGAACGTATTGCCTTGACAATTGCTCAGGAGTCGGGTGGTGGAGGCATAAACTCATGGCGTGTAAGCGAGCAGATTGGAAGCGACGTCGAGGGAATTTCCAATACAAACTATGACTGGTTCATGTCTTCGTTCAAGACTAACTTCAATGGCAGGACTTCAAAGATTCCATACGACCATCACGAGCTGATAGCTATGATTGCTCCGCGTGCATTCCTGGCTTTCGGTAATCCCGATTACACATGGCTGGGAGACAAGTCCGGCTATATCTCGTTGAAAGCGGCTGAAGAGGTATGGAAGGCGATGGGCATAGGCGACCGTTTCGGTTATGTTATTGAGGGAGGTCACAACCATTGTCAGGCTTCGTCCAGGCAGAATAGCGCGGCTCAGGAATTTATCAGCAAGTTCCTGTATGGGCAGGAGAGTGCCAATACGAACATTAGAACCAGCACAGTGACTGCCGATGCCGATTCTTGGAAGAAGGCTTGGGCTGGGCATAAGATCGACATGTCTGAAGTTGACTGTGGAATTGGTGGCGGCACTGCTGAGCCCGATCCTGAATTTTCCTTTGATTTGGATGGGTTGACCGCTCTATGTGCTGGCAGCGAGAATGAAATTTCCTGGACTATGACGGGGGAAACCTCTAAGTCTTTCAAACTGATGTGGAACACCGGCAAAAATGGAGAGAAGATAATGCCATCAAGCGCTTCTGCTTCAAGTGAGTGGACCGAAGGCGGTTCTTTCAAGTGGGCGGCAAGCAATGCACTGACTGACGACGGCAAGAACGGAGAAAGCAGCCGTTGGGGTGCTTTAGAGGGAAAAGATGGATTTGCAGGTTCATGGCTTCAGGTCAATTTGTCCGGAAGTCAGGTTGTTGCAGGAGTGCAGATTGACGAGTTTGAGAAATATGGAGCTATATCTGAGTTCGAGATTCAGTGCGATGTTGATGGCAAGTGGCAGACCGTACTTGAAGGTACTGCTATCGGCAAGAAGTATTCTGCTTCGTTCCCGCCTGTACAGACATCCAAGCTTCGACTATATGTCAAGGCCGCAGAGAACGTCAATATCAATTACTTGTTCCCGACAGGAACATCTGCCTCTGAACTCACTAATGGCATTACTGGCAGCGGTTCGTTCAAGTGGAAATTGAAGGACGATGCGGATGAAACTGGTATTCTGACAATATGCAAGTCATCTGGCAAGGTTTTAGCTTCTACGGACATTCTTCAGCAGAAGAAATGCGTCAATGCTGGCAATGAAAGTCCTAATACAGCAGGTTCATTTACTCTTGTACCTAACCCAACAACCGGAATATTTGAAGTTGTCTCTGACGAAGATATTGATTGCGTAGAAGTTGTCAATTCCTTGTCACAGGTCGTATTTAGGGCGGACAGCAGGGTAGTTGACGTATCTGTTCTGCCTGAAGGAATCTATTTCGTAAAGGTATTGACAACCGCAGGCTGTATAGGATATGAAAAATTAAGTTTAGGAAAATAAACCTTTCAGTTTCATGGGGCATTCGATATTTACCGAGTGTCCCATGTTTTTAAGGTAGTTATACACTTGCACTTCGATGTTGGATGTGCTAGTGTCTTAGCTCGGTTGTCTGGATTCTTTAGTTTTTAGTGTTTGTTATAATTCGGCCTTACTAAGTTATAGCAAGTTCATGAATTGAGTTGGCAATTCTGTCAGTGGTCTTTCTGCTGGGCCTTCCCTTTCATGAAGCGTAGTGCCATAACTTGGTTTTATGCTACACCGCCATATCTTTGGCTAACATAGTTGTAGATGGTGTCGCGGTAATAGTTTATACTTTCTTCGCTGTAACTCTCTGGAAGTTCCTGCCAAAGAACATTACGAATGGTAATAATAAGGGTTGCACGAGTTGTTGGCTTATCGAAAGGATGGTCCATACCTGCCAACTGCCCTTTTATTTTGGCAAGCAATTCTATAGCTACATCCTTCAGTTTCTTTATCTCCGGTTTTGACAGATTGTCTTTCAAGAGCAGGTCGTAAAGCGAGAGTTCTTCATCGCTTCTGAATCCTTCACGTACATATCGTTTCTCCTCATCACTGAGCGACTGAGACAGATGCATCAGTTCTTCAAAGGTCTTTTCTATCGTTGCGCGATTCTGCTCTTGGTTATATGCCTTGATAATCT
>JAKSKX010000022.1 GCA_024401535.1 Paludibacteraceae bacterium | reverse complement strand
AAAAACAGAGTCCAAAAACTTAAGCCTGTCTTGATGAGATGAACTCGTAAAGGTCAGCGAAAGTAAGGATTGTTCCTACCTCAGAAGTTGCAATCTTAACACCGAACTCCTCCTCAACCAAAGCAATCATATCTACAAGGCTAAGAGAATCCAACTGAAGTGTAGACTTGATGTTTGCCTCTGGAGTGATCTCCTCGATTTCTACCTCGAACTCCTCAGACAACACTGAGTTAATCTTCTCGATTAGTTCCTGATTTGCCATTTTCTATAAAAATTATGTTATTGTTTTGTTGTAATGCTAATTAAATTACTCCTTGAAGTCTGTTACGACAAGAGTAGAGTTTGTTCCACCGAATCCGAATGAGTTTGAAATGAATGTATCAAAGCCAGTCTCGATACGAGTTGCAGGAATGTTCAATCTGCAAGTATCCTCATCAGGATTCTGGAAGTTAAGGTTCTCTGCGATGAAACCGTTCTTCATCATTATCATTGAATAGATAATTTCAGAAGCTCCAGCCATCCACATCTCATGACCAGTGAATCCCTTAGTTGAAGCAACGTATGGCTTGTATTCACCTAGCACGTTAGCAATAGCTGTAGCCTCGCGTGCGTCACCGATATGAGTACTTGTAGCGTGAGCGTTAAGGTAAGAAACCTTCTTCAAATCAACGCCACTCTCCTTGATAGCCATCTCTAAAGACTTAGAAGGGCCTTCTACATTTGGTGAAGAAATATGATCACCGTTTGAAGAGAATCCCCAACCAATAATCTCACCAAGGATGTTTGCTCCACGCTTCTTGGCAGACTCAAGAGACTCTATAATTACAGTAGCTGCTCCACCGCCAGGAACTAGACCGTCTCTGTCTCTATCGAAAGGACGAGAAGCCTTAGTTGGCTCAGACTCTCTTGTAGAGAATGCGCTGATACCATCGAAACTTCCTACAGCGTAAGGGTTAACCTCCTGTGCTCCACCACAAACTACGATATCCTGAAGCCCATTGCGAATAAGCAAAGCTCCAAGGCCAAGAGAATGCGAAGAACTTGCACAAGCTGCAGAAATTGTCAAGTTGATACCCTTCAAATGGAACAAGCAGCCAAGATTCATTGTTACTGTAGAGTTCATAGACTGGAAGATCGCACCACTACCGCAAAGTGTTGTGTCGTGCTTCTCCTTGATCTTCTCTACTGACTCGACAACTGGAACTGCCGAGCTATCGTTACCATAAATAAGACCAACGTCGTGCTTATCTAGAAAATCCTGATCAAGACCGGCCTGCTTGAACGCATCAACTGTAGCACAGTAGGCATACTTTGCCTGCTCAGGCATAAACGCACGCTGCTGACGAGAAAGTTCCTTCTTAAGGTCTGGAATATCAAGCTTTGAAGTTAGAGCAGAACGGAAACCCATGTCCTTTCTTGCCTGATCAAAGATGATACCGCTCTTGCCATTGTAGAGGGAATCTCTTACCTCATCAAGGGTTTTACCCAAGCAAGAGTAAATACCCATACCTGTAATAACGACTCTTCTATTCATCTCTTATCTATATTTAATCTATTTCTAATTAAACATTAGACGGCGCAAAGTTAGGAATAAATTTTAATATTAACTCTATTGCCGCTTATTATTAACTTTAGTTTAAAGCAATCTGATTATTTTTTCAACAATTTGTAAAGTTCCAGGTGGGATTTCTTATAAGATTCCAACGCTTTCTTGAGATTTGCCTCGTCACTTAACGAATCAGAAAACACACCCTTCAAACTTTCAAAAGTATTCGCCATTGTATTGACGTCAATATCTTCCTTAACATCACCCTTTTCAATACTTTTGCGAAATGCAGCACACCAGGCCTCATGAATTCTGCCCCTTACTTCCAGAATCTGCTTTGCGAGCTTCAAGTCATGAGAAAAAGCACAGAACAGGATTCCTGTATAGCTGGAAAAAGAAATTGCGGGATTGTTGAATTTCGAAATCGATATTGAAATTCGCTCAAAGGCAGCGGCATTGATGTCAATGAGCTGTACTACGTCCGTATCCTCGGTTACCTTGTCAAGGCTGTCATTAATCACCTCAAGGAAATACTTGCGCATCACCTCTTCGAACAGTTCCTCCTTGTCTTTGAAATAATAGTACATAGTGGCACGGCCGATGCCCAACGACTTTTGCAGAGTCGAAATAGTCACCTTTTCATACCCGTCAATCAGGTACTGCTCGAATGCCTTATCTACTATAGTATCTCTCATCTTTGTTAAAGAAGTTCTATTGTTACACTGCAAAATTACAACATATTTTTTAATATCGAACGAATGTTCGGTAAAAAATTGAACGAACGTTCGGTTTTTTCAACAAAGACGTCAAATTACGATAGGAAATCGTATATAAACAAAAAAGACGACATTGATGTCGCCTAAAATTTTCATAAGTCAGATGACATATTGCCAAGAGCTATTCTGCTGTTGTAACTGCACGTACACTACGCCCGTAGTAACGGTTTCTATAGCCCATATGCTTATTTGTCACACCGATATCAAGAAGATAAGCACTAACTCCGGCTATTTCATAAGCAGAAGAGCTCCAATAGTAGCCTCTCGTAATCATATCATAACTCGAAAGCCCGTTGCGGCCACCAGCGGCAGGAAGAAAAATCCATTTGTCATTAACCCTGCTCGACACCTTGTAGCCTTGCACCCCATTAAGTGTCGTTGACTGCCAGACACAATTTTCAAGAAGTTCAATAAAGTCTGAATATGAAGGCATTCTCCATTTCTGTCCCCACAGTTGAGTTGCGGCATCATACTGGGATGTAAGATTTCCTGCTTCATCTATCACACCTTCTGAGAGCAAATCCTCTAAAGATTTACCAGATGTGAATGAATTATCTTTTGTGTATTCATCTTTGGGCGCAACTTCTCCCCAAGCAAAATAGTCGCCATAGTCTTCAGACCTTACAGCACCGACATTGGAGGCAGCCCACTTTAGTCCGCTTGGCAAACAAAGGTCAACGTAATCATGACCATCTATACTGCCGCTCACCTTTTGTGCAAAGCACTCTATTCCACACAAGACAAGCAATGACAAAATGAATTTCTTTACCATAAGACTTTTAGTTAGTTTCTGCAAATGTATAAAAAAGAAAATGATTTACACTAACGTTTCAGACAAATGCTATAAGGCTTAACAAATATCTAAGAACCAAAACAACAAAGTCAGATTGGCAATCATTTGTTTGGAAGCCTAAAAAACAAAAGGTGACATCGCTGCCACCTTTCTATGATTAAAATTTACAATCTACTTTGTTACAGGACGAATTGTCAGTCCATAACATGAAATATCATCATCAACACTTTTATCGCTTGAAGTAAACTCAAGAACATAAGCTGTATAACTTGAATCTTCGGAAAATGAAGAACTCCAATATTCACCGATTGCACCTGGTTCCTTCACAAAAGTATTACTGAAGTAACCCGTAGTAGGGAAAAATATCCAACCGGCACTACCTTGTTTCTTGCTTACGACCATGAAGCCACTCTCCTCGTTCAGAGTCGTCCATGTCCAAGTACAATATTCCAACAGCTCTTTAAAATCATCTTTAGTTGGCATTCTCCAATTTTCACTCCAGTTTTGTGTGGCAGCATCATATTTGGCTGTCAGATTACCATTTTCATCTATCACTCCCATAGACTTCAAATCATCCAATGACTTTCCTGAAAATTTGTAGGTTTTATCTGAATAGACCTCTGTTTTGGAAGGAGCAACCTCGCCCAATGCGAAATAAGTTCCAAAGTCACTTTCTGCTTCTGCACCTATATTCCTTGTTGCCCACTTCAAGCCGCTTGGAAGTCCAAGATCCACGAACTCATATCCGTCAACCTTTCCTAAAACAGACGCATTCTTGCTTGCGCATTTTTCGTTCAGCTTGTCCAACTCGTTTTCTAAAGCTATGACTTTTTCAGCAACATCACTGAAACCAACAACTTTCTCTATATGCGGATCATCAAACGAAATGCTATCCACTTTATTTGTTGGATAGCTCTCTACTGAACCATCCTTCTTAATCACATATAAATTGTCAGCAGAATATCCATTTAGCATGGAAAAGGCTGACATTATCAAGAACAAAATTCTCTTCATATATCTTTATTATTTATAAAGCTCACAGACTTGTTTTCGAATAAATTATTTGTCAGAAACAGGACGGACAGTACACCCGTAATAACGAAGATAATTTTCCAAATTCGTTCCGCCTCTATTGAAGCTCAAACAATAAGCGGAATAGCTATTATAATCATGAAAAGTGGATGTCCAATACATACCAAGGGAATTCTCCATACCAGAAAGATATCCGACACATCCAGCGGCAGGCATAAATATCGAATTGTTGTTTCCCTCTTTCTTGCTACCAATTTTATAGCCATTCACTCCTTCCAAAGATACCCACTCCCAAGTACAATTATTGATCAATTCCTCATATTCAACAAAAGTCGGCATTCTCCAATTCTCGCTCCAATTTTTCGAAGCAACATCTTTTTTCGCAGTCAAATTACCGAGAGCATCAATATCTCCGTTTTTTCTGAGTTCGGAGAATTTCTTTTCATAAGTCTTGCAATTCTCTTCTGAATAATCATTTGATGGAGCAATTTCTCCCCATGAATAATAATTACCCCAATCGCTAACTTCATCAGCACCTATATTTTTTGTCGCCCATTTCAAGCCGCTTGGCAAACCAAGGTCAACGAAATCATAGCCATCAATATTCCCTGTATCAGCTTCCCCAACACCACAATTTGCCTTGAACTCCTCTATTTCCTTTTCAAGGCTAACGATTCTTTCTGCCAAATCATTGACACTCATAATATTCTCTACCTTCGGAGCATCGAACGAAATGCTATCAAGATCATCTGTCGAATATGTTTCTACGGAACCGTCTTTCATAATTACATAGAACTGGTCCGCAGAGAATGCAGACTGCAGAGAAAACTCAAATACCAAAAAGAACAAAAATCTTTTCATATACCTCAACGATTATTAAATACTATGATTTACTTGTTTGTTACAGGACGCACACTACAACCTAAATAACGCGTACCATTATAATAGACGCGATTTTCATCAGAACTAACAGACAAGTAATAGCTATATATATCCTTGCTTCCATCTGCGACAGAAGTCCAATAACGTCCTTGTGTGTCTTTATAAACTTCACCCCTATCATTAACGTAACCTGTAGCAGGAAGGAATATCCAGTTATCGTTACCAGACTGATAGCTCATAACTTTATATCCAACCTTGCCATCAACAACAGTCCATAGCCAATTACAATATCTTACCAGTTCCTGATATTCTTGACTGGTAGGCATTCTCCAGTTTTCACTCCAATTTTGGGAAGCGGCATCATAGTCGGCAGTCAGATGACTTTGCATATCCAAAATATTACTCTCTTTTAATTGAGACAAAGAAACATTATAGGTCTTACAATTTTCTTCAGAATAATTATTTGAAGGAGCTGTTGTTGTCTCTCCCCAAGCATAATAATCACCATATTCACTGCAAGACTCCGCTCCTATGTTTTTTGTAGCCCACAACAAGCCGCTTGGCAATCCAAGATCAACATATTCATACCCGTCAACTTCGCCAGAGACAGGGAAAGTTACTTCATCATTGTAAATCTCTTTAAAGCTTTCTATTTCTTTCTCTATCTTTGAAAGTCTTTCAGCCATATCATTGAATCCCTTTATGTCAGCAGCTTCAGGACTTTCTGTGTCATTTTTGCCCTCAGTTTGATTTTCAGAACCATCTTTCATAATCACATAGAACTCAGGGAATGCCATTATTGCACAAGTCAATGACATTATGGTAAATATAAACCTTTTCATAAACATTCTTTACTTTTTAATGAACTTCACTAACTTACCATTCACAGTCAGAATATAAGAGCCTTGTTGCAATTTACTGACATCTATACGACTACCCTGGGAACGAGAAACCACAACTCCATCGATTGTCATAATTACAACTTCATCCATCTCTTCTACCCCAAAGACAACAATATACTCAGCCACTGGGTTGGGATATACTACAATAGAAGAAACAGAAGAATTTGTTCTCTCATTGGAATATTCAGAATTAAAAACTATAGTTCTATACCCTTTATCTGCATTAGGCTGTTGATCGAACTTTATGCTTCGTACTTCACCTATCTGGAACACGTCATTACTGCTATCCGCAGAAATGCCAATGAAAGAAGCCGAATAAGAATAGTTAAATGAAGATACTAATCCGAAAAATAATAACAGAAACTTAACTTTCATACTTAATCACTAAACAAATGAGTGTCAATTGTTAAAATATAAGACTCTCTCGAAAACGAGAGAGTCTTATATATTCATTCAATATTCCATTATAGAGCTGCGCCTTTAACCTCATGCTCCTTGCACCACTCCTTGTTGATCTTCTTGATCATACCCTGAAGCACTGCACCAGGACCAACCTCAGTGAAGCTTGTTGCTCCATCAGCAATCATGTTCTGTACGCTCTGTGTCCACTTAACCGGAGAAGTAAGCTGACGAAGAAGGTTAGACTTGATAACCTCTGGGTCTGTCTCTGCCTTAGTCGATACATTCTGATAAACCGGACACTTAGGTGCTGAGAATGTAGTCGCCTGAATAGCCTCTGCAAGTTCGTTCTCTGCAGGCTTCATGAACGGAGAGTGGAATGCACCCGAAACAGCAAGCTTTAGGGCACGCTTTGCACCAGCCTCTGTAGCCTTGGCACAAACAGCGTCAATACCCTCGATGCTACCGCTGACTACAAGCTGACCAGGGCAGTTGTAGTTTGCAGGAACAACCTGTCCCTTTGTAGTCTCAGCACAAAGCTTCTCTACCACCGAATCCTCAAGTCCAAGAATTGCAGCCATAACGCTTGGCTGAATCTCGCATGCCTTCTGCATTGCCATAGCACGCTTGGCAACAATCTTCAATCCATCCTCGAAAGAGATTGCACCGGCAGCAGTTAGTGCTGAAAGCTCACCAAGTGAGTGACCTGCAACCATCTCTGGCTGAAAGTTGTCTTCCATAGCCTTTGCAAGAATTACAGAGTGAAGGAACACAGCAGGCTGAGTAACCTTAGTCTGCTTCAACTCCTCGTCTGTACCGTTGAACATAATCTCTGAAATCTTGAAACCAAGAATTGCGTCTGCTTTATCAAAAAGCTCCTTTGCGATTGGAGAATTCTCGTACAAATCCTTACCCATACCGCTGAACTGCGAACCCTGACCAGGGAAAACGTATGCCTTCATCTTTTATATTGAATTAAGAATTAACAAATTGGTTTATAATTATAGAGTACCTTTTGTGCTTGGTAGCTCGTACTTGTAAATGTCTCGCTTGATTGCCATCTTTATTGCACGTGCAAGGGCCTTGAATATTCCCTCTATCTTGTGGTGCTCGTTGTCGCCCTCAGCCTTGACATTCAAGTTCATCTTTGCTGAGTCGCTGAAGCTCTTGAAGAAATGAAGGAACATCTCTGTCGGCATGTCTCCGACATATTCTCTCTTGAACTCTGCATCCCACACTAGCCAAGGTCTTCCTCCGAAATCAAGGCAGACACTGCACAAACAGTCATCCATAGGCAACGAATAGCCGTATCTTTCAACACCTCTCTTTGAGCCAAGAGCTTTATAGATTGCTTCTCCGAGTGCAATACCTGTATCTTCTATTGTATGGTGCTCGTCAACATTCAAGTCTCCGTTGACCTTTATTGTCAAGTCAATGCCCGAATGCTTGCCTATCTGCTCAAGCATGTGGTCAAAGAAACCTAGACCAGTGCTTATTTCACACTTTCCGTTTCCGTCCAAATCCACGCGTATATTGATGTCAGTCTCCTTAGTCTTACGACATACAGTTGCAACACGCTCCTCGGCGAAAAGGAACTCGGCAATCTTGTTCCAGTTCTCAGCTATCAATGCGCAATGCTCTGTCAAACCCTTCTCCTCAAGAAGCTTTCTTCCAGCCTCAACCTCGGAAATAAGGATTCCCTTGCAGCCAAGGTTCTTTGCAAGCTGAACGTCAGTTGCTCTGTCTCCGATAACATATGAGTGAGACATGTCATAGTCTCCCTTCATATATGCGCCAAGCATACCTGTTCCGGGCTTACGTGTCGGAAGTCCATCCTCGGGGAAAGACTTATCTATCAAAATATCGTCGAATTCTACGCCCTCGCCCTTCAACACCTCGAGCATCTTGTTCTGCACCTCATTGAATACAGACTCTGGATAGGCCTCTGTGCCAAGTCCGTCCTGATTTGTCACCATAACAAACTCGGAAGAAAGGCGCTCGCGAATGAACGCCATGTTGCGAATCACACCTGGAAGGAAAGTCATCTCCGCAAGGGAATTGACCTGCTCTGTTACAGGTGGCTCTATGATTATCGTGCCGTCACGATCTATAAATAACGCTGTTTTCATCTATAATCATTTATTCTGCAGGCAAAGATAACAATTTTTTGGATATTACTTTATCTTTAGCCCCATTATCACTTCCTCAAGCACTTTCTGTTCCCTGTTCCAGCACAATTCTTCTGCCGCTTTCGCAAACTTTTCATGGTCTATTTCCTTGGAAAGCATTCCGTTTATTACTCCGGCAAGGTACTCCGGTTCGTGCTGTGAAATAAGCTCTCCGCTCTCATACTTCTCTACAACTCTGCGAATCTCGGGGAAGTCTGTAGCTAGAATTGGAACATGTGCAGAAATAAGGTCAAAGACTCTGTTTGGCAAAGCGTAATAGTAACTCAAGCCTTTTGCCTCTAGCAAACAGACTCCCATATCGGCGCAAAGAGTCAAGTCTCTTAGTTTTTGATAGGGAATATGGCCTAGGAAAATAATCCTGTCGCTTGCCTTTTTCTTCAATTCCTCGTATAGGTCACCTTCTCCTGCAATGACAAAGATTGCGTCTTCGTTCACCAGGGGCATTGCATCTATAATCCACTCTATTCCCCTGCCGACATTCACAGCTCCCTGATAGAGGATTATCCTCTTTCCTCGTGGAATTTGCGGATAAAGGTCGTTCGCCTCTCTCCTGCCTTCGTACTCCTTATAGAAAGGAATGTTGCGAACCACATGAAAAGGCACTTTATACTTATTATTATAATAGTCGGCTATGGACTGACAGACTGTAATGTTCGCATCTGCCTTGGGAAGAAACCAGTCTTCAATCTTTGTCCACACAGCCTTTACTGTCTTACGGTCAGTAACTTCGGGAACCTCGGGGAACAGCTCATGGGAATCTGACACGACCTGCTTGCCTCTCATTCTTCCAACAAGGACACATGGCATGATTGTGTCAGTGTCGTTAGCCCAAATCACATCGCACTTTTCAAACAGCAGATGGAAAAACAGACGTACTGTGTATTCTATATAGAAAAGTATGCTTTTCTTGAACCAAACAGAGAAGCGTGCAGTTTCATACTCCTTTTCATAGTGAGTCCATGTAGGTTTCTTGACACCAAGAACCTTTACCTCATGCCCCATTTCAAACAGAGATGTGGCGACTTTATTTACTCGCTGGTCATTCTCCAGATTGTTTGACACAGCTAACAGAATCCTCATTCTAAACTCGCTTAAAAAATTCGTTAGCAAAAGTAATGATAAAATAACAATCTATAAGTACAAGATTAAAGAATTTTACACTTTTTATAAGAAGTGTTTTTTAACATAGTTTTTATAAAATTTTCTTCAAAAATATTTGGATATTTATGTTATAAGACATAATTTTGCAGCGTCAAACGACAAAGAGGTATATAACAAAAGAAAAAATAAATAAATAATCGTCATGGTTTGCATCAATCTAATCTGCAACTGGTTGTTCAAGAAGGTTCGCTTCTAATATACAGCCTAGGGCAATAGAAATTTAAGGTATTAGTGTTAAGTTTGTGTGATTATCCTTTTTTAGTTAGCTTTCATGCTATCTAAAAATGGATAATTTTTGTTTTATATGGTTAGTTCGATATTCTGCACTTTTCGGGATGTGCGAACTGCTAAATGCAAGAGAGTGGGATTTGCCTACCCCACTCTCTTTCTGTTTCAAAGAAACTTAATTCTCTTTGCTCGTATTATCCGGCCAAGACTGCATTATGAATCGAGTCAACATACTTGGCCAAAGGCATCATGTATTCAGCGCCGAAGTCTTCCAATCCCGAGGCGAACGGGTCTTCGTTCACTACGATTTCCTTGGTTATGTCGCCGTTTTCGCAGACGTAAGAGATTATTGATTTCAGGAATTCCTCCTGCTCATAGTTCAGTTCTGCTACGGAAATCAGTTCGCTGAATCTCCTGACTGCCCTGTCTCGGTCAACGCCAATAATGCTGCGAATGAATATGGCTACGTTTGGCCCGCACATCTTGCCTTCGGTGAACTTGTCATAGTCTTCCTTGCTTCCGAGTTCCTTCCACATTATTCGTTCTAGCTCGACTACATCTTCGCTTGACAGCTGCTCTATGTTGGTTATCTTCTGCAATACGGGCAGGTCCCTGTTCTCTGCTAGGAAGTCAAACACTTTCTGCTTGTACGAGACTGCAGGCGTTATACCTTCGCATTCGCCCTCCTCAGTCACAACATCGTCGATATTCACCACAAACCAGCGACCTTCGTCAGTCAGGAATTTCAACAGTTCGCGAACCTCCTCACGAACTTTCTCGTACCATTTCAGGCTGGCGTTGTCCCATGCTACTTCGTTCAGCACCTCGTTCAGTATCTCCATCTTCTTCTGTACGGCTGGCAGAGTTGCCTTCTTTGTAATCAATGTCTGCGCTATTGTCTGCACAGAGTTCTTTTGTCTTTCGCATTTGGTCGTTCCGTCAATGAACGCCAGCTCTATTGTCAGCATCAGCAGGTCGAACTTCTTGGCACTCTCGTCAGCCTTGTTCTTGGGGACAAGCGGGGAAATGTCGTGCTTCAGTGAATCAACATCCTCAATGGACAGACATAGCCAAGTCTCGTCCTCGCGGAAATGACAGACTTCCTTCCACTTAGTTCTGACCGAGATATGCGTATCTGACAAAATTTCGACAGCACTGCGCAGCTGCATCTTTATGCTGTCGTGCAGGCTTCTGGCATAGGCGTCAGCCTGAAAATCCTGTGACTGCAGGTAATACGCCACTTCGGAGCGCAGTTGGAAGATTCTTTCTGTCAAAGAGAGTGACGCTTTGGCTTCCTCGCCTTCTCCACCTTCACCGAAATAGTCAAGGTTGCCGCACCAGTCAAAGATATAGAAACATTCCTTGTCTTTGCCTGGACCGAACACGTCTTTGCACAGGCGTGTGCCTCGGCCAACCATCTGCATAAACTTGATTTTGCTTCGGATTCGCTTGAAGAACACCAAGTTAAGAACTTCAGGCACATCAATTCCCGTGTCGAGCATATCAACCGAAACGGCTATCTGCGGCTCTTTGTTTTTGATTTCAAAATTCTCGATTAGGCTGTCTGCGTATGTTACATAGTTGTCTATCAATGCGCAGTAGTCCGGTCCGTATTGAGGGAACAGCTTGTTGAATTTCTCCACTATCATCTCTGCATGACGGTGGTTGTAGGCAAAGATTACTGTCTTGCCTATCTCCTCGCCGCTGTTTACCTTGATGCCGTTTTTCATCAAGTCCTGCAGAACCTGCGAAATTGTGTCCTCGTTAAAGATGTATTTGAAGATTTCCTCTGACTCGATGTCTCTTGTGTATTCCCCGTCAAGAGCCTTCTTCGTCTTCTCGTAATCGAACACCTTTTCCAGTTGCTTTCGCTCGGCGTCGGAAAGGTCGGCGTACTTTATTCCGTCTGTCATTATCTTCGAGCCGCGCTTCAAACCCTTGTAGTTCACAAGGTATTTGTCGGCAACAGCTTCCTCAAGTTCGTATGCGAAGTTCGGCTCGCCCTGCTCCATCTCGAAAATCTCGTATGTGCTTCGGTCAACTTCGTCCCTAGGTGTGGCTGTCAGTCCAATCAGCAGACTGTCAAAGTAGTTGAAGATTGCTCCGTACTTTCCGAAAATACTGCGGTGAGCCTCGTCAATGATGATTAGGTCAAACCTGCCGACACTGAAAGTCTTGGTTTCCGCGTCTATGTGGTTTATCATCGTCTGGTAGGTCGAGAATGTCAGGCGGGCGTTCAGGTCATGCTCGCTGTCGTCACTCAGCACGCAGGTGGTTGTGCTTGGCATAAGCTTTACGAAGTTCTTGTGCGCCTGCGTTACCAAAGAAGTTCGGTCGGCAAGGAACAGCACATTCTTGACCCACTCGTTGCGAGTCAGAATGTCAACCAAAGATATTGCCACGCGAGTCTTTCCCGTTCCAGTAGCCATTACGAGCAAACCCTTTCTGTGCTTCCTGTTGAAATGCTCGCAGACTGCCTTGACTGCCATCTTCTGATAGTCTCGGTCTGTTATGTTCTCCCTTACCTTGAAGTCGTTTATGTCGTGTCTGCCACGCTTCTGAATCATCAGTTCCAGGTCGGCCGCAGTATGGAAGCTGAACAGCCTTCTTGGCGGATAGCCTAGCCCGTCAACTATATATGTTTCAAAGCCGTTTGTATAGTATATTACAGGGCGGACTCCGTACTTCGCCTCGAGGCTGTCGGCATAGAGTTCCGCCTGGTGCTTGCCTGCGTCCGCTGACTTGGATGTGCGCTTGGCCTCGACTACGGCAAGCGGTCTGCCGTTGCTGCCGAACAGCACATAGTCGGCATAGCCCGTTTTGCTTGCCGACGGCATTCCATCGACCTCAACCTCTATGCACGCCTTCAGCGGCAGGACTTGGCCCTTTTTCCCTTAAATATACCAATTCTTAATTATTGTTTTTACGTGGGAATATAAATAATTTTTTGCTTCCTCCATTGGTATTTCTGTTCTATCATCTTCCATATAATCAACACAGAACTCCATATTCACTTCAAACTCTGCCTCTTCTCTCTCAAAGTTCTTTGCCCAATTATTGAACTCCTCGTTTCCTTCTACATAAGAGTTGTGGACTATCTCAGTCACCTCATCTATAAGCCAGGATTGATACTCCCTCATTGGCACAAATTCAGCGGTGAAGCAACGGTTCTGCACCTCAACCTGCATTGTTTTACATTTCTTTCTCATTTTCAGCATTTTTTTCATTAGCAAAATTAAAAAGAAATTTAGATTTTTACAACTAAAGGGAAACTATTTTTTTTTTTTACAACTAAGAATTTTTAATTTTTTCCATATTACTTTATAAGCAAAATAACAAAACAAAAGAACCAATAAAATCCAAAAAATCCACTGACCTATGAATTGATAGAATATTTCTTTTTTTGTGGGTTGTTGTGGTATTTCTTCAATTTTTAAAATCGTATCTATTTTTGTTTCTATTAGCGTGTCATACTTAACTTTGACCTTGTACACATACTTTGTTTTTTCTCTCTCTTATAGTATCACCCTTTTGTATTTCTCTTAGTGTGTCCCTTTCAATTAGAGTATCGAAAGTGAATATACTTTTGTATAGTGTGTCGTATCTTACTGTTTCAATAGGCTTATATATGGTCTTACAAGAACTAAAAAAATACCTGAAACAACACAAATAAATAGAATTAGCCTTCGCATTTTCCACATCCTTTCTTTCGTTTCGGAAAGTATATCAACTTGGCAGTATCATTCTTTTTTCCATCATCAGTCTTATTGAATTTTTCGAAGTCACATTCATACACAGGATTCCATTCATACATTTCTCTGCACTCACATAGGTATTTTTGAAGTAATTCAATTCCCATTTCTGCTTTGTTTTTTATGTCAATCATATACTCGGCAAGCTCCTTTTCATTTATAGATTCGGAATTTTCACTTTTTCCTTTAGTGATGCCTTTTTCTGTTATGGTGTATGCGAGAGAGCGAATGGATAAATATTCAATATAGCTAGCCAATGGTGGCGCAATTTTGATTATCAAGGCCTTTAATTCATCTGTTAGTTCTTCTTCCTCTATGGCTGTTTTTAGGGCTTCAGTAAGCCTTTTACCTAGTAGGGGGGGCAATATAGTATGATTGTGCAATATAGGCATAAGGAAGCAATTTATCAACACTCACATTTTTCGATGTTGTGCCATATAATTTCAAAAGTTCCTCAGTTATAAACAAAGTTTCTATATTTTTCATTTAGTGTTTTTTTCCTATAAAGACCTTATTCGTGGTTATATCAAGTGTATGTTTGGTAGTTTGAAAGAATAACTAATTTATTTATAGACAGTAACAAACTTACAAATGGTATTAGTGTTAAGTTTGTGTGATTATCCTTTTTTAGTTAGCTTTCATGCTATCTAAAAATGGATAATTTTTGTTTTATATGGTTCGTTCGATATTACGACTTTTCCATTTATGTTCAAAAAAGACAAAACAAAAAAAATAGACCTTAAGAAAGAAAAGACAGACTGTGGAAGGCACACCTTGAACACAAAACTTGAGCCGACAACCAACAATGCGAAGAAAGGCAGGGCAACACCAAGCCTGCAGTTTCTCGGCTCGCAATAGACAGCCATATAGAGGAAAAGAGACTTTGCGAAACGGAACCCTAAGGCTACACCCATAAAAATGAAAGTTGAGGCTTCTAGCAAGAGGCCGACGGACACAGCTCCGACAAATGTATGCCAGCCTTTCGCCTGCCTATGATTGGAATAGCACGCGACTTCGGAATTTAAACCGGAGCAAGATGCAAAAATGGTCGCACCTTTTACACGAAAGAATCTCAAATTGTAGTATTTTTGCACCCGCAAAAAAACAAAATCGTATGGACAAGATAATTCAAACAATTCTGCTTCTTATATGTTCTAATGTGGTGATGACATTCGCCTGGTACGGAAACTTGAAGCTCAAAGAGATGAACATCGGTCAGGACTGGCCGCTAATACTCATTATCCTCATGTCGTGGGGACTGGCGCTGTTCGAGTACTGCTTCATGATTCCGGCAAACAGAATCGGCTCGCAGATTAACGGCGGACCATTCTCGCTGATGCAGTTGAAGGTAATCCAGGAGGCTGTCTCGCTAATAGTCTTCACAATCATAGCCACAACAGTATTTCAGGGCGAGAGCTTGAAATGGAACCACATCGTTGCCTTCGTGCTGATTCTTGCGGCTGTATTCTTCGCATTCATGGACACAAAGAAATAGAATGAACACACAAAACGAACTTGAAGAAGAGTCAAAGCTGCTCAACAAGAACTATATCTGCTGTTGTATATCAAACTTTCTTCTGTACTTCAGCTTTTATCTGATAGTCTCCACACTGGCACTGTACCTTACCGAAAGGTTCGATGCAAGCGGAACGAGGCTCGGACTTGTGCTTTCGGTCTATGTGGTGTCGGCACTGCTAATCAGACCTTTCTCGGCATACCTGATCGACAGTTTCCCACGCAAGACGCTTTTCATGGCTTCACTGATATTGTTCTGCGGGGTGTTCCTATCCTACCAGGTTGCGGCGAGCCTTATTGTCTTTGCCCTCTGCAGAATAGTACACGGACTTGCCTTCGGAATGGTAACCATAGCCGGCAACACCATCGTCATAGACGTAATCCCATCGAAGCGAAGAGGCGAAGGTCTGGGCTACTATGGATGGTCAAACAACCTGGCAATGGCTATAGGTCCGGGCGTAGGAATGTATCTGCACGACAACATAGGGGCCGACTACCGCTTCCAGTCCATATTCTGGGTTGCCTTTGGCGTGAGTCTGCTCGCCTGTATAACTGCATATTTCATCGTGACAAAGTATCGTCCGCCGGTAGAGAGACCTGCGATTTCTATGGACCGCTTCTTTCTGAGGAACGGAATCCCGGCAGGCATAAATCTTGTGCTTCTTTCGATAACCTACGGAATTACAATGAACTACATTTCGCTATACACCAAGGAACTTGAGCTGACTGTATCGACAGGAATGTTCTATTCCTTCATGGCTATAGGAATTGCAGGCTCAAGGGTGTTTTCGGGAAAGCTAGTTGACAAGGGCTACCTCGTACAAGTGATTCAAGTCGGTTCGGCAATAGCGACTCTGGCGTTTGCGTCCCTTGGACTGCTGCCGATGTTCGATGTGTCTGTTGGGTTCAAGGAGAGCGTATTCCTGCTCTCGGCACTGACAATCGGCATAGGATACGGAATCATATTCCCGGCATATAACACGCTGTTCGTGGCTCTTGGAACAAACAGCCAGAGAGGTAGCGCAACAAGCACATACCTCACTTCATGGGAAATCGGTGTAGGCATAGGCATATTCTCGGCCGGAGCAATTACTAAGCAGTTCCTCTTGTCAGAGGTCTATATATTCGGCTCGATAATAAACGTGATGGCAATAGTGATGTTCAGCCTTTACACTGCCGGCCACTTCATGAAAAACAAAATCGGCTATATGGTATAGAAAAAGGAGGTGCAGAGTCCGCTAAAACTCGAACTCTGCACCGTCATTGCCTAAACTGCAGTTTTCAAAAATCTCTCTTGCCTCGGACAGGAACTCTTCCCTTGACTTGTATCTAGCAGAGAAATGGCCGAGAACCAACTTCTTTGCATCAGCCAACTTTGCAATCTCTGCGGCCTGACGAGCCGTAGAATGGAGCGTCTGCTTGGCTCTGGCCTTGTTAATGTCAAGGAATGTAGATTCGTGGAAAAGCAAATCCACACCGCTAATGTATTCCACTATCCTTTCGCTCTTTGCCGTATCAGAGATGTATGCAAACGAACGAATCGGGTCGGCAGATGCAGTAAGTTCTGAATTAGGGATAACCTTGCCCTCTTCTGTTACGAAATCTCCACCGTTCTTGATATGCTGGAGCATTCGCACTGGAACCTGATAGAAGTCAACCTTACTGCGAATAATGTGTCTTTGCTTTTCCTTCTCCTTGAACACAAAACCCGAAGAATGAATGGTATGCTTCAACGGAACAGTGTAAACCTCCAACCCGTTGCAGTCGTATATCAGTTCATGCTTGCCTGGAGCGAACTCCTCGAAGTGGACATTGAAATGCAGACCTTTGAAGAAGTGCGCCATCATCGGCTTCATCATCTCCTCCAACCCGGGATGAGAGAAAACTGTAATGTCGCACATTCTACCCAACATGTCAAGCGTAGAAATCAAACCAAGCAGTCCGAAACAATGGTCTCCGTGCAAGTGCGAAATAAAGATATGGTTCAGCTTGGAGTGATTGACATTATACTTTCTGAGCATAGCCTGGGCATTCTCTCCGCAGTCAATCATATAGTTGCGTCCGCACATTGACAACACCTGCGCAGACTGATTGGAAAGGTTTGAAGGCAAGGCAGCACCCGAACCAAGTATTTTGAGTAAGTATTTTTCCATGAACAATAATCTCGAACTATATTGCGTTTAAATAGTATTAAAAAAGGAAGACTCAAAAGAATCTTCCTTTCCGTTTCACACTAACACAATGTACTCAAACACACGTTTGAATTTGTGACTCGTACAGGATTCAAACCTGTAACCTTTTGATCCGTAGTCAAATACTCTATTCAGTTGAGCTAACGAGCCATCACTAATTTTAAAAGTGACCCGTACAGGATTCAAACCTGTAACCTTTTGATCCGTAGTCAAATACTCTATTCAGTTGAGCTAACGGGCCATCCTTTTCAACCTCAAGACTCTCTATCTCTCGATTGCGAGTGCAAAATTAGTATTTTATTTTTTACCCACCAAACTTTTTGCAAGATTTTTCTCACAAAAATTTTTCTTTTTACTGGTGATAAAGCTGAGATGTCTGATATTTAGCCTCTTGAGTCAAGTTTACACCAAGTCTGCGGAACACTCTCTCGTCTGTTTGGCTTAGAATTACACTTGTATGAACCTCGCAATTCTTTAACTCTCCAAGCTTGTCGATTGCCTTCTGAGCATTAGAGTCAGTCAAAGCACAAATTGAAAGTGCAAGAAGAACCTCGTCAGTATGAAGTCTTGGATTACGATGTCCAAGAGCACCAGTCTTCAACTTGCAAACCGGCTCGATAACTGAAGGGGAAATCAACTGAACCGAGTCAGGAATACCTGCAAGATACTTCAAGGCATTAAGCAAAAGAGCAGAACTTGCACCAAGAAGTTCGGAAGTCTTGCCAGTAATAATCTTCATTTCACCATCCTTGAAAAGCTCTATTGCAGCAGCAGGACCTCCAGTAAGGTTCTCCTTCTCACGAGCAGCCAAAACAACAGCCCTATCGTCAGGAGTAACACCTGCCTGCTTCATTATAAGCTTCAGCTTCTCGATTGTCTTCTCCTCGTTACCTGTCTTTCTGTGGCTTGTCAATGCGTTGTAGTATCTTCTTACAATCTCATCGTTCGATGCCTTTCGAGTATTCTCGTCATTCTCTATGCAGAAACCTGCCATATTCACACCCATATCTGTAGGGCTCTTGTAAGGAGAACTACCAAGAACAGCCTTTAGCATAGAATCAAGGACTGGGAAAATCTCAATGTCACGATTATAGTTAACTGTCTTTTCTCCGTAAGCATCAAGGTGCCAAGGGTCAATCATGTTAACGTCTGCAAGGTCAGCAGTTGCCGCCTCGTATGCAATATTTACAGGATGGTTCAAAGGAAGGTTCCAGATAGGGAAAGTCTCGAACTTCGCATAGCCTGCCTTAACACCACGCTTCTTCTCATGGTAAAGCTGAGAAAGGCAAGTGGCCATCTTTCCAGAACCGGGACCAGGAGCTGTTACAACAACAAGCTTGCGCTCAGTCTTAACATATTCACACTTGCCGAATCCTTCTTCACTTGCAATATAATTCACGTCAGACGGATATCCGGCAATTGGATAGTGTCTGTAAACCTTCAATCCCAACTTCTCTAGCTTGTCCTGATAAGCTATCTGGTTTGGATGACCGCTGAATCTCGTAAGGACGACACTTGACACAAAAAGTCCGTAGGCGCGGAAAGCGTCAACCAAACGCAACACATCCTGGTCGTAGGTGATGCCAAGGTCGCCACGAACCTTGTTGCGCTCGATATCCTGCGCATTGATGACGATGACGATCTCTGCATCGTCCTTCATTGCACAAAGCATTCTAATCTTAGAATCAGGCTGAAATCCGGGCAGAACTCGAGAGGCGTGGAAATCATCGAACAGTTTGCCACCAAACTCCAAGTAAAGCTTGTCGCCAAACTTGCTAATTCTCTCTCTAATATGTTCACTTTGCATTTTGATGTACTTGTCGCCATCAAACCCTCTCTTCTGGTCCATACTTATTTTATGAATTAAAAAATACGGGGTACAAAGTTAAACACTTTTTTGAAATAGACAGCAGTCTTTTTTGTAAAAATTCATCCGCTTCATAACAACGCAACCAAAATCGCGGCAAGCATAACTTTACAAATGGCCGAAAGCATAAGAGGATATAATTAGAAGTTTTAAAAATCACATACATGTATGCAGAACGCCACTATTCAAAAAAGTACAAAATCTAACCTGTGTTTAACTATTTATTAGTATATTTGCCTAAAATTTGCGGAAATGAAATTGAAACATAAATTCACATCACTGATTATCAAACAAATAGCCGTCGCTATTTGTCCGTTCGCCGTTACAATGGCGAATGCTCAGTCGAATGGCATTGATTCCGCAAAACTTACAGTTGACACGTTGTCCCTGACTTTGAAACATGATGCCCAAATGGACACTTTGGACAGTTTCAAGCCTGTTACGGACACTGCACATATTTCCGAAAAGAAGAAAATCGACCGCACAACATACGAGTTTGAGACAAGTTCCGATGCCATAGACGCAATCATCACATACTCTGCCTCAGACTCCATTATTTTCCGTGGAAGCGGAGAGGCTTACCTTTACGGACATGCGAAAATCAACTACGAATCACTTGAACTGCAGAGTGACAACATCAGTCTTGACCTCGACAACAACACTGTCAAAGCAAGAGGTAAGCAGGACAGTACCGGCGCATGGATAGAAACGCCTGTTTTCAAGGACGGCGGAGACCAGTACGAAAGCGAAAGCATGGACTATAACTTCAAGAGCAAGAAAGGTTTGATTCGCGGTGTTATCACTCAACAGGACGACGGTTACATCACAAGTGACATGGCACGCAAGAATCCCGACAACACTTTCTTGATGAAGGACGGAAAATACACAACTTGCGACCATTTCGACAACCCGCACTTCTACCTTAACCTTACAAAGGCGAAGGTTATGCCAAAGAAATTTGTTGTTACGGGACCTGCCTATTTCGTACTTCTTGACGTGCCTATTCCTATTGTAATTCCATTTGCATACTTCCCATTCACTGGGTCATATTCCAGCGGACTGCTGATGCCTACGTTCGGAGAGGACAGAAGACAAGGATTCTACCTAAGGAACGGAGGCTACTACTTCGCTATCAACGACTATGTGGACCTTGCTGTCAGAGGAGACATCTACACAAAAGGTTCGTGGGCGCTGAACGGTACAAGCCGATACAAGAAGAGATACAAGTACAACGGTAACTTGCTGTTGTCATACCAAGTGACAGCTACAGGAGAAAAGGAGATGCCTGACTATCAGGAATTCAAGGACTTGAAGATTAGGTGGACACACAAGCAGGACGCCAAGGCCAACCCTTTCCGTACGTTCTCCGCCTCGGTCAACTACTCCACTTCTTCGTACAACAAGAACAACAACCGTTCGTACTATAACGCAGCTTCATACTCAGAGAACAACAAGAGCAGTAGTATCAACTACGCATACCAATTCCCTGAGTCTCCGTTCTCGTTGCAGGCAAACATGACACTCAACCAGAGACAGAGCGACTCAACGCTTGCAATCACTTTCCCGGACATAAATCTAAGCATGACACGTATCTATCCTTTCCAGAGGAAGAAGGTTGTTGGAAACAAAAAGTGGTACGAGAAGATTTATTTCAACTGGAACTTCGACGTTGACAACACAGTGACAATGAAGCAGGACAAGCTTATATGGAGTTCAGAGATAAAGGATGGCAACGACTTTTTCGCTGACATTACTGCTTCGCATCGTCTGAATCTCGGAGCTTCGTACAACGCGTTCAAATACCTGCTTATCACTCCAAGCATCAACTACAGCGAGAAGTGGTACCACAAGAGCATGGACATGAACTGGGACAATGACAATGCCAAGATTGACACAGTATATAAGTATGGAATGTATTTCCGTAACGAACTGTCTGCCGGAGTAAACTTGAACACGCAGCTTTACGGATTCTACAAACCTCTGAAATGGATGGGAGGAAAGAAAATCGTAGCTATCCGACACATGTTCCAGCCATCAGCAGGTATTTCCTACGCCCCAAATACAGATCACTTCATGAGCCCTATTCCGGGACTTAGGAACGATTATTTCGGTTCATACTACCGACCTGTTCCGGGGTATCAGGATTCGCTCAGAGCTGTTGACTACAGCCACTTCGGAGGCGGTAGCCCTTCTGCAAGAACAGGAAGAGGTTCAATCAACCTAAGTGTCAGCAACAATATAGAGATGAAGGTCAGAAGCGACAAGGACTCTACAGGCTACAGAAAAATTTCGCTAATCGACAACTTGACTCTAAATACGAGCTACAACATGTTTGCCGACTCTCTTAACTGGAGCGATATCGGAGCAAATGTCCGCTTCAAGCTCCCTGGCAATACAACATTCAACGTAAACTCACGCTGGACTCCATACACATACCAGCTTAATGACTATGGAGCACCGACAAGGGTGAACGTCACAGAGATGGAGAAAAACCACCGCCTAGCTCGTATGACAACTATAGGAACTAGCCTTAGCTATACGTTCACAAACAACACATTCAAAAAGAAAAAGAAGAACGAGGAAAACCCTAATGCACCTAAGGGTGAGAGTCTAAGAAGCGACGAGTTCGTGGACACAGACATAGATGTCCAGGAATTGGGCTCTCCTCAAAGACTTAGAGACAAAAAGAAGACTGACAGCAACACAGGCAATGACGGTTACCAGAAGATTAACATCCCTTGGTCTTGCGGCATATCTGCAAACATATCTTACGGAGACAAGAAATTCAACAAGCAGAAGCTCACATACGACCAGGAGCTAAGCTGCATACTTACGTTCTATGGCAGCATATCGCTGACAAACAACTGGAACTTCACATTCAATTCAGGATATAATGTCGTAGATAGGGAGATAAGCTATACTACTTGCGGAATAACACGAAACCTACACTGTTGGGGAGCAAGCCTCAACCTTGTACCGTTCGGTGTTAACCAGTCGTTCAACTTCTCTATCCACGCTAATTCTTCATTGCTACAAGACTTGAAATATGAAAAGTCAAGCAGTCCAAACGACCATCCTGCTTGGTATTAGGAATAAGATATAAAAAAGGACCGAATTAAATAATTCGGTCCTTTTATTGTTTATAGGCCTAGCCTCTAGTTTTGTACGAAATTTAAAAAGTCTCCATCTTCTCGAACTTTCTTATCAATTCTCGCCAAGTATCTGACACCACAACTGAAGTGGAAGTCTTGGGGTCGAATCCGCACATTACAGTCTGTGCTACGGTCTTGACTCTTCCATTTTCTGCCTCACGTATGATTTGAAGCATCTTTACGCTCTTGTTACCAATCTCTATTATCTTTGTAAGCACCTCTATTTGTTCGTGCATGAATATTGGCTCTATGTAGTTCACATTGATATTCACCACTACAAACTCTGCCTCGTGCCAGTTTATGACATTCTGCTTGACATGCTCATAGTACTTTATCTTGCCATAGTCAAGATATGAAACCTGAACAGCATTATTGATATGACCAACTATGTCCACATCGTTGAAACGAATCTGAATTTTTGTAGAGGAATTAAACTTAATGTTTTGAAGTTCTTCTAAATCTATCATATTACTACGTAACTTTTATACTTGCTAATTGAAATGTATTGACTTAATTATATCAGCATTTATCTCGTAATGCTCCCATATCTTTGACAACATGAGCTGAGAGTTCATCTTTAGTTCCTGAATTAGAGGAGCAGAAGTCAATGTTACATACAACTTTTTGTCTTTAAGCCTGATACCCTGAGTATATTGACATATAAGGCCAGCATCAAGTTGATAAATCGTACCCATTCCATTGTACACCTTGCAGAAACTACCTACAATTTGAGGCCAGTCTTCCTTGATGTCCAATGCCATGACGTTCTCGTCGATATGGAACAGTTTCAGAATCCTCTGCGACAATTCGCCAACTGTTTCAGCATTACTCCTCTTCATAGTCATCTTGGTTTTGTTCAATTACTACTCCTTTATCGACAGTAAATATCCTGTAGTCGGACACGTGTTGTCTTAATATCGAGGATATATGTTGTCTGTCGGTGTCTGTAATAAATATCTGACCAAAACGCTCGTCATTGTTTATCAAATCTATGATTTTGGCCACACGATTGGAATCAAGCTTGTCAAATATGTCATCGAAAAGCAATATTGGACGTTTCTTTGCGATTATGCTCAAAAAGACATACTGCGCCAGCTTTAGGGCTATAAGGTACGTTTTGCACTGTCCCTGACTTCCAACCCTGCGTATAGGATAGTTAGAAAGCAGCATATCCAAGTCATCACGGTGAACGCCGACAGTTGTGAACCCTCTCTGGACATCCTTCTCTCTGGAATCAACTAAAAGCTGAAAGAAATCAGTTTCTTCATGAAAGCTTGTTCTATAGCTTAAGGAAACCGTTTCATTACTCTCAGAGATAAAATTATAGAACTCTTGAAACAGAGGAACAAACTTTTCAAGAAAGTCAACCCTTGCTTTGAATATATAGTCGGAAGCAGCAGCAATACGCTCCTCCCACATCTCATACTGCAGAACGTCATATACACCGTTTTTAAGGAGTGTATTTCGTTGAGCAAGAGCCTTTACATAATTCATGTAATGCTGAAAGAAAACTCTGTCATATTGCGAAATCACGCCATTTATGAATTTCCTTCGTTCTTCACCACTTCCTTCTATAAGTTCATGATCCGCAGGTGAAACTATGACAAGGGGTATTAGTCCGATATGGTCAGTAATACGCTCATATTCCTTTCCATTCTTCTTCAACGTCTTGCTTTGGCGTTTTTTGATGCCGCAATGTATCTCTATGTCATCAGACTGGTCATAAGGGTGATAAAGTCCCTTGATGAACATCATATCCTCGTCCCAAGTAATGTTCTGCACATCATTTGTGACCATTCGGCTTTTAGTGAATGAAAGGTAATATATAGCATCGAGAAGATTAGTCTTCCCCACTCCATTGTTGCCGATAAGACAATTCACAGACTTTGAGAAAGTCAAATCCACCTCCCTCAAATTCTTATAGTTCATTATCTGCAACCTGTCCAAATACATTATTTATGGTTTATTTATTGTTCCACAATTTAGGAATAGACAATCCGTACTTCAGGGCAAGTACACGAAGGACAACCACACTTGAAGCACATAGCAATGAAGAAACAAGTACATCGTTGAACAAAAAATCTGAAACGAAGAACACAAGTCCTCCAAAGATACACGCAGTAGCATAGATCTCCTTCTTGAATATAAGAGGCTCCTGGCTTAGCAACACGTCACGGATGATACCACCAGCGGCACCCGTAATCATTCCCATTGTAATAGCCACCCACCAGGGGAAGCCGCACACCAAAGTCTTCTCTATTCCCACTACATTGAACAACGCAAGTCCAAGCGTGTCGAATATAAAGAAAGGAACCTCTAACTTTATTAAGTTCTTTCGGAATATCATAACGAACAATACTGCTACGAAAGTCAACAGTATATATATTGAATCCTGCATCCAGACCGGAGTCTTTCCCAGAAGCAGGTCCCTGAGAGTTCCTCCACCAATAGCGGTAACAAAACCTATGACAAAGGCCCCGAAGATATCGTAATCCTTCTTGCCAGCCATACGAATGCCGCTTATAGCGAAAGCCAAAACTCCTGCAGCATCTATAAGCCTTAACATTGCATCACTTACTACCATTGTCCCAGTGTTGGAAATTGTCCCTTGCTATAATAAACTCGTAGCTTTCAAGCATAGCCTGCAGCTCTTTGCGAACATCCATAAGGGCATTAAGCGCACGTTCCTTGGGATTGCGCATATTAGTCTTTCGGATGTACGTGATGGCACCAGCTATCTGCAGCTTTTTAGTCTTGAGAAGGAACTTTACAGTACGGATATTCTCTATTTGGCCTTTCGTATAGAGACGGTCCTTAACTCCTCTGCGAGTACAAAGGAACCCTTCCCCAAGAGGAGCGAAAGCCTTCTCCCAGAACCTGAGAGTCGATTCCTCCACTTGAAGCATTTCGGCAACTTCGCTGATTCGGTAGTAATGCTTGGTCAGTTCGGGCAAGGTATCCGGATACTCCACTACCTCCTCGCAGTCCCATTCTTCAAGACTGCTGACAATCTCACTATCATTAGAGTATGAAGCTCCCATTCTACAACTTAAAAGCTAAATTGATTATTGGATTGTTTATCCGACTATAGCAATACACTCGATTTCAACAAGAGCACCCTTAGGCAAAGCGCTTACCTCTACGCATGAGCGTGCTGGTGTTGCCTCGCTGTTAAAGAATGTAGCATATATCTCGTTAATCTTGCCAAAAGAAGACAAATCCGAGGTGAATATTGATGTCTTTACAACATCCTCAAGCGACGCTCCTGCAGCGGCAAGAACGTTCTTTATATTTGTTAAAGACTGCTTTGTCTGTGCCTCAATACCCTCTGGCAACACACCGGTTTCTGGGACAAGTCCAAGCTGACCTGAAACGAAAATCATATTTCCCTTCTTGATTGCCTGACTATATGGGCCAAGAGCAGCAGGGGCATTTGATGTATTTATTCTCATAGCTGTATTATTTTTATCATTCTATTTATGCGAACTCCCTGAATAAAGCATAGGCCATATATATGAAGTAAAGGGAAATGAGAGTGAATCCTTCCCACTTCTGCAATGTTCGACCTGTCCAACAGAATATGTATGTAAGCAAACAAACACCGATATATATATACAAATCATACACAGTGTTTACAACAAGAGAATCAGATCCTTTACTTGTAAGGGAAATCGGAGAAATCAAGCCGCTTACACCCAATATGCAGAATATGTTGAACACATTCGAACCAATGACATTGCCTAATGCCATATCATTGTGTCCGCTCCTAGATGCTGTAATGGAAGTTGTGAACTCCGGCAAAGATGTACCTATAGCACAGATAGTCAGACCTACTAGCGCCTCGCTCATACCGAATCTCAAACCTATATTCTTTGCGTGATTGACAACAAAGTCACCGCCGTAAATGATTGCAATAGCTCCCCCTATAATGAACACTGCACATTTCCATGCCTTAAAGTCTTTCTCGCCCTTTTCTTCTTCACTTTCTTTCTTTTCCTCTACTTTCGGAGCGTTCTTCTGCTCCTTTAAAGCAAGAACAACTGTCCATCCCATATAGGCAAACGTACAAATCACGAATACCAAAGCCTCCCAACGGTTGATATCCTTATCCATGTACAGGAATGCTGCAAAAAGCAGTGAAGCAATGATAGTAACTGGATAGTCTATTAAAAGCACCTTCTTGTCAACCGAGATAGCCTTGAAGAATGAAACAAATCCAAGTACCATCATGATATTGAAAAGATTTGAACCAAGGACATTGCTCACAACCATCTCGTTAGACCCCGAGGTGGCAGCGGTAATGCTAACAGCAAGTTCCGGAGCGCTTGTGCCGAGAGCAACTATTGTCAAACCAACAATAAACTCAGGAATATGGAACCTGATGGCCAAATCCGAAGAACCCAGAACGAAATATTTAGCGCCATAGATAAGTAGGGCAAAACCTACCAATAGCAGTACAATATCTAAAAAAAGTCCCATTATAAATATTTGTCTAAATCAAATTTCTACCAACCGAAAGCTTTCTTGTCATCCATCCACTTTCCTTGAGCCTTCATAACTTGTTCTATGACGTCTCGGCCCACTCCCTCGCCTCCGTTTTTTGGAGAGATATAGCAGCAGATTTCCTTTATTTCCGGAGCAGCGTCAGCAGGACAGCAAGGGAATCCGCAGGCCTGAAGCACCTCAAAGTCAGGTATATCGTCACCAACATAAAGCACCTCCTCCGGCTTCAAATTATTCCTCTCCAGAAAATCCTTGTAGTCTTTAATCTTTACAGCCGAAGCCATATAAACATCCTCAATTCCAAGTCCCAAGAAACGCTTGCGCACAGCCTCAGTCTTGCCGCCTGTGATAATTGCAAGCTTCAGACCTTTTTTGACTGCATACTGCATTGCATATCCATCCTTGATGTTCACCATTCTCATAGGCTCTCCATTAGGATGCAAAGGCACAGTGTTTGCGGAAAGCACACCGTCAACATCGAAAGCCAAAGCTTTCACATCTGCTAAATCTGTCTTGAAACACCTCATTTATTTCGTAATCTATCTTTGTTTCTTTATGTTAGTATCGTCTCTCATTCGCTCGATGTTACCGCTGACCATAGAATATATTTCGGCATAGTTCGAGCTAAGCCTGCCAAGGTGGGCTTTCATGATATTCATGTCCCCCCTGACAGCAGGACCTGTCTGCGCATCAACGGGGTGCATTCCCTCAATCTTAGCCGCAGTCTCGCGAATCAACGGGGCAAGAATACTGAACGGGATGTCATCCTGTCCAAGAATGTCTGCCGCTATGCTGTACATGTTGTTTGCAAAGTTGCTTGCAAATACTGCCGCCAGATGAACCACTTTTCGCTTCTCTGAATCCATAATGCTGACATTCGAGGATATTTTATGAGCTAGGCTGACTGCAATTTCCTCTGTCTCCTTGGAACTTGCATCTATCAGGAACGGAGCGTCACTCAAATCTACTGCCCTATGCTTGCTGAAACTCTGCAAAGGGTAAAATACAGCAGAACGCTTGAAATACTTCCTAACCTCATCCAAGCCGATGGAACCGGAAGTATGAAACATCAAACTGGAATCGTGAATATACCCATTAGAACTGAGGTTCTGCCAGACTGTTTCCTGGGCATTATCCTTTACAGCAGATATATAAACGTCAGTCTGCTTCAAACACGACAAATCGGAGACCGGTTCAGCTCCAACCTTGTCGGCAAGCTCCCTGGCATGCTCAAAATTTGGCGAATAGACCTGCACAATAGTCTCACCCGCAGATTTTAGAGCGAGAGCAACATGCGTTGCCAGATTTCCACTGCCCAAAAAAGTAACATTCATCAGCGACTTCTATTTACCTTTCCCCCGCTATTCCTCTGTGACAAGATTATTACAGCGCCAACAACGATAAGAACTACCGGGGCGGATACATTCTGCAGTTTCTGAGTCAATGAAACAATGTCTCCCAAATGGAAAAGAAGACCAACGCCAGCCATGATGGCACCCATGTAATAATTTTTCTGGCAGAAGAACACGATAGCTGCAATAATTGGATAGTTGTGCCAGTCAAGAATTTTCTGGCCAAGCTCGCCTTGAAGTATATTGCTCTCTTTGATGAGGAACAAAATACCGAATATTACAAACAAATAGCCCCAAGACTCCTTGTTACCTTTTCCCTGAGAAAAATCTATCATGACAAATTAGAATTTACCGCGGTGAATTTTATCCAACTGAAGCTTAGACTCATCAAAAGGCTTCTTCTCTTCTCCCTTGTAACCAAGAGCGACAACACACTCTACTCTTATGCCTTCAGGAATGTTTAGAAGAGACTTGATAACATTCTCTGTCGTCTCGTTCTCATTCTTGTTACGGTTACGTACCTGAACCCAGCAAGAACCTAGACCAAGCTCCTCTGCCATAAGCTGAATGAAAGTAGCTGCTATCGAGGCATCCTCTACCCACACATTACTCTTCTCCTCCTCAGCGCAAACGATGATTGCAGCCTTAGCTCCGCTAACGAAGGCGCTTCCCATCTCTCTTGACTCGGAGATGACCTGAAGGTCGTTCTTATCCTCGACAACTACAAAGTGCCAAGGAGTGCAGCGCTTCGAAGATGGAGCCATAAGCGCAGCCTTTAGGATAAGGTCAAGCTTCTCTGCTTCGATAGGTGCTTCTGTAAATTTGCGAGTACTTCTACGACTCTTGATAGTATCAATTAGTGCCATTTTTTCTATTGTTTATAGTTGTGTATATAATTTATCGGAATTGTAAAAACCGGCAATGACAGGCAAGCCTTATTCAGCAACCATCATTCCATGCATCAGCTCATACTTTTTTGCGAACTCGTCGTGCGACTTCATCACTCTCAGCATTGCCTTATGACCTTCCTTCCTGAACATGGTTGCAAATACATCCTTGTCAGAGCCAGACAAATCTGGAATAGACATTAGCTCCGAATAGGAAGCCCACGAAGACATATAGAAGTCCATTAGCGCAACCGCGGAAACAAGTATAGTCGAATCATTATTGTAAGCCCCTAACTTCTCCAATTTCTCTTTAGTCTTTTGGATTTGGCTTGTTGCATCAATGCCAGATGGATCTCCGCCCTTTTCAATACAGCCATCGACAACCTTCATGGAAGGAGTCGCCTCGTTTACAATGGACTGGACCCTCTCGTAATAGTCTGCAGGTGTAGAACATCCAGCAAGTGTAGTCATAAAGAACAACACTCCAAAGAACATGCTCAATAGGAAATACCTGTTCATATCTTTCAAATTAAAGAAGCCAAAACTTATTCTATGCCGACAAGTTTGTGCGTCTGAAGGCTAAGTCTCCACTTAGGGTTGCGTTTGATGTAGTCAATCACTTCGTTCGTGTTTGTACCGGACATAGGTTGAAGGAAATAGTTGTCGGCTGATAATCCGTCTGCCTTGTTTGGAGAGGCCTCATTCTCAAAAACAATCTTAACCTCATCAACTTTCTTCAGCACCACTGGGGAGTATTTGGGACTGCACGTAACCCAATCAATCGACTTTGGCAACTCGTGAGTGCCGTTAGTCTCTATCTGGACATAATACCCTTCCGACTTTAGCTTTGAAACGAATTCCTCGTCTATCCAGAGAGAAGGTTCGCCTCCGGTCAACACCACATGAACCTTGCGACCTCCGGACCTTTCACTAATACTGGCAAGAATGTCGTCATCGCTCATCATCACACCATCCTCGTGCTGTGTGTCGCAGAACGAACATTTCAGGTTGCATCCGGAAAATCTGACGAACACCGATGCAGTTCCTGTATGATACCCCTCGCCCTGAAGAGAATAGAAGATTTCGTTAATCTTTCTCATAGACAGCAGCGTTGTTCTCGCTCTCTATGACCTCTACACGGAAAGCTGTAGGAATCTTGTCGCAAATCCATCGCGCGATATTCTCTGCAGTAGGATTGAAAGGCAGCACCTCGTTCAAGTTCTGGTGGTCCAAAGTCCTATGCACCATGCTCTTTATTGCAGTGAAATCCTCGACCATACCATTCTCGTTCAGTTCCTTGCTTCGGCAAGAGATAGTAATAATCCAATTATGTCCGTGCAAGGCATTGCACTGGCTAGGATAATTGGTCTTTATCTGGTGAGCTGCTGAAATTTCTATTCTTTTTGTAATCGTGTACATACTTATCTCTTTTTTATTTCTATATTTTTGCAAAGATAGTGAAAATGTGCCACCTATCCAAATTTTGCAGACAAAAAGCAACGAGGCCGGAGAATAAATAAAATATAGGGGACAACAACCACAAGACATAAAAAAAACACAAGCTGAACTACAATCTTCAACTTGTGTCTGTATCTTAAATTTACTCCAACTGGCTAGCCACCTCGTCGCGCTTCTTTTCCAACCGTTCAACCACCTTGTCGTAAATCTTCTTGTATTCTCTTGGCCTGGCTCCCCAATAAGCGAAAGCCGAATCAACCTGTTCGACTGTATAGCCGTGATCTTTTATGAAGTCAGCATAGACTGCATTCCTGTCAAGACTCTTGTTGCTTCTCTGCGCATAGCGGAGTGCTCCCTCCAAAGTGTAATAGTCAACCAGAAAATCCTCCATCTTCTGCGATGAAATCGGAGCCTCTTCGCTACAGCCAGTCAACAGAACTGCTCCCAACAAAGCGAACATTAAAAATCTTTTCATCTATTGTTCCTCCCTTGTCTCTTTTTGTTCAGTACTACCTTTCGTCTTGCTGTCATCGTCACCGAATGCCTCTTTGAGAGCTTTGTGCTGAAAGATGACCAAATAGAACACCCCTATGCAAACAAACGAATCTGCCACGTTGAACACAGGAGAGAAAAAGGAAAACTTGCCTCCGCCAACGAAAGGCATCCAATCGGGATAGTAGGACTGAATCAACGGAAAGTACAGCATGTCAACAACCTTTCCGTACATAAAAGACCCGTAGCCACCCGACTCCGGCAGAAACTCCGCCACCTGACCGACAGAAGGGCCAAACAGCACGCCATAGAACAGACAGTCTATAATGTTTCCAACCGCACCGGCAACAACCATTGTGAACCCAATGATGAAGCCCTTGCCATACCCTTTCCTGATACTTGCATATATGAAGTACGAAAGCATACCGACAGCAATCACCCTGAACAGGGTAAGGAAAATCTTGTCTCCCATTTCAATGGAGAACGCCATACCGTTGTTCTCGTGGAAAACAATCTGCCACCAGTCAGTTATATGATGGCTCTGTCCTAGCCTGAAATGGGTCTTGACATATATTTTTGTCCATTGGTCAAAGATTATGATTCCGAAGAAAATTGGCAACACCAAACTCCACATCCTCTTAATCTCCGACTTGTCGATTACTGTCTGCATTAAAATATCAGTTAAAAAAAACGCCTCGTTCAAGGCGTTTTATTGTTTGTTTATCACTACTTGGAAACCTTATCCTCAACTGTCTGCGTAGTATGAGGCATAAGACGAAGTCGCTCCTTTGGAATCAACTTACCACTCTTTACGCTAATTCCGTAAGTCTTGTTCTCAATTCTCACCAAAGCAGCTTCGAGCGCCTGAATGTACTTGATCTCCTTCTGAGCCTGAATACTCATTGTTTCGAGAGCAAGCACACCTGCTCCGTTGTCATAAATTCCAGCTTCATCACCACCCTTTTCCTCGTCCGAGCGAATTGACTGAGTCAAGTCCTCGTACAACTTTTTTGACTTTTCCAATCGCTCAAGAATTATCTGCTTGAATTCAGCAAGTTCCTCGTCGCTGTAGCGTGTTTTTTCCTTAATATCCTCTGCCATTCTCGTTTGTGTTTTCATAGTTATAGAACGGCGCAAATATAGGCATAAATATTGATTCATCCAAACAAATTAGCCAAATATAGACTATTTTGGAGCTCTTTTGTACATATAAGCAGCAATTACGGCAAAAACTAAGTTTGGAATCCACACCGCTAGCCACGGGCTCATCATTCCGCTGACCGCAAAAGAAGCGCTCACCGTGTCAAACATAATGTAGGCGAAACTCAATAAAAGGCCTATTCCGAGGTTAATACCCATACCACCCTTAACCTTTCTGCTGGAAACAGCGAAGCCTATGAGGGTAAGCACAAAGGCGGCAAATGGCGAGGAGTATCTTTTGGCAAGCTCTATCTCGAAATCCTGGACATTGCCGACACCTCGGGACTTCTGCCGTTCAATGAAACGTCTCAGCTGTTTGTTGGACATCTGCTCCTGCTGGTGGTCAAAGACAAAGAAGTCCGAAGGATCACAGTTGATAGTCGTGTCCATACACTCACCCTGGTACAGAGTCTCCTCCATTCCAACGAAATCCCTGCGAACATACTTTCTCAAGTGCCAGACGCCAAGAGAGTCATAGTCGGCGAACTGTGCGGTAGTTCTGGACACCAAGGTCTTTCCGTCGAACTTTTCAAGGCTCATCCTGTAGGCTCTTCTTGAGTTGCTGTCATAGTTGCCCACGAACAGCACCTCGCCCTTGGCAATCTCAAGCTGAACATTGTTCACACTTGACGAACGTCTATAGCTGTTCTTGTATTCAGATAGGAACTCCAGCCTTACCTTATTAGCCGGGGGAATTACAAAATTTGACAGAAAGAACGAGAGCATGGCAATCACCGCCGCTGAATACATGTACGGCTTCACTACCCTGTGGAAACTTATTCCCCCAGAAAACATAGCGATAATCTCGCTATCGTCTGCCAGTTTTGATGTGATGAAAATTACCGCAATAAAAGTGAATAGCGGAGAAAACAGATTTGCAAAGTAAGGGATAAAATTAAGATAATAGTCCATTACAATGCGCTTGAAAGACGCTGTCGCAAATGTATCAATCTTTTCGCTGAAATCGAACACTACCGCTATGCTGATAACCAGCACAATAGACAAGAAGTACGCACCAAGCACCTTCTTGATCAAGTAAATGTCCAATATCTTTAGTTTCAACCAATCCAAGTTCATATTCTATTATAGTCTTCTTCTCATTCTTTGGCACATATCTTCCTTCCAACTCTTGAATGTACCTTCGATGATTCTTCTTCGAGCCTCACCGACAAGCCATAGGTAGAAATGAAGATTGTGAATACTTGCTATCTGCATAGCCAAAAGTTCGTCAGCAGTGAACAAATGACGAACGTACGCACGGGTATAGACTTGGTCAACATAACAGTCGGAAGTCTCGTCAAGAGGCCTAAAATCCTCCTTCCACTTACTGTTTCGCATATTCATCGTACCCTCTGCAGTAAATATGAGTCCGTTTCTTCCGTTCCTGGTAGGCATAACGCAGTCAAACATATCTACCCCTCTGTCAATGGCCTCGAGGATATTCCAGGGAGTACCGACACCCATCAAATATCTGGGCTTGTCCTTGGGCAGAACATCGTTCACAACCTCAATCATGTCGTACATAACATCCTCCGGTTCACCAACGGCAAGTCCTCCGATAGCATACCCCTCACGCTCCTTGCTTGCCACATTTTCTGCAGCTCTTCGGCGCAAGTCAGGATAAGTACAACCCTGAACAATAGGGAAGAAAGTCTGATTATATCCGTATCTCTCTTTTGTCACATCCTTGGTCTCGTCGAACCTCTTTAGTCCGCGGTCAAGCCAGCGCTCTGTTCTCTCTAGAGACTTCAGCGCATAGGTTTTGTCTGCTGTGCCGGGAGTACACTCATCAAGAGCCATAATAATATCAGCACCGATAGAACGCTGAGTATCCACGTTGTTTTCTGGCGTAAAGATGTGTTTGGAGCCGTCAATATGGGAACGGAATATACAGCCCTCCTCTGTTAGCTTTCTGTTGTCGCTCAAAGAGAATACCTGGAACCCACCGCTGTCAGTAAGTATAGGCTTCTCCCATCCATTGAAACGATGAAGTCCACCGGCCTTCTCCAAAACATCCAGGCCCGGACGAAGGTAAAGGTGATATGTGTTGCCAAGGATTATCTGGGCCTTAATGTCATCTCTAAGTTCCCTCTGGTGAACACCTTTGACCGAACCAAGAGTTCCGACAGGCATAAAGATGGGAGTCTGAATCTTTCCGTGATCAGTTTCTACCACTCCAGCTCTTGCCCAAGTATTTTCCTCTGATATTTTCTCTACAGTAAACTTCATCTTTTATTGGAATATAATTATGCGGTGCAAAGATAATGATAATTTTTCATCCAATCAACATTAAATCATAGTATCGTCCGCAGCAAGGTTGTTGAGGTTCAACACGAATAGATTTCTAGCAAGTTTAACATACACAAAAAAAGGAGGCTGGACTAATCCAACCTCCCTTATCACTATCTGAACAATGTTGATTAGAACCAACGAGT
>JAKSKX010000021.1 GCA_024401535.1 Paludibacteraceae bacterium | reverse complement strand
TCCCGATTGCGGATGCAAAATTAGTGCTTTCTCAATTACCCACCAAACGTTTTGGTAACTATTTTTTGAAAATGTTTATAAATAGCTGATATTTACTCGAATATTTTTTACTCATAAAACACACAAATGTGACCAAAGCCGCATTTTGCAACTAAAAAATAGAGTTTGGCTAGTATTTCTCTATTTCAAAACCTTCAGAAAATAATAAAAACCAAAAGTTTTCTTGAGAAAATAATGGCATGAAGGCATAAAGGAAAATTCTCGACAAAGATTTGCAAAAAAGATTTGGTGAAATGCTTTCTTACACCGAAATCTGAAATTCAAAAAAAGCAAACACTTTTCTGACTCAACATTTTTTTCTTTTTATTTGTCTTTACACCTTACGAACCTTAATTTATATTATTAACTTTGCATACTATATGAGAAAACTCAAGCAAATATTCAAAAACAGGCTCGCAAATATTTATCCAGAGGAAGAAATCAATGAACTTTTCTTTATGGTTATGGAGCATATTCTCGGCAGGTCCAAGTCGCAAATAATCTTTGCCCTGATGGACAATGCAGAAAAAGAGACTATCGAAACCACAAACGATATTCTCTGCAAACTTGAAAGGCATGAGCCTATACAGTATATATTAGGTAAGGCTGATTTCATGGGACGTACCTTCAAAGTAAATCACAGCACTTTGATTCCTCGTCCAGAGACTGCATTGTCTGTTTGCAATGCCATTGATGAAGCTAAAAGAGTTCTCGAATCAAAACCAAAGGTTTCAATCATTGATATAGGCACGGGTTCGGGAATCATTGCCATCTCCGTTGCTTTGGAATTGGGAGAAAAAGCAAATGTTACTGCAATTGACATTTCTGACGAAGCCCTATGCATAGCTAAGCAGAATGCCAAAGACTTGGATGCGAACGTGAAGTTCCTGCAAGTTGATGTACTGAGCAAAGATTTCTTCACTTTGGACAAATACGACATCATCGTCAGCAACCCTCCTTACATTCGTCCAAGCGAAATGGCAGAGATGAGAAGGAACGTGCTTGACTACGAGCCACACCTCGCTTTGTTCATTCCAGAAAATGACCCTTTGCTATTTTATCGAGAAATAACTAACTTTGCAACCACACATCTTGAAAATAATGGTGCAATAGTGTTCGAGATAAATGAAGCTTTCGGCAACGAGACAAAAGAAATGATGAACAAACAAGGGTTCAGAAACGTAAACATCACTAAGGATGACTACGGGAAAGACCGCTCAATAATAGCACGGAAATGAAGCAGAAGAGTTTTGAAGAAGCACTTTCCTCTCTTGCCTCGCTTTGTGCCGAGAGTGAGAAATGCAAGTACGATATTATCCAGAAGGCAATAAAGTGGGGACTCTCTAGAGAAGATGCACAAAAGATTGCAGAACGACTTGAAGAAGAAAATTTCATCAACGAGCTTCGCTACGCAAATTTTTATGCCAGAGACAAATACCGCTTTGCAAAATGGGGAAGGAAAAAGATTGAGTACATGCTCAAAATGAAACATATTTCCGAAGATAATATCAGCAACGCGCTGGAAGAAATTCCTCAGGACGATTACACAGACATTCTGACTGACTTGCTGAGAGCAAAGGCAAAAACAACAAAGTACAACTCTACTCAAGAGCTAAAGGCAAAGCTGTTCAGGTACTGCGCTTCCAAAGGCTACGAAATTGACAGCATATCAAAAACAGTAAACAATGTTATAAAAGAAATAAACTCTAAAGAAGATGAAGACTAAAGGTACGTTACAAAATATTCCAAGCTGGCAGAAGCTTCTGCTTGCCGTATTCCTTGTCATTATGGCGTTTGTTGTCAGCGTTATTTTGATGGCTCCGACAAAGATGATTATTGAGGACGAATGTTGGCTAGTCAGAATCGGGCAACTTTATACCTCGGTGTTTGTTTTTATTGTAGCACCTATGCTTTACAATCATTTTACTTCACAGAAATCAATTTTGGAGAGAGTTGGTTTTGACAACAAGCCAAACAAAAAGGCTGTCATATTCACAGTTTTTTCAATGCTTTTCATCTCAGCAATAATCGGAGCTCTTGCAAAACTAAACCAATCAATACAATTCCCTGAGTGGTTGGAAGAAAGCATAAAAGCTATGGAGGATGATGCAGCAAAATTGACAATACAAATTATTGCCACAAGCAACCCCTTGACAATACTTTTCAACTTGATTCTTATCGGTTTGATTCCGGCTATTGGCGAAGAATTGATGTTCCGTGTGCTGATACAGAACAAGTTGCAAAGGACGATGGCTATATGGCTTGCTATAATAGTCACTTCAATCATATTCAGCGCCATGCACTTCCAGTTCTATGGATTTATTCCTCGCTTCGCTTTGTCTGTTTGGCTTGGAATTCTGTACTTTTGGGGAAGAAGCACTTGGCTCAACTCTATCGCACACTTCACAAACAATGTAATGGGAGTCGGAAGCTACTATATATATAAGTTAGCAACTGGAGAATGGCCTTCGGTAAGTGAAATGGAATCAATGGACGCTGGCGAAGATTTGGGAATAGTTTCCTATATTGTTATGAGCGGACTATTTGCACTGTGCGTATTCATGATATACAAGAACACAAGAGCCAACGAAGGAACAAACATCAACAAAGAAACACAACAAACTGAAACATGCGACTAAAACACATTATACTTTTCTTACTTCTTATGATAACAGGAAGTGCAAATGCAGAAGGACAGTTGAGCAACGGTCGACGACTTGAACCAGATAATTTCCATTTTATCCAATGGTTTGGCAGAACTATACTGAACAAGGATTATGCCGAGCTCCGATACACAATGGAAGGTTTCTTTATGGCTTTCAGTGGCTCTTCTTTGTCTATGCAATGCGAAGAATCAAAAGATACATATCTCGGAGTTATTGTTGATAAAGGCGAAATGAAGAAAGTGCGACTTGATAAAGCAGATGTCGTACTTGCAGAGAATCTTGACAAGGACAAGCTGCACTTCATTCAGGTTTACAAACTTACAGAGTTTCAAACTGGAAGCGTTCGTATCAAGTCTTTCGATATAAAGGAAGGTAGCATAGGTATAAATGCAGATTTAATATACCAAAACAAAATCAAATTCGAGTTTATCGGCAACTCTATAACTTGTGGCTACGGAAACGAGGGCAACTATGATGCTGAACATGCATTGACTGGTTTCCACCCAGAGAACGAGAACGGATATTTGGCATGGGGAGCCTTGGCTACAAGAAACATGGAACATTCACCTTTATACAGTTCCGTATGCTATTCGGGCAGAGGACTTATCTATAACAACGACGGCTCGACAAAAGGTCTTATTCCGGAGCTTTACGAGGAAGCCATAACAAACGGACAACAGTTCAATCCGAACCTTATAGTTGTCAACGCAGGAACTAACGACTTCTTTGCACTCGGACAAGGAACTGTTTCGTTCACTATGGACGAATTCTCTGAAGCCTATCGCAAATTCATTCTAAAGATAAGGGGAAAATACCCAGAAGCAAAGATTGTCTGCGTAACAGGTCCTATGATGAACGACAGCTATCCTAAGGGGCAAAAACATCTGACAAAGATCATCAAGGCAACAGACAAAGCAGTCAAAGGACTTAAAAATGTGCAGAGAATAGACCTTACTCCACAAAGCGCTCCTTTTGGCGAGGACTTTCACCCTAACTTGGAGACTCACAAGAAGTTGAGCGAGGAATTTATAAAGAAACTAAAATGGGAAATCATCAACTATGACAACATGCTCCTGCTACACGAGAAAGAGGAGAAGTTCAAACTAAAGTTCCCAAAATTCTAAAACGATGAAGCGTTTCATTTCAATTATATATTTGGCTTTTCAGTCGTTACTTTCCTTCGCATGGACTGTGTCTGGTCGAGTTACCGACATGGACAACAACCCTCTGCCAAGCGCTTCCATTGAAGTTCTCGGCACTAACGAAGGAACAATCGCTGACGCAAACGGACGATTCGAGATTAACCTTAGTTCCGACTCTGCTGTCGTCTTGTCAATCTCTATGATTTCATACGAAAGCGTACAGCTGAAGGTTAGCGAAGGAACTCTATATCAAAAGATTAGGCTCAAGGAAGAATCAAAAGTGTTCGATGACTTTGTGACAGTCGGGCAACGCAAACAGAACAACACCGTAACGCTTATTGATGTAAGCCAGATGAAGCATGCACCTTCCGCAACGGGTGGTGGAATAGAGCAGCTTGTTCACGGAAATTCCGGTGTTGTTGCAACTAACGAGCTTTCAAGCCAATACTCGGTTCGTGGCGGAAGCTACGAAGAAAACGCAGTATATGTGAACGACATAGAAATATATCGTCCTCAGCTTGTTCGTTCAGCACAGCAGGAGGGACTTTCCTTTGTAAACCTTGACATGGTGGACCAAGTGGAGTTCTCTAGCGGAGGATTCTCTTCCGAATACGGAGACAAGATGAGTTCCGTACTAAGCATCAAGTACAAGACTCCAAACCGTCCTTTCGAGGCAACGCTTATGGGCAGTTTCCTCGGTGCTAGCGCGTATGTTGGAAGTTCGACAGGAAAGTTCTCGCAAATGCACGGGTTTCGTTACAAGAACTCTGCCTACCTGTTCGACTCATTGGATGAAAGAGGTGAATACAACACATCTTTCATTGACTACCAGACATACTTGACTTTCAAGGCAAGTTCCAAGTTCGAGGTTTCTTTGCTTGGAAACATTGCTACAAACAAATACAACTTCTACCCGGACGACAGAAAAACGGACTTCGGAACTGCCTATAACACAAAGACTTTCAATATAGCCTTTGACGGAGGAGAGGTTGACAAATACAACAGCATCTTTGGCAATATGTCCTTCAAAATCAAGCCAAACAAGCGCACTACAATTTCCTTTCTGACAACTGCCTACAATTCCAACGAGAACGTGACTTACGACATCGAGGGTGCATATTGGTTGAGCGACGCAACTGACGACAAGAAACTAAACACTGACCACGAAAAGGGAATTGCCTCGTACCAGGAACATGCTCGCGACGAACTTAACACCACAATTCTAAGTCTCGGGCACATAGGCGAATTCAAGTTCGAGAAGAACACCATCAAATGGGGAATAACTGCACAAAGGGAAACTATGAAGGACAAAGTGCAGGAATGGGAGAGGCGTGACTCGGCAGGCTATTCCATGCCTATGAGGAACGATGTTCTGGCGCTTTACTCAAACTTGTTCTCGGACTCGAAGATTGAGGCTGTCCGCACATCAGCATTCGTGCAGAACACACTCGTAGGCCAGACAGAAAGGGGAAACTGGATTTTCACTGCCGGCATGCGCTTCAACTACTGGAACTTCAACAGCGAGCTACTTGTCAGCCCTCGCGCATCGCTTGCATTCTTCCCTGCGAAAGCGCCTAAATGGGGATTCCGTATGGCTGTAGGCCGTTACTTCCAGTCTCCTTTCTACAAGGAAATCAGAGACACTGTAATTCAGCAGAACGGAAATGTCGATGTTATTTTGAACGAGAACATCAAGGCTCCACGCTCCAACCAGATTGTGCTTTCTGCCGACAGGTACTTCTCGGCATGGAAACGACCTTTCAAATTCACTACAGAGCTATTCGGAAAGTACATAGACCGACTTATTCCATATAGCGTTGACAACGTGAAAATTGTGTACGAGGGAGTGAACAACGGAAACGGTTATGTAATCGGAGGAGACTTCAAGCTGTTCGGTGAATTTGTTCCTGGGGTTGACTCTTGGATAAACCTTTCGCTGTTGAACGCCAAGGAAAACATCTATGGCGACCGCGTCGGCTATTTAAGAACACCAAATGCGAGAGTTTACAATATATCATGTTTTTTCCAAGACCAGTTCCCAAACATCGACCAACTGAAAATGAACCTCAAAATGAACTTTGCTGACGGCTTCAAATACGGGCCGCCAAACGGCGAACGCAAAGACGAGATATTCAAGTCGAAATCATACAAGCGCGTAGATATAGGTCTGACCTATGGGCTTGAGAGAGGAAGAGACAAGGTTATGCAGAAGGCATTCTTCAAGCCTTTCAGGGCAATGTCGCTTTCTCTGGACTGCCTAAACGTGTTCGACATACCGAACAAGTGCAGCTATGACTGGGTTTCAGATCCATCCGGAACTCAGTACGCAGTACCTAACACTTTGACAGGAAGGCAGTTGAACGTAAAACTTCTACTGGATTTCTAAGCAATAAACAGAGGCTACTCGTAACAGAAACGGGTAGCCTTTTTTGTAATTCCCCACGCATAGGCTTCGTTTTCTAATCAGACACACTCGGCGATTATTGAACTTTGAAAATCAAAAACATATTCCTCACTAATTATACATAAAAGTTTTTTGGGTATCTTGACAAAAATTTACTACCTTTGCCCCTATTATGAAGATGAACAAATTTTATTTCTACATATCGGCGCTAATATGTGCCATGATGTGCTTTGTGAGCTGTTCGACAAAGAAGAACACCGCTATGAGTCGTGGCTATCAGGCTATGACTACAAAGTTCAATGTTTACTACAACGGAAACGAAGCCCTTGAAAAAGGAAAGAAAAAGATTGAAGAAGCATACAAGCCGGACTACACCCGTACTCTAAAGATGTATGCTGTAAGCGACGAGACTACCAAAGATGCAGCCAAAGGAGACGCCACTCGTGCCTCCGAGAAGTGCGAGAAGGCCATCAAACTTCACTCTATGCGCAAAAAGCCTGTAAAGAATGTCAAGAAGATGAAGGACCCCAAATATGCGGCATTCTATGCACAGGAGGAATTCAACCCTATGATGGATGACGTGTGGATGCTTCTTGGAAAGTCAAAGTTCTATGGAAACGACTATCTTGCCGCTTCCGCCACTTTCACTTACATACAGAACCATTTCCAGACTCACGAAGACCTTGTTACCGAGGCTTCGCTTTGGAAAGCCAAAGCTCTAAAGGAAATGAACTGGATATATGAGGCAGAGGAAATTCTAAACAACATTGACGAGGACAAGATAACTTACAACGTCGAGGACCTCTACAACTCGACAATAGCAGACGTAAAGTTAGCACAAGGCTACGAGAATGAAGCGCTTCCCTACCTGCTAAAGTCCATCAAGTCGGCAGAGAACAGAACCGAAAGAGCAAGGTTTCTGTTCATAATCGCACAAATCTACCAGAACCAGGGCAAGAACAAGGAAGCCTACGCATATTACGACACAGTAATCAAAAAATCTCCGAACTATGAAATGGAATTCAACGCCAGAATACGCCAGACAGAGGTTTACACTTCGGGTTCAGGAGAGGCAAAGAATGTAATCAAGAAACTTGAAAAGCTTACTAAAGACGAGAAGAACAAAGACTATCTCGACCAAATACACTACGCAATAGGTAATGTCTATCTACGCGAGAAAGACACAGCCGCAGCAGTCAAGAACTATCGACTTGCCGCAGAGAAAAGCACAAGAAACGGCGTAGAAAAGGCTGTTGCCCTTATAACTTTGGGAAGGCTGTACTGGAACAACCGGGAATACATAAAGGCTGAACCGTGCTACGCAGAAGCTTCGAGCATATTGTCCAACAAGCACCCGGAATACGAAGACGTGTCATCTAAGGCTTTGAAACTTACAGAATTGAAGCAGAACTATGACATCGTACACCTTCAGGACTCTCTACTTGCACTTTCCACTGCCACTCCAGAGGAAAGAATGGCTGCGGCTCAACGTGAAATAAAGAAGGTTGAGGAACAAGAGAAAGCAGAGAGAGAAAGACAAATTGCAATGGAACGAGAGCAGAAACTGCTTGAAATGGAGATACAGAAAGTCGAGAGCGAGAACGTGAACTCAAACAACGGAAAGACTTGGTACTTCTTTAACCAGCAGACTGTTTCCAGAGGTAAGCTTGAATTCCAGAGAAGGTATGGACAAAGACGACTTGAGGATAACTGGAACAGAAAGAACAAAAGCAGTGTTAGCTTTGACGAACCTCTTGCTGACAACAACGAGAATGATGATACCAAGCAGACTGATGCAAACAACCCTCAGGACAGAAGCGAGCACTCTGCCGCAGAAAACCAGTACGGACAGAACATGAAGAGTCCGGACTACTACTTGCGCCAGATTCCTATGACTCCTGAACAGAAGGCTGTGTCTCTTTCTCAAGTTGAAAACTCTTTGTTCGCGGAAGCTCTGACATACAGCGAGAAGATTGAGGACTACCCTCTTGCGCTTGAAACCTTTGAAGAGTACATTCGCAGATTCGGTGACAAGGACAAAGCGGCAGACGCATTGTTCTACTGCTACAACATCGCACAGAACACCGGCAACTCAGCCAAGGCAGACGAGTACAAGAACAAACTTATCGAGCTTCACCCGAACACCAAGTACGCTCAGATTCTCAGCACACCTGACTATCAGGAGAAACTCGTGAGGATGAACAAGCTTCAAGACTCGATTTACACAGAGACTTACGATGCTTACTTGAAGTCCGACTACAACAAGGTTATGGCAAACGCAGAGTTCATGGAAAAGAACTACGCCGTGTCTAACCTAATGCCAAAGTTCATGATGCTGAAGGCGTTGTCTTGGGGTAAGCTTGGCGAACAGGACTCACTACAGAAAGAGTTGAAGCTAATTATAGCAAAACACCCGAACAGCGACGTTACGTCTATGGCAAAGGACATTGTCGCACTTATCGAACAAGGTGGTGTCACTCAGGCGGGAACTTCATCTTCTCTTGCTAGCGAGCGCGAGCAGATGCTTGTTGAAAGCACAGACGGAGACCTTACCGCACACAAGAACGACTTCACGTTCAGCAAGGACGAGCCTTACCTGTTCTTCATCATTACAAAAGAGGAGGAGGTTAACCGCAACCAGCTTCTGTTCAATGTCGCAACATACAACTTCTCAAAGTTCTTGGTCAAGGACTTCGACTTGAAGATTCGCCAGGGAATTGTCACTGTTTCCGGATTTGACAACTTGGACGAGGCCTTGTGGTACGCAAACGGCGTGAAGGCTGACTCGGCGCTTACCGCCCAGCTTAGCGGCAAGGAACACACTCTGCTTGTCATTTCCGAAGACAACAGCAAGCTAATCGGTCGCGGACACACTATCGACGAATACAAGAAATGGTACACAGAAAACATAACTAACCGCAAACAGGAAAAGGCTGACAACAAGGTTAAGCTTATCGACGAGAACAAGAAAGCCGCAGAGGAAGCCAAGACAACTGTACAAGTCAGCGAAGGCCAAGACCTAACCAAGCTTTCTGTCGCACCAGAAACACAGGCAAAGCAAGACACTGCTTCAACAGTGCCAGCGAGCAATACCGCTGAAAAGCCTGCAACTACAGAAAAGAGCACTTCTGCCGACGAGGCAAAGAAAGACAAAGAGGGGAAAGCTCAAGAGGTCAAGCAAGAAGCTAAAGCCGAGCAGAAAAAGGAAGTCAGAAAATACAAGAACCTTTACACCTTCGACAGAAACGCACAGCACTATTTCGCTATTCTCGTTGCAAAAGGTGTTGTCAAGGCTGAAAGCATTATCAAACTGCTTAGCGACTTCAATTCCGACTCCGCACCGCTTCTAAACCTAAAAGTAGAAAAGACTGAGGGGAAAAATCTTCCTTTGATTGTAACTGTCGGAAAAATGGCCGACTCAAAGATGGCGCTCGACTACTGGAAGCAGATTGCCCGAAACAACCAAGTCAAGAACCTGCTTGGCGACGCTGTTTACAGGCTTACAATAATCACTGACGAAAACCTTGAGGCTCTGAAAACTAGCGGTAATGTAAGCGCTTACATGGAACTGTTCAACAGAGGCTACTTGGGCAAATAGTTAAACCGTTCATTCACTAACTAACAGGAGGAAACAAGTATGAGTCAAGGAAAAATTCTTTGGGCTGATGATGAAATCGACATGTTGAAAGCCCACATCATATTCTTAACACAGAAAGGCTATGAATGCGAGTGCGTGACTAACGGAATGGACGCTATCGACGCTTGCAAGTCTTCTCACTTCGACATTGTCTTCCTGGACGAGAATATGCCGGGAATGAGCGGACTCGAGGCTCTGCAACAAATCAAGGAGATTGACCCGACTGTGCCAATCGTAATGATTACAAAGAGCGAGGAGGAAGACATCATGAACGAGGCTATAGGCAAGAAAATCGCCGACTACCTCATCAAGCCGGTTAATCCTAACCAGATCCTGCTTTCACTCAAGAAGAACATCAAGGGAAAGGAAATCATCAACACAGTAACAACTGACGCATACAGATCGGAGTTCACTAAGATCAGCATGCAGATTAACGAGTCTAGCTCGTTCGACGACTATGCAGAACTTTATCGCAGACTTGTATATTGGGAACTTCAGCTTTCCGACTCGGCTGTTGACATGGACGAGATTCTAAGGATGCAGAAGGACGAAGCAAACTCTGCGTTCGTTAAGTATGTGAAGAAAAACTACGAGAGCTGGTTCGGTGAAAACACAGATAGGCCGTTGATGAGCCAGGACGTCATGAAGAAGAAAATTCTCCCTCTGCTTGACAACGGAGAAAAGGTGTTCTTCATCGTATTCGACAACTTCCGTTTCGACCAATGGAGAATCATCAGGGAACTTTTGAGCAAAGACTTCCTGTGCGAGGAGGAAGGGCTTTACTGCAGTATGCTGCCAACAAGCACGCAGTACTCAAGAAACGCAATCTTCTCGGGCTTATTGCCTTTGCAAATCAAACAGCTCTACCCCCAGTTCTGGATTGATGAAAGCGACGAGGAAAGCAAGAACCAGTACGAGAGCGAACTAATCGGCACTTTCTTTGAGCGATACCGAAAGAAATACACATACTCGTACAACAAAATTAACGACTCAGGCGCAGCAACAAAGTATGTCAGCGAACTCAAGAAACTCAAGGACAAGGACTTGAATGTCGTTGTTTTCAACTTCGTCGATATGCTTTCGCACGCTCGCACTGACAGCAAGATGATTCGCGAGCTTGCCGCCACTGACGCCGCCTACCGCTCGCTTACCGAGACTTGGTTCAAGCACTCAGCTATCAAGGAATTCTTTACAGCCTTGAAGGAACTTGACTGCAAGGTCGTGCTTACTACCGACCACGGAACTATTCATGTGAGAAACGCAATAAAGGTCATCGGAGACAAGAACACGAACGCAAACCTAAGGTACAAGGTGGGAAAGAACCTTGACTACAACGCCAAGGAGGTGCTTGCAATAAAGAAGCCCGAGCTTGTAGGTCTGCCTTCGCCTAACATCTCGAGCGCATACATATTTGCGACTAACGATGACTTCTTCGCCTACCCGAACAACTACAACTATTATGTGCAGTACTACAAGAACACATTCCAGCACGGCGGCGTGTCGCTCGAGGAAATGATGCTGCCAATAGTAACAATGAAGAAACTATAACTTAATATTTTAGACTATGCTAAAGACACTCAGATTCGCCCTTTTGGCGGTTATTACGGCTGTGGCTGTAGCCTGCACTAACTCTTCGCCAGAGGCTGTCGCTTCGGCATTTATGGAAGATGTAAAGGTCGGAAACTTCGACAACATCGAGACTCTGCTTGACATGGAGGACGACTTCGCCGCCGCAAAGGTTGACGCACTAAAGACTAAGCTTGCACAGGCTTCTCGACTAAGAAAGATTCAGTCATACAAGGTTGCTTCGGTTGACATGAACAGCGACGGAACTGCCGCTACCGTTAAGTTCACTGTCAAGGAACTTTCTTTGACAGGTGCTGAAAAGGAGACTACCGAGTCAGTAAAGACTAAGTACAAGAAAGGCAAGTGGTACGTGAGAATGTAGTTTAATGCGTAATTCATAATGCATAATGCATAATGCACAATTCATGGTTTCGTGGGTTGTGCATTTGTTTTTCATTTGCTGTTCCCTTTTTTAATTGATTATTATCCTACGGTAGCTTGAACTACGCTCAATCAACAATAGGCAATGACACATGAACCGTTGCCACTGTTCATTATGCATTAAATCAGTAGAACACCACTTCGCAAGTGTCGGGGAAAACGTGATTGTCAAGCTTGCAGTCCTTAGGCACGCGGGCTGACTTCAGTTTTGCACATTCGCCGAACGCATACTCGCCGATTTCCTTTACCGAGTTTGGAATTACCACACTTTCAAGGGCTGTGTTATAGAATGCAAACGAACCTATTTCTTTTACCGAGTCGGGAATCTCTATGCTTGCCAAACTTGTGCAATTCTCGAACGCATACTCGCCGATTTCCTTTACCGAGTTTGGAATTTGTATGTTTTTCAAGCTTTTGCAACCGGCGAAAGCACTGTCGATTTCATACAGCGAGTTTGGCAGTTCCACGTTTTCAAGGCTTGGGCAGTTCACGAACACGGCAATGATGTAACGAATCGAGTTTGGAATCTTGACGCTTTTCAGCCTCTTGCAACCTCTGAACGCATACACACCCAGGCTTTTCACCGAGTTGGGAATCTCTACGCTTTCAAGGCCGTCGCAGTTCTCGTATGCCTTATATCCGATTTCTGTCACCGAGTTAGGTATTTCCACGCTTTCAAGGGTTGAACAGCCAGAGAATGCGTGGCTGCCGATTTCTGTCACCGAGTTAGGAATCACTGTGCTTTGACAGCCTGTAACGAGCGCATTTGTCGCGGTTTCTATGATTGCATTGCAGTTCCCTCTCGAGTCATAGACTTTGTTTTCCTTGTCAACAGCAATGCTTTTCAAGCTCGGGCAATCTGTGATCGCAGAGTCTTCAATCTTTGTCACCGAGCCAGGAATCTCTATGCTTTCTAGGTTTGTGCAATAGGTGAACGCATAATCGCCGATATATTCCACCGAGTTGGGAATCTCCACACTTTTCAGTCTTTTGCATTCCCAGAACGCATACCACCCGATTCCCGTCACATCGTAAACCCTTAGGCCTTTCTGCACTTTTGAAGGAATTTTGACTTCTGTCGCATCACCGTTCAGAAGGCTGTCCACCGTTGCAGTCCTTGTCGGCTTGGTGTAGTAGAAGCGCATATCGTCCTTGACAGTCTTGGCAAAGGCTGTCAGCGCAATGCCGAACAGTAACAGTATTATTATGATTAGCTTTCTCATGGCAGTCAATAGTTAATAGTCAATAGTTAAAGGGAAACAGGGAAACAGCAATTTACTAACGTCTAACTTCGTTTCATTGCAAAGTGCATTAAATCAGTACCATTCAATTTCGCACTCTTTTGGTAATGCGTTCTCTCCAATCTTGCAACCTTTCGGCACGCGAACTGATTTGAGGTTTGAGCAATCTAGAAACGCCTCCTTGTCGATAAATTCCACCGATTTCGGAATATCTATGCTTGTAAGTCCTGCGCAGTTATAGAACGCTCTCTCTCCGATTTCAGTCACTGCGTCAGGAATTACGATGCTTATAAGGCTCTCGCAACCAAGAAACGAATACTTGTTTATTTCAGTCACCAAGTCGGGAATCTTCACGCTCTTGAGGCTTTTGCAGTTAAAGAATGCGCTCTTTCCTATTTCATCCACCGCGTCGGGAATCACCACGCTTTCAAGGTTGTAGCAGTTCATGAACAGCTCTCTCTCTATTTCAGTCACCGAGTCGGGAATCACCACGCTTTTGAGGCTTTTACAGGCAAAGAACGCGCCATCACCTATTTCAGTCACTGTGTTGGGAATATCTATGCTCTTGAGGCTGTCGCAGCCCTCGAACGCACGAGGAAAGATTGCTTCCAACGAGTCGGGCAGTTTCACGCTCTCTAGGCTTCTGCAGTCTTGGAACGCACTCCATTCGATGTCTCTTACAGAGTTTGGAATCTCTATGCTTTTCAGGTTTTTGCAACTTCTGAACGCGCCATCGCCGATTTCAGTCACCGATTTCGGAATCTTCACGCTTTCTAGGCTTTTGCAGTTACTGAACGCGCCATCGCCGATTTCAGTCACCGATTTCGGAATCTTTACGCTCTTGAGGCTACACCAGGCGAATGCATCTTTGCCTATTTCAACCACCGAGTTTGGAATCTTTACGCTTTTGAAGTTGCAGCCACAGAACGCACCCCACCCGATTTCAGTCAGCGAGTTTGGAATCTTTACGCTCTTGAGGCTACACCAGGCGAATGCATCTTTGCCTATTTCAACCACCGAGTTTGGAATCTTCACGCTTCTAAGACTGCACTCTTTGAATGCATCAGTGTCAATAAACTTTACCGATTTGGGAATTTTCACGCTTTCAAGGCTTCTGCATTCAAGGAACGCACCCCACCCGATTTTAGTCACCGAGTTGGGAATCTTCACGCTCTTGAGGCTTTCGCAAAAGGCGAATGCCAAAACGTCCACACTTGCGACCTTGTATGTTTTGCCGTTGATTTCAACCTCTGCCGGAATCTTTACGCTTGTGATGGTTTCCCTTTCATCTTCGTTTTTCAAGCCGGCTACTTGTGCCTCGCTGCCACGCATAATTTCGAACTTCAAGGGCGAGTTTCCCTCCTTGACAGTCTTGGCAAAGGCTGTCAGCGCAATGCCGAACAGTGACAGTATTATTATGATTAGCTTTCTCATGGCAGTCAATAGTTAATAGTCAATAGTTATAATTACACATTACGCATTGAAACGAATTATTTGTCAATCACCGCCCTCACCTGATAGCCGTAATAAAGACCAACATCGTCAACGCCGTTCCAAGTCGGGATGAAGCCTAGACGCCACGCATATTCCGGATAGTAGATGTTCTGCGTAGAAGACCAGAAATAGCCGCCGTCATCTGGGTGCTTACGCTCGTTGTCGTACTTGTAGCCTTGCGCGTAGAATGTTATCGAGTCACCGCTCGGGCCTTTCACAATCAAGGCTCTTTTCTGCTCGTTCCAACGCTTCTCGCACCTGCGGAAAAGTTCCTCATACTCGGGGAAAGTCGGCGTTCTCCATCTGCCTCCCCAAATGTGCGAGGCGTAGTCGTACTTCGTTCCCGAAATCTCGCTGAGCATAGTGTCTTTGAAAGTGTAGTTTTCGGGCAGATAGCGTTCTTTGGGCTTCAGCTCGCCAAACGAAACAAAGTCGCCTATCGAGTCGCTTGGACTGGTGCAAATATTCTCTGTAGCCCAAAGCACAGACAAGCCCAAGTCAACATAGGCGTGGCCGTCAAGCTCTCCCCTTATAGGAATAGCTACAGCCTCGGCTCTGCTTTCCTTTTTCGAGCCAAGACAAGAGCATAGCAGAAAACTCGCCATGCAGAGAATTATAAATTGTGCTTTACGCATTGCGCAGTAACTCAAGTTCTTCCTTCAGGAATTTACCGGTAAAGCTCTCCTTACAGTTGGCAACCTCGTCGGGAGTTCCCGTGCAGACTACCCTTCCGCCGTCTCTTCCTCCGCCGGGGCCCATGTCGATGATGTAGTCGGCAACCTTGATGACGTCAAGGTTATGCTCGATTACGACTACGGAATTACCCTTGTCAACGAGCTTCTGAAGCACGTCTAGAAGCACGCGTATGTCTTCGAAATGAAGGCCGGTAGTAGGCTCGTCAAGAATGTATAGCGTTGTTCCAGTGTCTTTCTTCATCAGCTCTGTGGCAAGCTTTATTCGCTGGCTCTCGCCTCCCGAAAGAGTTGTCGAAGGCTGACCGAGCTTGATGTAGCCAAGACCGATTTCCTGAAGAATCTTTACCTTGTTGAATATGGATGGAATGTTCTCGAAGAACTCTACAGCCTGGTTTATGGTCAAGTCAAGCACATCGGCAATGCTCTTGCCCTTGAAACGAACCTCCAGAGTTTCACGATTGTACCTTTTTCCCCTGCACTCCTCACACGGAACAAGCACGTCGGGAAGGAAGTTCATCTCTATGCTCTTGTAGCCGTTGCCGAGACAAACCTCGCACCTGCCTCCCTTGACATTGAAAGAGAAGCGTCCCGGCTTGTAGCCTCTAATCTTAGACTCTGGCGCAGAAACGAAGAGCGCACGTATTTCCGAGAAAAGGTTGGTGTAAGTAGCCGGATTCGAGCGCGGAGAACGGCCTATTGGGCTTTGGTCAACATTGATAATCTTATCTACATTTTCAAGTCCGTCAATGGCGTCGTAAGGCAACGGGTCTTGCAGAGAATGATAGAACTTCTGGCTGAATATCGGGCGTAGAGTCTCGTTTATCAGCGTACTCTTGCCGCTTCCAGAAACACCAGTCACGCAAAGCAAAAGTCCTAGAGGGAAAGTTACAGTGACGCCTTTCAGGTTGTTTCCCCTTGCGCCATATATGGTTATGGCCTTGCCGTTTCCGGCACGCCTTTCCTCGCGAGGGCGAATCATCATCTCGCCACGCAGGTATTTTGAAGTGATTGTGTCAGTCTTGAGCATTTCCTGAGGTGTTCCCTGGAAAACAACCTGACCGCCGAATCTGCCGGCCTTAGGGCCTATGTCAACGATGTAGTCGGCGTTAGTCATCATGTCTTTGTCATGCTCTACTACAATCACGGAATTGCCTATGTCTCGCAAGCTTTTAAGCGAGTTGAGAAGCCTTACGTTGTCGCGTTGGTGAAGACCGATGCTCGGCTCGTCAAGAATGTAAAGCACGTTCACAAGCTGTGAGCCTATTTGGGTTGCAAGCCTGATTCTCTGGCTTTCACCACCAGACAAAGAAACAGAAGCACGATTCAAGCTCAAGTACTCAAGTCCAACGTCAAGCAGGAACTGAATACGGCTTTTAACCTCTTTCAACACTTCGCCGGCAATGTGCTTCTGCTTGTCGGAAAGCTGCGAAATGACGTCGTCGGTCCACTGCTTCAAGTCAAGCAAATCCATTTCAGCAAGGTCAGCGATGTTTTTGCCGGCAATCTTGAAGTGCAGGCTTTCCTTTTTCAGTCTCTTTCCCTTGCATTCCGGACAGACACAAGTCTTGCTGAACTGCGCTACCCATTTCTTTGCCGAAGCCGAAGAATCCTCGTTCTCCTGCTCAAGCTCTATGTAGCGAAGCACACCCTCGAAGGCAAGCGGACGTGTGACTGTACCGTTAACCTCGCTCTTGAGCTGAATAAGTTCGTCTGTGCCGTTAAGAATGATGTCGAGAGCTTCCTCCGAAAGCTCTGAGATTGGGTCCTTGATGTCGAAGTCGTACTTCTCGCCAAGAGCCTCTATCTGATAGAAGAAAATGTTTTTCTTGTACTTTCCAAGCGGTGCAATTCCGCCGGAATATATGCTGACTGACTTGTCGGGAATAATCTTGTCAATGTCAGTTGTCGTGATGTAGCCAATTCCGTGACATTTCTCGCAAGCGCCATGAGGAGAATTGAACGAGAAGTTGTGCGGAGCAGGCTCAACATAGGAAATACCCGAAGTCGGGCACATGAGATGGCGGCTGAAATGGCGCACACTTCCGTCAGCCTTCTTCAAAACCATGATTGCGCCCTCTCCAAGTCGCATCGCAATTCTCACAGCGTCACGAATGCGCTTCAAGTCCTTGTCATGAACAATAAGCTTGTCAACAACAATTTCTATATTATGGTTCTTGTATCGGTCAAGCTTCATTCCGTGCAGGATTTCACGCACTTCTCCATCCACACGAACGTACATGTAGCCCTTTTTGCGAGTCTGTTCGAAAAGTTCCTTGTAATGTCCCTTACGGCTCTTTACCACGGGCGCAAGAATCATTATCGGTTCTTCGTTATAGTCGGACTGAATCAGGTTTAGAATCTGTTCCTCGCTGTACTTCACCATAGGCTCGCCAGTCTCGTAGGAATAGGCAACTCCAGCTCTGGCAAACAGAAGTCGAAGGAAGTCATAGATTTCTGTGGTTGTGCCGACTGTTGAACGCGGATTCTTGTTCGTAGTCTTCTGCTCAATAGAAATAACCGGACTCAAGCCCGTGATTTTGTCAACATCGGGGCGTTCCATATTGCCGAGAAAGTTGCGCGCATAGGCCGAGAAAGTCTCGATGTACCTGCGCTGTCCCTCTGCAAATATCGTGTCGAAAGCAAGAGAAGATTTACCGCTTCCGCTCAAGCCTGTGATTACAGTGAGCTTGTTTCTTGGGATAGTCACATCTATGTTCTTCAGGTTATGAACTCTTGCGCCAAGAATCTCAATCTGCTCAGTTTCTATTCTTTCGTCTTTAGTACTCATGATTATTTCTATTTGACATGCAAAGATATATATTTTTGAGTAATAGAGCACACCATGAACTCACGAATAGAACAACAAAGGCACCTGACTCCGCAACATTTTCCGCAAGAAACAACCGAAATCGTCTGTTTCCCCGCTACCCACAAAAAAAATTATCCACCTAAAGATTTTTTTTGAAAAAGCCTGAAGGTGAAGTTTTCCCAATAATATATAAAGTGAAATATACGTAAAAAGGCCTGCATTTGTGGATATTTTGCAACTATTTGATTAACATTTTTTTAAAAAATTGCTTTGTAATATGGCAATACTTTTCTAATTTTGCACCCGATTTCATTTAAGATACAAAAATTAAGATGACAAAAGCAGAATTAGTAAATGAGATATCAGTACGCACTGGTGTTAACAGAGAAGACACTCTAGTCGTAGTTGAAGGTCTTATGTCGGAGATTAAGAGAGCAATGAGACACGGTGAGAACGTGTACCTTAGAGGTTTTGGCACATTTGAGATTAAGACTCGCAAGGAAAAGATTGGTCGTAACATCTCGATGAATAAGTCAATTACTATTCCTGAGCACAACATTGCAAAGTTCAAGCCTACTCCAAACTTCCTTTACGAAGACAAGGAATATATGAAGGGCGTAACAACTAAGTAATGTGTCTAGGCTTTTTCAAATCAGAACAAATAAAATAAACAAATTTAATAATTACCATTATGCCAAGCGGAAAGAAGAGAAAGAGACATAAAATGTCTACTCACAAGCGCAAGAAGAGACTAAAGAAGGATCGTCATAAGAAGAAATAATCTTCTTGTCGAATCGCTCTTTGAGTTTTTTCGGAAAGAACTAAGAACAAACATTTTATCCGGATGGTATTTTGTTTGTTCTTTAGTTTTTTAGTTCACACACAACACCATACACACCGTTTGATTAACCACACAACACAATATCACTACGAACACAGCACACTATTCACACACAAACTACTCAAAAGCAGTGCGTTTGATATTATGTTTAACACATATCAAAAACACTCGGTTTTGAACAACGAATTAATTATTAACGTACAGGACGAAGGCATAGATATAGCTCTGCTTGAGGACAAGAAGCTCGTTGAATACCATAAGGAAAATGGTTTGGGCAAGTATCAGGTGGGAGACATATACTTGGCTAAAGTCAAGAAAGTCATGCCAGGTCTAAATGCGGCTTTCGTAGATGTCGGCTTTGACAAGGCGGCTTTTCTCCACTATCAGGACCTAGGTGCTCAGTTTAAAGCTGTGTACAGCTTTACCAGAGATGTTCTGACAAACAGCTCCGCCAAGAAACCTCAGGTGCAGGAATACGCAGAAGTTCCTATTCTTGAAAAGAAGGGAGAAATAAAAGATGTGCTTGCAGTAGGACAAGAGATATTGGTGCAGATCGTAAAGGAACCAATATCCACTAAAGGTCCAAGGCTCACAACTGAAATTTCGATAGCCGGACGAGCACTTGTGCTCATTCCCCTGTCTGACAAGATTTTCCTTTCCCAGAAGCTCAAGGGCAATGCAGAAAAGAAAAGAATCAAGCAGATTCTGACTAAGATAAAGCCCAAGAATTTCGGACTAATCGTCCGCACTATGGCGGAAGGCATGGAAGAGGAGGATTTCCAGAAGGAATTGGATTTCTTGCTCGAGAAGTGGGACAACATCGTGGCAGGAATATCAAGAGAGAACCTTCCCAAACAGCTTCATCAAGAGGCTGACATCGTGACAGGACTGCTTCGTGACTCGTTCTCTCCTTCTTACGACAGCATTGTTGTAAACCATGAGGAGGAATACGAGATTGTAAAGAACTATGTTCGACGTATCGCTCCAGAGAAAGAGAACATCGTGGAACTTTACAATGGCAACATCTCCCTTTTCGACCACTACGGCGTAACAAGACAGCTAAAAAGTTCTTTCGGCCGAATGGTGTCGTTCAAGAACAGCGCCTACCTTGTCATCGAGCACACAGAGGCTTTGCATGTAATCGACGTAAACAGCGGAAACAAAACCAAAGCGTCAAACGACCAGGAAACTAACGCATTGGAAGTAAACCTTGCAGCTGCAGATGAAATTGCCCGTCAGTTGAGGCTAAGAGATATCGGAGGAATCATCGTTATCGACTTCATCGACCTGCTGAAAGGAGAGAACAAACAGGCATTGTTCGACCGCATGAAGCAGAACATGGCTAAAGACAAGGCTCGTCACAACATTCTGCCTCTCAGCAAGTTCTGCCTTATGCAGATTACTCGACAAAGAGTGAGACCTGTAATGAAGGTTGACACAAACGAAACTTGTCCGACTTGTATGGGTACAGGAAAGGCTCGCCCTTCTATCTGCTTCGAGAACGACCTAGAGGAAGCAATCAGAGCAATGAAGGAAGACCGTAAAGTGAAGGATTTCTCGCTACACGTGAACCCTTACGTTTACGCATACATCTCTAAAGGCTTCTTCTTCAACTCTTTGAAATGGAAGTGGAAGAGAAAATATGGAAGCTTCTCGGTTTATCCGGACGAGTCACTCGGCATGCTTCAGTTTGTATTCAAGGACTCTGAGCATAATGACATCACAAATCCCGCAGAGGAAGAGGAAACCTATGCAGAAGACTAAAATTAAAGCGCAGAACTAAACTCTGCGCTTTTTTTGTTATACAACACGAAACGGCAAAATAAAGCATAGTTTCTTTGTAATCTAATTCTAAATATAATATATTTGCAGTTGTTATTCTTAGGAAGGAAGGAGGCAGTTATGTGCGAATTTAGAATCGACGACGTAACAACGAGTCAAATCAGTCATAATCAGCAGAAAAAAGACCAAAGAGAATGGGCGATTCTTCGCTTGTTCCGCTCCTCTTTCACCTCTTTCCCCATAGGCAAAGTCGAGAAAAGCGAATGTCCGGACTTCATTCTGAACACTAACGGAGGAAGGAAGATAGGCATAGAACTCACGGAACTAAAGTACGAACGAGACGACCTTGAGTTCAATCTTCGTGCTCACGAGGACTTCCTGACAGAAATCATGCATGGCGCTCAGCAAATTGTAGAGAGGGAGTCTTCTCAAAAGCTTATCGTTGACGTGCATTTCAAGGACGAGCTTGGTCCATCTATTTGCGTGCCTAGAGACAGACGCTCAATGCTGCTTAGCGAGGGCTTCACAGAAAGCATAGCCAAAATTGTGCTTGACAATATTCCAAACTCTACCGGAAAGGAATACTTGATAGACCGGACAAGCAAATATGGAGACTTGAACCTCCCTTCAAAAATCGAAGAGATTCGCGTGAGAAACATGACAGGAAGGTACGAGGAAGGTTTATGGTATGCAGGAATATCTACGAAAATCAAGCCTATGAGTGTAGAAAGCATAACTGACCGAATCAAGGACAAAGACGAAAAGATAGTGCACTATGAGCCAAGCGACGAAAACTGGCTGCTGATAATTCAAAACAGTTTCTTGATGTCGAGCCGCTATAACTCTCACGATGTCCAGTATGCACTAAGCCACACCTACGACAGCAAGTTTGACAGAATATTTGTTTTCGAGAGAATAGAGGGAACAGTAAGCGAACTAAAGATTAACAGAATATAACAAACACAAGGAGAGGCTATGAAACCTCTCCTTGTCTCTTTTATTTTATCATGTGACATCATCCCGCTTTATAGTTAAATTTTATTTCTTTTTCCTATGCAAATACATTAAATTTCCCTATAAAAATATATATTTGCATATTAAAATAATAATGTAAAGTCATGAAACAATCAGAGAATCCATTATATTCGGCAGAAACTATTGCTTTCTTCAAAGCTGTTAATTTGTTTTGCACAACTATTGAAAACAGTCAAGACAAAAGCAAGAAAGACTTTATCAAGGGACTAATGCTTTCTCTTTCATCACTTTACACTGCCGCTCTTACCCTGCCAGAGTTCATGGAGGACTTCCTCGAGGATGAGTTGGAAACTTACGTAACCGAGGAACTTTATATGGCTGTCGAGGAGATTGTCAAGCAAAAACTCGGAGCGGAAGACAACTATTTAACCACTCAATGCGTAGAGATGAAATACAGCGACACACCCGTTCTGCACAACATTTCTGAGGATGTAGCCGACATCTATCAGGCAGTATGCGACGCGCTAAAGAGACTTCAAAGCGAGCAGGAGCAGATAATGACTGCGGCAATGGTAGAGTGTGTTTCCAGCTTCAAAGAGTATTGGGGCTTGAACTGTGTGAGAGCTTTGGAGGCACTGCACACAATTGCCTTCTCTTCACAGGAAGAGGATGAGGAAGAGGATTTCTAACAAGGATTTTGATTTGTAATGAACATCAATATATTTAAGCCAAGTATAAGCAAGGACGAGATAACGGGACTTCCAATAGCGAAGTTTCGCGGTGAATGTATTGTCGTTAATGATGAGAATGGTGCTAACGAGGCTGCCAAATTCTTGCTTACTCAAGAGGTTATTGGTTTAGACACCGAAACAAAACCCGTGTTCAACAAAGGGGGAATGAATCCGGTTGCTCTGCTTCAGCTAAGCACACTTGACAGATGCTACCTTATCCGCTTGTGCAAGATAGGAAACATTCCTGACTCAATCAAGAAAGTGCTAGAGAGCGAGTCGGTCAAAAAGATAGGACTAAGTTTCGCAGATGACATCTCTGCACTTCAACGCAGAGAAAAGACCAAGCTCAACAACATTGTGGAACTGCAGCAGATGGCACCTAAGTTCGGCATCACTGACAAGAGTCTTGCAAAGATGTATGCCATTATATTTGGCGAGCAGATTTCCAAACGTCAGCGACTTACTAACTGGGAAGCCCCAAAGCTAACAGAAAAGCAGGTGCAGTATGCCGCTTTGGACGCTTACGCAACCCTTTCTATATACCTTTGCCTTAGCGACGTTGAGAAAGGCATTGATGTGGAGGACCAACCTCACACAAAAGAACGCAGAGAGTACGAAAAGGAGCTGGAAGCTCGCAAAGAGGCTATCTATGCAAAGCTGAACGCACGAAAGATAGCTACTGACGACAAATTCGCCGAAGAGGAAAATATCAGGAAACTTGAAAACCTATACTTGAGGCTTCAAGGAAAACCTCTTGCCAATATGGAGCTACTCAAAGCCGCCGGTTCGGGAAGAAAATACTACAGACTTTCCGGAGAGGCAGGAACTTTCATTGGAACAATAGGTGAAAGCGTAGCAGAGAACGAGGCATTCTTCGCCATATCAGAAAACATGAAGAAGCACAAGATTCTTTGCCCTCGCACTGTAATGATTAGCGAAGACAGGTTGTGCTACATACAAACCGACCTTGGCGACACTTCTCTGCTTGAAGCAGTAAAGAATGGAGTCAGGAAAGGCAAATTTGAACCGAATGAAATAAGCATACTAATCAACACTATCGAGCATCTGCCAGAAATTCAATTCCTTGTAAACAAGGATTTGGACTACTCGGTATGTTTTCCTGACGCAGAATTCACGAAGGAGGCACTGATGGCAGACCTCGAGAAATTCAGGGGCTGTTTCCTTAACCACCACGACGGCATAACATACGACAGAGAAGCTATAACTCATGACTTCGAGAAAGTTTGTGAGGACTTCGCCATGACCAAGGGCAAGTATTGGGGATTCATGTACCGTGACTTCCAGACTCGCAACATCATGATGCGCGGAAACAACCCTGCGTTCATAGACTTCCAGGGGGGAAGATTCGGTCCGTGCCTTTACGACGTTGCTTCTTTTGTCTATCAAGCAAGAGCTAACTTCCCTGACAGGCTGAAGGACAAGCTTATAAACGCATATATCAGAAAACTAAAGGATTTCGTGGATGTGGACGAGATGGAAGTTAGGGAACAACTTGACTTTTTTGTCTTCATACGAATGATACAAGTCCTTGGTGCTTATGGACTTAGAGGCTACAAAGAGGGCAAAACAATGTTCCTTGAATCTATTCCTCAGGCCTTGGACAATGTACGTCCATTTGCAATAAAGTATATAAAAAAATACCCAGAACTGGGCAGAGTTCTAAAAAATATGACCAAACCAAAATTCGACAACTCCACTCTATGCGTGAGGGTTATGAGTTTCTCGTTCAAGAAAGGTATTCCGGAAGACAACTCTGGAAACGGTGGCGGGTATGTGTTCGACTGCCGCGCTGTCCATAACCCCGGCAAATACGACGAGTACAAGCAGAAGACTGGACTCGACGAGAGCGTGAAGAAGTTCCTTGAGGAAGACGGAGAAATACTCACATTCCTCGATAGTGTCTATGCGCTTGCCGACGCACACGTGGAAAGATACATGAAACGAGGATTCTCTAACCTTATGTTCTGTTTCGGATGCACCGGCGGACAGCACAGATCTGTCTATTCAGCGCAGCACCTTGCCGAGCACTTGTCCGAAAAGTACGGGGTTCAAGTACAACTTGAGCATAGAGAACAAGGAATCACACAGAATTTTGAGTTGAGAGAAGAATAATCAAATAGCATTTATGGAAAACGAATACGTAGAAATATTTGGTAAGAAAGTTAAGAAAACATGGGTGATCGCACTTATGTTTCTGGTGCTTACTGTGATTATCATGTATATGTTTCCTTCAAACGCCAAGGTTGACTTCGAGAACGAATATGAACTTGGAGAAGTTTGGCGAAAAGAGGACTTGAAGGCGGCCGGCGACTTCGTCATATACAAGGACGAACGCTCTTTGAAAGCTGAGATTGACAGCACACTGATGGCTAACTATCAGCCGTATTTCAAGGATTCTTCCGAGATAATCAACTCTGTAATGCCTAAGATAATGGGCAGGACATCAACTTCTTCGGAAGTTGCCGACCTTTACACAAAGCACATTGTCAAGCAGATACGAAACATCTATCAAAGCGGTATCATGTCAACCGAGGACTACGACCGATTCAAGGACAGCGTCAAGGCAATTCGTGTATTCAGCAGTGCATCTAACGACGCCAAGGCTTCTATCCAAAAGAGACTGGCATCTGCGGACAAGGACAAGCCAACAATATACACTCCCAAAACTGCCTACCAGCGAATCATCAAGACTGCTCCAGCAAGCCTTGACATCTCAATTCTCAAGAAATACGACCTTGACAAACTGCTGATTCCTAACCTCTTCTATGACGCAAAAAGAAGCGAGATGAGTCGCATGGACATCGTAAACAAGATATCTACGACCAAAGGAACTGTAAGTCAGGGAGAAACAATCATCGCTTCGGGAAAGAAAATCAACCGCAACGAGTACGACAAAATCAATTCATACAGAATCTACATCGAGCAGAACGGAAGCTCTGCAACAAAGATGAGTGTCAAGATTGGACAGTTCCTTGTTGTGTTGGCGGCGCTCATCACATTCTTCCTTTACCTGACACGATTCCGCGCCAAGTTTGCCAAAGAGCTGAAGAACGTGCTGTTCATGCTTATGATGATATGTGCGCTTTGCGGTGTGACGTCCTTTGTTGTGTATAACTTCGAGACCTACATCTATGTAATTCCTTTTGCACTTCTGCCTATCGTCACGACTGCATTCTTTGATACGCGAACAGCACTGTTCATGCACAACACGACTGTGCTTATTTGTTCCGTAATCATCCATGCAGGAGCTGAATTCCTTTTGATGCAGGTGGTTATCGGAATGCTTACAATCTGCACGTTGAACACTATCTATGAACGCCAGCAGCTTGTCAGGTGTGCGCTTTATGTACTTGCCGCATACTGCCTTCTTTACATCGGCTGCTCGTTCATCTATTCTTCCCGTTGGATTACGACAAACAACTTGATGGACATGGTTTACTCGGTATGCTGGGACTTGAGGTTCTTTGTATTCAACTTCTTCCTTTTGCTTATCGCCTACCCTATTATCTATATCATAGAGAAGATTTTCGGCTTCACTTCGGACGTGACATTGGTGGAGCTTGCCAATACAAACAATCCTCTGCTACGCCAGTTCTCGGAGTCTGCACAGGGTAGCTTCGAGCATTCGATAAGAGTTTCCAACCTTGCCGATGCAGTTGCACAGGCTGTCGGAGCAAGCCCTTTGCTTGTGCGTACCGGAGCGCTTTACCACGACATAGGAAAACTGAAAGACCCAATCTATTTCACAGAGAACCAACGTGGAGTCAACCCTCACAACGAGATTGATGACAACACAAAGAGCGCACAGATAATCATCAGCCATGTTGCCTATGGACTTGAGTTGGCAGAGAAGAACGGACTTCCAGAGAAGATCAAGGCTTTCATAAGAACTCATCATGGAGTAAATCAGGCAAAGTACTTCTATACAATGGAGCAGAACAAGAATCCGGAAGTGCCTTTGGATCCGACTCCTTTCACTTACCCTGGTCCAAGACCTGACACAAAGGAAACTGCAATCCTTATGATGTGCGACTCAGTTGAGGCTGCATCACGAAGCGTCAAGGAGTTTACAGAAGAGAACATAACTAACCTTGTCAACAAAATCATTGACGGACAAGTACAGGAAGGCGCATTCATCAAGGCTCCAATAACATTCGCTGAGATTGACAAAATCAAACACACGATGATTGAGAAGCTGAAGTCTATGTACCACACACGAATCTCTTATCCAGAGTTGAAAAAGAAACAGCAGTAAAACATTAGTAATATGGAAATAAGAAACGAAACAGAACTGACTTATCAGCAGTTGAGCAAGATTGCGCTATACAATAAAAATTATAGGAAATCAATAGTTATCATTTTGTTTTTCCTAATTTTATTTAGCATCATAAATGTTGTGTCCTATATTAACACAGGTGAGGTTCAGCCTGGTCTGATGATTTTCATAGTATTTGCAATTATATATCTCATTAGGTTTCCTTTCATAATAAAAGCACATTTCAAAAGTGCTATGGGTGACTCTGCCTACCATTGCTCATATATTTTTAGAGATGACGAAATGGAAAGTACTTTGAGCAATGGGAAAACACAAAATGCTCACGCAACATACAGGTATGACATTATGGAAAGACTGGAAATCAGAAAGGAATATATAGTGTTATTCCTTTCAAAAGCAGAGTTTTTCCCTATAGACAAAAAGAGCTTCAGTTCAGAGGAAGAAATGAACGAAGTAATAACCTTATTAAAGACAAAAATAAAAAATAAATAAATCATGTTTAAAAGATTTATAAGGAAGAAGGGCGTTTTGATACTTCTTGCCTTACTTACGCTTAATTCCTTCTATGTCAGCGCTAAGGAAGAAAAAATTAAGGATATCGAACAATATCTTCCGTTACTTGAGCCAGAAGAAAATCACATCGTAATAAAGTCAACTCAAGAAATCGTATTCGATAAAAGCGATGGCAATGTTTCTGCAAATATGTCTGTCTCAAAGAAATATACATCTGTGCGTTACGGAGACTACTATGCCACTTATGTTGCATACGACAACGAATCTAATTCAATAAATAGCGAAGTCGTTACAGCTCCAAGAATAGGCATTAGACACTCTTCAAACACCACAAGTGATGGCATTTTTTATGACGGATACAACATTTGTACTTTATCATACAGTACTATACAAAAAGGAGATGTTGCAACGATATCTTACAAGGTAAACTATCCTAAGATGTTCTACTTGAGTCGCATACTCCTTACCGAAGACTTATTTACACTAAATAAAGTTGTTAAGATTTCTGTCCCATCTTGGTTAAACATGGAGATTAAAGAATTTAACTTCAACTCCTCAATAAAGAAAACCATAACAAATAAAAAGAACGAAACTATCTACACATACTCTATAGATAACTTAAAGGCATATAAGTCAGAGAATAGATCGAGAAGTATATCATGGAATCAACCAAGCCTACTTTTTGTATATAAATCTGCTAATGTTTCAAAGAATAAAGAAGTAGAGTTTTTCCCGACAGCACAAAAACAATATGAGTGGTACCAATCATTGATAGCCCAGAATGTTGAGATAACAGATAGTTTGTGCACAGAAACTAAACAAATCACCGCAGATTGTAAAAACGACAAAGAAAAGTTGGCTACAATCTATGAATGGGTACAGAGTAATATTCGTTACATTGCATTCGAGGACGGAATGGCAGGATATAGACCTCAAATTGCACATGAAGTCTTTGACAACAAATATGGTGACTGCAAAGGTATGGCTAATCTTCTCTGCAAAATGCTTGGTTGCGTAGGTATTGATGCTCGCTTAACATGGTTAGGAACAAATGATATTCCATACGACTACAGTACTCCATCTCTTGCTGTAGATAATCACGCAATTTGCGCCGCTATCTTAGGTAAAGACACTATTTATCTTGATGCAACAAATCAATACTTAACTGTAGGAGTTTATCCAAGTTCTATAGAAGGAAGACCTGCTATGGTTTCTAACGGGGTAAATTGCATCTTAACTCGTATTCCAGAAGTTTCTCCTAAACAAAATACAGATAGTGTATCTATTAAATTTGCTATCGATCAAAACAAATTAAAAGGTACACTTAAAAATACATTCAAGGGAGATAATAAAGCACGATTCTTATCTTTATTAGAAGACAATGATAACGAACTTATGAGTACTCTACATTCATCGGGATTTATAGGATTGCCAGAGAAAGAAAGAAATATCAAAGTTTCTTCGCTCAGTGCTTCGGATTCTACTATTAGCATAGAATACCCATTCGAAGATAGATCTGACCTAATTCTTGCTGATGGCAAATATTATTTATCTATGGATCTTTGGCAAAATATGATATATGGAGATGTAGATATAGAAAAGCGTACAACTGATCTTTTCTTAAAAAACAAGAAAGTGTATTCTTATGTTGCAGAATTAGAGATTCCTGCTAATTACACCGTTTCTTACAAACCTGCTAACAAGAATATAGACAACCCTAATTTTTCTTTTAACACTCAATATATTATAAAAGGAAACAAACTGACTTATAAACGAAACTTGACTATCAAAAATCCACTCATAAAGAAAGAACAATTTAAGGAGTGGAATAATGATATCAAACAAATAAAGGCGAGTTATTTAGAACAAGTTGTTTTGTCAAAAACAGCAGACAAAAAACAAGTTAGCAAGTCTAAGAAAAACAATAAGAAGTAATGAAGAAAAGTTATATATTGATGCTACTAATGATGTTAGTAACATTATCTTCGTTCGCTAAAAAAAGACTATCTGACGAAGAAAAAATAATCAACGAGGTATGGGCAAGAACAGATATGCCAGAGTTCGATAATCATAATGTTGATCCTAAATACAAGGATGAACGCGTTGTTGTATTGGCTGAATATCACGAGTTAATTGGTGATGCATTCAATAATAACACAAAGATAGCCTTAGCGAATATCAAATACAAAATGCTAACTCGACAGCTTTTAAAAATCAATGACAATAGTGCTATCGAGGAGTATTCTACTATCAAATATAAGAACAATAATGATGGGCAGAAGAATGTAGTAGGTATTAGAATTTTCAAGCAAAATGGCAAGGTCGTTAACCTAAATTCTAATGACTATATTAAGTTAAACTCTAACCTCAAAGCAAGGAAACAGAATAGTGATATTACTAAAATCGCTGTACCTAATCTACAAAAAGGAGACCTTTTAGAGTATTTCTTTTACTCTGAAATGGAGTCTTATGGCTGGGATAAAGGTATAGACCCTATGACATATTTCTTGAGTTCTAACGAAGCAACTCAAAGTTTTCGTTTTCACGGAAGTTTCGATTCTCCTTCAAGAGTAAGATATACAACTTCTGACGACAATATCATTGTCAAGAATAAAATCGAAAAAGATAGATACTTGGTAGATGTAGAGAGCAAAGATTTGCCAAAGCGCGAACAAGTAAAATTTACTAACAAATATCGCACAAATCCTTTCTTTAGAATCTTCTTCTCTAAAACTAATATGTTCTGCGAAGACCAATCTTTTGACAATAATTCAAAGGCTGGCGTTGTACGCAAAGCAGACAACAAAATCATCTATGGTAATGGCTTTGGATGGCTTTCTTTTAAATCATTTTATAGTGGGGCTACTTCAACAATAGAAGCAGCAAAATTAACCAGTTTATGGGCTCGCGACTACTTTAAGAAACACCCAAATCTAACTGAAGAACAAAAAGCAGATGCTCTATTCGATGTCTATAGAAATAAAGTTCTCTGCATTTACCCTTATAACGGATATAGTGAAATTTCTTTTTTAAATAGATTTGTCGAACTACTATCCGAGTTTAAGATTCAGAAAAGCCTCGTTCTCTTACCTAACAACAACTACTTTTCTGCAGACAATGTAATAAGAGGTTATGCAGACGAATATGACTATGCCATAATGATAAATAGTACGGGTAAATTATATTATAATACTTTTTCTGACTATCCAAGTGCATCGGACAAAATGCCTCAATACGAAGGAGAAACTGCTGGTATTTGCAAATTTACAGGAAAAAGGCTGAAATTACATTTTAAGGCAGACAATAACGAAATTTCTACTAAGAAAATTCCTATTGCAACACCAGAAGAAAACAAAACAACTTACACAATAGATGCTAAAATATCTGACGAAAATCCTTATGCTCTAGATGTAAATCGTGAGGTTGCTCTATATGGAAGCGGAAGAAATGGAATGAGAAAGAAGTTAGGTACTTTTGTCCAATATGATTCCACTATTAGAGCATACTATGATATAAAGAAGACTGCTATAGAAGATCTTCGTGCATCTAAAATGCCGTTCTCAGTACCCAATTATAGAAACTATACAGAAGAAGACAAAACTAAGATAGAAAGAATGTACGAACGAGAGGCAAAGAACTATTTCTGCAACAATGTAGAAAAAGTCTATGACTACAAACTTCACTCTCTTGGTTTAGTTCCTAATGATACAGTTTTACGATATTCGTCAAACTGCCGAGTAGATGCAATGATAAAAAATGCAGATGGAACAAAAGTCATTTCTGTAGGTCACCTATTGGCTGAAAAAAATTCTTTTCATTACGACACAGAGCGTAAGTCAGATATATACTTTAATAACACATTCAAGGACGAGTACAATATTACTCTAAACATTCCTAAAGGATATACTGTAAAGAATATAGATTACTTAAACAAAAACACAAAAAATGACTGCGGAGGATTCGAGTCCAACGCAAAAATAGAAGATGATAAAATAATTATAGGTGTAAGCTGGAATATCAACAACATTTACTTCAAGAGCAGTGAGTGGAGCAAAATATTGAACATTCTTGACACCTTTGATGAGTTTTATTCTTCGTCAGTTGTTCTATATCGCTCAGAATAATTACTGAGTAAAATAATAACACACACCATCATAAGAGTCTGCACTACACTAAATGTGGACTCTTATTCGTTATTCTCCACCATACTAAATACAAACTTCAGTTCTTATAAATACGACAAATAAAAATCGACTAAGTGTAACGAGTCAACAAAAAAGAGGATATATCTAATGACATATCCCCTTTTCCAAAAACAATCTATTGTTATGGCACTTACTTGTATAACCTTATTTCTTGTCCTCAGAAGTATGCTCGAAGTACTCTGCAAGCTCTCTTTCAACAACAGCCTCTGAACCGTACATCTCGTCGTGCTGGCTGCGGTCAAGACCTACCTTCTCGCTCTCCTTGCTTACACGCATAGGAATCATCTTGTTTGTCACCCAATACAAACCGTAGCTAACTACGAAAGTATAGACAATCACACCGACCATTACCATTGTATGGTTTAGGAAGTAGTGCAAGTGAGAAATCTCTGCCTGAACCTCTGGAGCCTCGTGCGAGTAAACAAATATACCAGTCATCAATGTTCCGATAATACCACCAAGTCCGTGCGTTGGGAATACATCAAGAGCATCGTCAAGACGTCCAGACTTGTTCTTGTAATATACAGCGACGTTACAGCAGATAGTTGTTACGAACGAGATGAAAATACTCTCGCCAACACTTACCCAACCAGCAGAAGGAGTGATTGCAACCAAACCAACAACAGCACCTACGGCAGAACCCATTGCAGAAGGCTTACGGCCTCTCAAACAGTCGAACACAACCCAAGTAATCATTGCAACTGCAGAAGCTGTATTAGTGTTCAAGAATGCACGAATTGCCATTCCGTCTGCAGCAAGTGAAGAACCTGCGTTGAAACCGAACCAACCCAACCAAAGCAATGCAGCACCAAGAAGTACGAACGGTACGTTAGCAGGCTGATGGCTTCCGCTCTCCTGTCTCTTTCCCAAGAAGATAGCACCGGCAAGAGCAGCAACTCCTGAAGATGCATGAACCACAATTCCTCCTGCAAAGTCCTTTACATGAAGGCTACCGAACAAACCATCCGGATGCCATGTACAGTGTGCCAAAGGACAGTAGATGAACACGAAGAAGAATATCATGAAGAACAAGTAACCAGAGAAACGAACTCTCTCAGCAAATGAACCTGTAATTAGCGAAGGTGTGATGATTGCAAACTTCATCTGGAACAATGCGTATAGCGCAATAGGAATTGGCAATGCAGAAACAAAGTTGCTGTCTGAACAAGCACCTCCGGCGTTCTGCATGAAGAAGTAAGTGGAAGGGTCTCCGATGATACCGCCTACAGACTTACCGAAACACATGCTGAAACCGAACACAACCCAAAGAACGCTTATGATACCCATTGCAACGAAACTCTGCAACATTGTGGAAATAACGTTCTTCTCTCTAACCATACCTCCGTAGAAGAATGACAAACCCGGAGTCATCATCAACACAAAAATTGTAGCGGTAATCAACCACGCCACATTAGCTACAAGCTGCGCACCCTCGCTCAATTCTACTCCGAACGACATGTCCACCTCGCCGGGCAAGAACAATCCCATAATGCTAATTATAAGCATGAAGGCGAACAGAATGATCCATCTCTTTTGCATAATTTATTTCTTTTTGTTAGTTTTACGTGAATAATTTAACTCTTTGTCTAAAATGTATCTCATTTTCGCTTGCAAAATTACAATTTATATCGTTTTTGCTTACACTTTGTTTGTTCAAGAATTCTAAAAAAGAACCTGAACTTTCAATTTTGGGTTCAAAATGTATTAAAAAGAAAAAAGTGTAAGCAAAACACTCGATTTTACTTACACTTTGAGAAAACTAACAATTCCATAAGAACTGAAACAAAAAGAGGACATGTCGAATTGACATGTCCTCCTAATATTTAACTTAAATAAAACCTTATTCAGCAATCTCTACTTCTTCCAAAGAGTCGAAGAATGCTCCGTATCCCTCTGCAAATGACATGTTCAATGCACCGTCAAGGTCAACGAATACGTTATGTCCGCAGTTCTCGAAAGACAAATTGCTTGCATCTAATCCCTCGATTTCCTTTCTGTTTCCATCCCAAAGAACAGACAACGCATAGTTAAGAACGTTAGTAAACTTGACATTCTCCAAAGAAATAAGCTTTACTCCTTCAGTGTACCCTGTATGAACGTATAGCGCAGAGTTGTCCTCGCCTTCCTTGTCAGCTGCATTCTTGAACTCGCAGTTCTTGATGTAGCTTCCTCCCTGGTTCTGAGTGTTGCTCTCGAATGTGATACCTCTCCAGAAACCAGCCTCGTCCTTAGTACCAGTGAATACTACAGGCTTCTCTGCTGTACCGTTAACCTGGATAAGACCGCTTGGAATCCATACACCTACACCGTTACCGAACTTGAATGTCACGCTGTCGTTGACAATCATCAAGCCTTCGTCCTGGATTGTCATGTCAGAGTTGATGATATAGTCATAACCCAAGTTGTTGAAAGTAACAGTCTTTTCGATTACATTTGCATAACCGGCAAACTCGATACCGTTAGCACCATTTCCATAGAATACGTTGTTAGCAGCGATATTCTCAAGGAAGCCATAGCTCTGCAATAGCATAGCAGACTTTGACGCATTGGTGATAGTATCGTTCTCGAATGCAGTCAATGCCTTGTCAGCGAATACGTTATATACACCGGCACCAAGAGATCCGTCAATCTTACAGTTCTTGACAGATACTGAACCTTCGTTTGTGATTGCCAAAACACCATTCTCTGCATCGCTACCACCGTTAAGAAGCTTGACATAAGCCATCTTATTCTCTGGTCTGTTTGTTTGGAAAATAACATTAGCCCAAGAACCTCTTACTGGGTAAGAACCCTGCAAAACGATAGGTTTCTCTGCTGTTCCCTCCATGTTCAAAGCAGCATTATCTTCGCAAAGCAAATAGCCGCGCTTTTCTGCGAAATTGATAGTTACACCAGGCTCGATAGTTAACTTTGCATTATCCTGAACAGTCAACTGATCGTCTATGATGTAATCAACATCTAAACCTAAATCCTTAAGAACTGAATCTTTTGTGATGTATCCATTCAAGTGAATTGTTTTTACATCTACCTTAGCTGGAGTTTCTGGCTTCTCATCCTCTTCGTCATCAGAACAAGAAGAAAAACCACCAGCTAGTACAACGGCTCCTAATAGCGCCCAATACTTCCAATCTCTTTTCATTTTTTTGAATTTAAATATTATATATCGAAGCAAAGATAAATATTCGCTTAAAAAAAAAAAGTTTTTACTGAATATTTTAAGCACAGACATATAATTATCAAAAAAAAGAAAAGAATAGATTAGCCTTCTTACACTACTATCTATGAAACTTACCTCGAGTCTTAATCAAGATAACCTTTAATCTATCATCGTTTAACATAGTCATATTAAACGGATTCAAAAGAAACTGAAACTGAGTATCTC
>JAKSKX010000020.1 GCA_024401535.1 Paludibacteraceae bacterium | reverse complement strand
TGTGGCAAAAGTATAGAAAAATTATCTTTGTGATGGTATGAATGATTGCCTAATGTGTGTCCATTTGTTAAAATATGTTTAAAAATGGCCGAATTTCTGCTAATTTTCTCTCCGATGCAGAAAAAAGTGGCTGTAACTCCGTACTCTTTTAGCACCTCTAGCACTTCCTCGGTTACTCCATTTTCAGGGCCGTCATCGAATGTAAGCGCAACTTTTTTTTCTTCGGTCGGAAGCTCACAGATAGTTTTTACATAAATATTGCTGCCGATATCTGCTGCACTCCAAACAAGAAAAACAAGAATGCCAATGGCAATTATGCTTACTACTATATATTGCGACATAAGTGTAAGTAATGTTTGCCTTGTCCTGCATATGAGCCGACAATTGTAGCATTGTTAGTCATGCAGTCTAATGCAATTTTTAGACTTTCTGCATCGTGAAGCATTTGCCCTTCCAAATCTTTGCTGATTGCAATTGAGTTTGCGCTGCTTTCTATATCGTCCAAGTCATCCTTCTTGCCAACCAAAAGAGTGCTATGATTACTTTTGCTGCAATTTTCGATTTTTGCTGAAATCTCGGAAAGAGGCTTTGCTGACACTACGAAGGAATATGCCTTGTTGGAAATACTTTTCAGATTTAACAAAGATAGAGCGTAGTTGGAAATATCGGTACCTTCTTCTGCTGCAACAATCAGGATATTATCAGCTCCCTCATTTATTCTCCAGGTGGCTTCCACTATTGCATTGTATAGTGAAAGTGAGCGGTTGACAAATGTAATAGCTGGCGCATGATTATGCTTGATTTGTGTAATGTTGCCTGCCAAAGTATTGAATGTGCTTTGTATGAAGGATGTTGGATTTGGCAGCTCCTCGTTCGAGGAATATACGCTCTCCAAAAACTTCTCTGTGTCGGAAACAGAACCTAAGCCTAAAGCTACATGAAGAGCGTCAAACTCTATGTTTGTTTCTAGTGCTACAGCAACCCCTCCCTTCGTCATTTTGCTCATTCTTCTGCGCAGGTTGGCTGGAATGGTTGCCGTGTTGTCCTGGTTGTCGGAGATAAAGGTTATGTATGAATCCCTTTTTGAACTTGTTTGTTTGTAGCCTTTCGGTTCGCCGAAGTTCATGACTAGACTGCTACATCCACCACCAAAACCGAAAGAGTTACTCATGACACACCCTTTTTCTATAGAAGTGCTGCTGGCTAGAGGGCTTACTCCTTTTGTGTCAGCTTTCTCAAATGAGAATGTTGGCAGGCCGATGTTGTATTTTTCTCCATTGTTGAATCCAACGCATAAAGTAGCCTCTATAGCACCGCTTGCTCCCAAAGTGTGCCCTGTGTAGCATTTTGTAGAGGAAAAAGGAGGAACTTCCCCGTCGAATATATTCAACATGGCAGTCGCTTCACTCTCATCATTGTTAGGAGTTGCTGTTCCGTGTGCATTTATGTACTTGATGTCAGATGTGCTGATACCTGCTGCTTTTATTGCCTTTTTCATTGCAAGTATAGGACCAATAGCTTCTGGACTTGTCGCGGTCTGGTGATATGCGTCGCTTGATGACTCGCAGCTAAGAATCTCACCAAGGGATTTGCTCGCTTCTCTCCCTATCAATAGGTATGCGGCGCCTTCTCCAAGGTTCAATCCAGTTCTGTCAGCATCGAAGGGTTTGCAAATCTCCTCAGAATATATGCCAAGTGACTTGAACCCATTTATAGTAAACTTTGATAAAGGATCGACACCTCCGCAAATGACATAGTCAGTTTCTTCTTCGTATTCAAGAGCCCTTAACCCCTCTTCTATGGCAACAGCCGAAGACGAACATGCCGTACTTATAGTTGAATAGTAAGTGACATTTGCTCCAGCTCGTTCCAAGAAACGGGCAATTTGTATAGTAGAGTCTGCTGGGTCGTGCCCAATTATATCGTTAATGTCAAGTTCCTTTCCGTCCCTATAGTTGAAATAGAAATTCTCGCTTCTGTCTATACCTCCTGCAGTTGTGCCGTTGAAGATTGCTATCTTCTTGCCCTTTAAAATGTCCTGAATGTCGTTGTTTTCAAGAACTTTTTTGATTGCAACAAGGGCTAGAAGGGTAGTTCGTGTATAGCTGCGAGTCGGATCAAAACACTTGTTAAAGGAAAGCTCGGTAAACAGTTCTTCGTTGCTTAGCTTGACTTCTCCTGTCGGAATTTTGTGGGCAGTTTTGATGATTTCGTGCTCACAAGATATAGTCAAAGAATCACCTTCGGGAAGAGAGTGATTCTTATAATTCAAAGCGCTGATAGCACCAAAACTATGTATGTAACGGGATGTAGGCATTTCTGTCTTTTATTCTCCAACTTTATTCAAAGCGTTGGATTCTTTTTCCTTCATTTCTGCTTGTATGGATTTGATGTAGTACATGACTATCAATCCTATAACAGATAGGAATCCAAGTGCTATGCCGAACTTGATCATGGAAGCAAGCTTACCCTTTTTGTTGTTCATAAGAGGGTAGATCGGCTCGTCAATAACTTTGATAAGTGGAGTCTCTCTTGCCAAATCCAACTTCATGACCTCGATGTTCTTCATTATTTCGGTGTATGCCTCGCTGTTTATTCGTGCTTCTGTCTCGTATTTTAGTCTCTCAACCTGTACTTTGGCAACTCCATTTAGGTTTGCGTCACGTACACTTGCCACACGATATAGAGCCTTGTCCATCTCCTTGCGAATGGAGTCTGCACGAACGCTAAAACTCTTGATGTTGGTGTTTGTACGTTCAGTACGTGTTGCTATGTAGAAGTCATTAACCTCTTTCAAGAGTGCAGCTGCAAATATCTTAGAGAATGATTCGTCTTTTGATGTGAAAGAGAAGTTGACAAAGTTTAGCTTCTTGTCAGTTTTTTCGACGCTAATACTCTTTTGCAATAGCTGTGAAGACGTTAACATAAGCAGAGAGTCCTGAGCTCTTGAGAATGTATTTCTCTTTTGCCCAAGAGGGTATTCGATTTCACAAACAGAAACAGTCTCGGCATCCTCTTTGGGTTTGTATGTTTTGCATCTTTCCCTGATGCTGTCGCACACAAACTTGTATTCTATTACAGTCATGCTGTCTCCGTTTATGCATACTGGTGCAAGCAGTGCGTTTTCAACCATAGTTCTGCTTTGGATAAGCTCCATCAGGTTGTTTCCAGAAAAGGCGCTTGCTCCGTCACTCGAACCAAGTCCAATCAAGGATAGCAGACCGCCTCCCGCACTTGCATTAGAGTTGCTTTCAATCGTAAACTTGTATGTTGCTGTGTAGTCAACTTTTTGTGTCAAAGCGGAAACAAACCCAAATACGGTTCCAAGCACACCGGCAATGATGACTATCAATTTCTTGCTCCATATATAAGAAATTATTTCTTTGGTTTTGTTGATGATGTCTGCCATAGATATAGTATTCTTAGGCATATCCTTCTCAAAGAAATCATAAATGTCAGCCATACTAGAATCTTTATTATTTTTTCATGTTTGTTACAACAACCAAGGATGATACAGCAACAGAACCTGCAGATATCAATGAACTTAGGATTGTTGTGAAGAATGTCATGTTTGTACGTACCTTCTCTCTATCTACTACGTTGTCAGGAACGTAGATGTGTGAGCCAGGTTCTACTGCTGGATAGTTTTTTATCCATAGGAATTTACCAGTACCTTTTACATCTCCGTTTGCGTAGGCTACGTATGTTCCTCTTTTGTGAGCGTTAGAGTCCCAACCACCTGCATGTTTGACAGCTCTTCTCAAGGATTTGCTTCTGAAAACCTGCATTCCTGGGATTTGTATATGACCGGAAACTGTGAATGTTTGAAGCTCTTTAGGAACAAAGATCATGTCACCGTTCTCTACAAATATGTCGTCCTCTGAACCCGGGTGCTTGATGATGTAGTCAAGTCTTATGCCGACCAAATCAACTCTGTTCTTTAGTTCTTTCATTAGTTCTTCCTTGTCATCTTTGTTTTCGGCAAGGTTTTCGAGAATCTTCTTGTCCCTCATCTGCTCGGCTGCAGTGCGCTCGCCGCTACGAATCAAGAATGCCCCCTTTGCGTATGCGTATGAAGTAAGTCCACCGGTGCGTGCAAGAATGTCGGAAATCCTTTCCCTTTTGCTCACTATTACATAGTCTCCAGGGGAACGCACTTCACCTAAAATGCTCATGGACTTGGTGCTTTCGACACCTTCCTTCAGCCTTACTGAAATCATGTCGTTTGGCTCAAGCTTGATGTCGGCATCGTCTCCGGCAACAAGTTCTCTGTCTATCGAAAGAATTTTGACTTCGACCTTGTCCGTGTTTTCCTTCAGTTTTGCATCGTCCTTGATCTTGCGAGTCAATTCGATTTTGTCTGTCTCTGCGAATTCCTTGAAACCGCGGGCAAGGAAGATCAAATCCTTTACAGTCATGTTTTCGTAATAAGTGTACTGGCCTGGAACAAGTACCTGTCCATAAATGCGCACAGTTTTCTGCTCCTCCAAGTCCTTGTTGCTACCAATAGTCACTTCGTCCTCTCTCTTTAGAAGCATATTGAACTTGCCGTCTATCAAATCCTTGACGTTGAAGTTTATTAGTTCCGGAGTAAGGTCGTCTCGAAGTCGTGTCACCGTAGCTCTCTCCATGTATGCGTCCTCCTTTAGTCCGTCGGCCTTCCTGATAAGGTCATACAACGTCATCCCTTCCTCTAGCGCATAAGGTCCTGGACGAAATACGCTTCCCTTGATTTGTACGCGGTTAGTGAATTTGTTTAGCACCTCAGATACAATGAATTGGTCTCCTGTCTGCAGTTTGAACATTGAAAACAACTCTTTAGAGACGTCTGCCACACTGCGTTCCTTGTCGGTTGTTCTTTGTACAGTGATTCTGTTCTGGTATGCGTTCTCTGTAAAGCCACCTGCATATGTTAGCAGGTCTTTCAAAGTCTCACCCTCTTTCATTTCGAATATTCCGGAATGCTTGGTTGCTCCTTCAATGCTAACCCTTATGCCGTAGTTTGGTACATAGATTACATCCTGGTCCTTCAATGAAATGTTGTTTGACAGATTTCCGCTTGAAAGGAACGAGTAAAGGTCTATCGTAGCAAGGTTCTTGCCGCCCCTGACAACTTTGATGTTTCTTAGGGATCCGCTTTCGCTTGGGCCTGCACACGCATAAAGTGCGTTGTAAACATTAGAAAGCGACGACAGTGTATATGTTCCCGGATTCTTCACATTTCCAGTGATGAATACGTTTATGCTCTTGATGTTGCCAATAGTTACGGAAACTTGGGTATGCCCTGTGTTAATTGAGCTGTATATTTGGGACAGGCTCTTTTTGATTTTCTTTTCTGCCGCCTCTATGGAGATTCCGTTAACCTGGACAGGTCCGATGTTTGGTATTCTGACAGTGCCTTCCGAAGAAACTGTTAGCTGCATTGTGTTTTCCGAATATCCATATACGTCAACAACAAGCATGTCGCCAGGCCCTATTATGTAGTTTCTAGGTGTCGGCATATTCTGGCTGGGTGCGAAACTCATTTTTGAGTTGCTGAACATGTCGAAGCCAAAAATGTTCGAGGTGCAGCTGCTTTCTGTTCCGTTGTCCTGTGAGTTCTTCAAGTCGTCAGCTATCTTTTCTCCAACCTGTTTTTGTGCGTTGGATATAGCTGCCGAGTTTTTTGAGTCGTTTGCCTCAATGTTTTCAAGTTTCTCCTTCAGCAATTCAGCATCAGACTGATTCATTCCCTTTGATTTTGCAAAAGCCACGAAATCGTCCATGTCCATACCTGTGTTGGCATAGGCAACTTTGATTTCCTTGAGCTGCTTCTGAGTAAGGGAACCAACATTTACTCTGTTGATATTATTGATGTTGTATGCGAATGCAGATACCGCTGTGAACAGTGATAGTAGCGCAATGATAAAGCTTTTTCTCATTCTCTTGGCGAACTAAATTTTTAATGCGGTGCAAATTTAATGAAAAAGTTTGATAAATTAAGGGTTAGCTGAATAAAAATGTGTCTGTTCGCTCTCCGCTCTTACAAGCGAAAAATGAGCAATTTGACAAGTGGTCGCAAAAATTAGATAGGTTTGTTTGGCAGATTTAGATTTGTCTTGCAAAAAAGTCAATGCAGAAATGAAAAGTTGTTTTCCCTTTTCCCAAAGAAAAATGTCCGGTTTGTAAAGATGTGTTTTTGAGAGAATCGGCTTGGAAACAGAATTGTATGATTGCCATTCTTCCAATATTTGTCTATGATTGAAAAAGCATGAAAAAACAAGAAAGGCACACCTTTCGGCGTGCCTTAAATGTATTCTGAATCAAACGATTAGAACTTCCAACCAAGAGTTAGAGTTGGACGGAAGTGCAAGTCGATGTTTGTCTCGTGCTTGAAGTACTTGCTGTCGTCCTCTACCTCGTCAACTGGATCAATTCTTGAATCCTCAACCTCTGAATTAGAAATATGGTCTGGCTTTGTTGTAAAACCGAAGCTAAGCTCTGCACCTACATAAAGGTCCTTGCAAAGGTAGAACTTGAAGCCTGTGAAACCGTTAGCACCGAAGAATAGGTCAGTGTCAGTAGTCACAGTCTTTGTGTTGTAGTTGTCCTCGCTATCCTTGTTGTTTGTGAAGTCCTCAGACTCTCTTGTTCTTAGCTTGTTGAAACCGAATGCAAGCTCAGCTCCTACATATGGCTCAAGTCTCTCAGTACCCTTGAAAGAGTATGAAATACCTGGGTAAACACCCATAGATGTTTCCATTCTAACATCCTTTGAGTCGTTCTCTGCATCTACCTCTATGCCCAACTTCTCACCTTTGCTGATTTCGTCGTTGTGCTCGTAGTTTCTGTCAACGCTAAGACCGAAACCTAGTCTTGCAGTCAACTTGTCTGTTAGAGTGTAGTTAGCATTGATAAGACCACCGTTAACTGAGAAACCATCCTTAAGGTTGATGCCAGCCTCAACACCGAAGCGGCCAGCCTCTGTTCTGTACTTCAAGTTAGCTGTCTCCTTAGCAAAGGCAGTGTCTGCCTGTGCGAATGTTGATAGTGCAGAAACTGCAGCTACAACTGAAAGAAAAATCTTTTTCATTTATTCTTAAAATGTTATTGAAAAAATCTAATTTTTTTTGTCCAAGTATTGAATGACGGTGCAAATATATATCTAATATTGTTTAACAACATATTTTTGTCTGTTTTTTTGCTGAAAAGAGACGATTTTTTTTATTTCTTCGTGTTTTGTGATTATATTTGCACTCTAAATATAATTTGACAGACTGTTTAGAAAACTTAAATACAATGAATATAAAAAGATATTTGTCGCTTACGGCGCTTTTTCTGACAACAATTTATTCTGCATTCTCGCAATGTGTGGTGGCGGGTACAGACTTTAGTACAAATTCTGAGCTTTGTTGCCCAACATTAACATCTGATGCCGAGGAAGGAGGATGGTATAACGAAGACCTTGAATGGAATAAACTCTGCAGTACAGATATGTTTACCGGCCCTGAATATGCTAAGCAAAAAGGAGTTGGAGGTGTGTTTTCTGTCCTTGGAAGCAACGATATGACGAATATTGATGATGTTTTTCATTTGAACAATTTGCAGGCAGATGGAAGTTCCACTCAGTACGGCTATACAACCGTTACGGCTCAGCCAAAGTTGGTTCATTCGTTCTGTAAGGCAAATGATGCGTCCAACAATATGCTTGTAAATATCGGTTCAGCTCCATATTGCCCTATAATGTCCTATACTGTATATGGTCTGACTCCAGGTTCGACGGCTGAGATGTCGTTTTCTTTGTCCAATTTGCTTGACCCAACATATTTCGCACATTTGGATGAAAATGTCTGTCAACCAGATAAGGATGGAAAACCTGGTCCTCAGATGGGTAGCTTTATTTCAAAGTATAACTATGCTTCAAGTTCAAAGACAATCAATGGTAATAAGTTAGGATTCGGTGTTGTTTCTAGTGCCGATGGGGTAAGTTTCAATACTTCCTACAACAATGCGTTGGTGCAAAGTTCTTTGACAAAGGCGACAACCGGAACTGCAGATTTCGGGGAGTCAACTACTTTAACTCATAAAGTTACTGTTCCAGAGACCGGAACTGTTACTTTTTATTTCTATCGAGAAACTGACTGTTTCCAGATTCCTATCGGAATTGATGATATAAAGGTTAGCGGAGAAATTAAGCCCGTTTTGTCAAGTACAGGTATTCCATGTCCAGAACAACCTTTGCGTATCATTACAAAACAGGACTACCCAGATAAGACCACATTCTCTTGGAAAGAGTCTAAGACTTCACAAACATCTTCAGAAAAGAGTTTCAATTTCGTCCCTGATGCTGCAGAAACAGATTACAGTGTTACTTTGGAAGTAACTTTGGACGGTTGTAAACCTTCAAAGTCGGATCCATATCCAGTTCATTCCGGTACATGTTGTACTAGCGCTGAAGGTGCACCAATGGCGATGACAAACTTGTATTATGATGATTTTGGTAATTTCGCCTCTGACGATACATACGAGTGGACAGATAGATTTGGAACAACTCATACTGAGAAGATTCCTGCTGGTCAGGTGCATACTTCTCAGTCGCATGGCTCTGATATAAAGATACCTTATGTAAAAGCTTATAATGTCGAAAGTAGTGGAGCTAAATTGAAAGTGCCATTGGCAGGTGGAACAAAAACAGAGTTGTATAACCAAGGTGTGTATGTAGTGTCAAAATATGGTGGATATCCTGGAGGTGTTAAATACGACAATTCAGGAACTACTACAGGTGGAATGCTACAGTTCGACCTTATGCAAGATGGCTCGCAGGATGAGTTCTTTAAGATTGATATTGATCATATATGTACAGGAAAAGAGGTTTCTTTTGGTGCAGAATTTGCCTCGATTTCTAATCACCCTGGATGTATTGAGGTGTCTCTTAATTATGGAAATACTGTATTGGAAAGTGATCAAATGAGTTTTTCAGGAGGTTCCGAAGGTTGGAAGGGCGTAAACAAGAAGATCAAGATAGATGCGGATAAAGTAGGTAATGCTCCTGAGGTGACAATTACTATGATTGTGAAGCACAATAAAGAGTGCGCTGATGAACTTTGCCAAAGATTACATGATAACGAGACTCGTGACTATGCCATTGATAACATCATCTTCCAGGTTTGTACACCGCCAGATGTTAATGTGGAGTCATCTGTAAGTACAGGTAAGGATATCCTTGACCTTTGTACAGAGGATGTGTTGACACTTCAGTCTATTACCTCTGATGCTGTAAAGAAGTTTTATTTGACATCGCCAGGCTCTAAGATTGGTTATGTTTACCAATATACCTTCGATGATCCTGCTACTGAATCAGAAACAAAGCCGATAGATTGGAAAACAATTCACTCTGAGGAAGTAATCGAAGATGATAAATTCGATGTTGAGGTTGATAAATATTGGGATGCAATCTTCTCTGAGCTTGAAGATGATGTAGATCATGAGAAGCGTATTTATTTCCGTGTTGTAGTTGGAGAAAAGTCAGATTTGATAGCTGATCAGTCATGGAAAAAGAATTCAGCGTTCTCTCCTTGTCGTAAGATTTCCATCTCTACAATTCCTGTTGTAGCGGGTCTTAACTGTTTGGACTGTGAGAAGGTAAAGAAAGCTGAGATTATTTCTGGCGATCCAGAAACCAAGGTTGTTCTTAACGCAACAAGTGGCGAGAAGGAAGTTCATTTGTGCCCAGGAGAAATAGCTCATCTATCTACTGAAGATTTTGAGCCAACAGATCCGACTGTGATGGACAAGAATACTCCTACAATTCCTCGCCGTTACATCGCATCTTGGCATAAGGGAGACAAGAGTGCGGCAGGCAAGCCTGGTATAGGTTACACAAGCGGAGATAAGAACTCTAAGTTTGATGTGACATACGAGGATGCTGATACATATTACCTTCTTGTTAAAGATTTGGACTTCCCTGATGCCGAGAACTGTTGGGTATATGACGTAGTTCATGTCATAGCAAACGAAGCCCCTAAGGCTGAGCTAACTTCTCCAGAACCTTTCTGTGAGGGAACTTTGAAAACTGAGCCTGACAAATCAATAGACAAGACTAAGTACAACGTCTATTGGTACGAAACTGAGGCTGATGGCAATAATGACGAGAATGCAATCACGGAGCCTGTAGTTAAGAATGTCAAAGCAGCAGAAGGAGAGCAAGAGTATTACTACGTAGTAGAGGACAAGAAGACTCTATGTCGCGGAGAAGCCAAGCTATACACATTCTCATCTAACAAGGCTGATGATTTGACACTTGTCAACACTTTGGTTTCATACAGAAAGAATCAGGAAAAGATAGAAAGCCTTGAGAAGCAGTTGCCTACAATAAGTGAGGGTATGTCAACTGGCTACACATTGATGTGGGGACTTGTTAAGGGAGCTGATACTGAAGACACTCCTGACTTGAAGTCTGCAACTCTTGAGGCTGCTAAGACTGGTTATCCAACACCAACAATGAAGGACAAGACAAATCCTCTTCCTGAGTATTTGTGGTACTACGTTTACCAGGTAAGTCCTGATGTCTGTTTGAGCGATACAAATTTGGTTAAAGTTGAAATTATCGGAGCTCCTACTCCAAAAGTTAAGAATGGAGAGTTCTGTTCAACTGAAACATCTAACAAGTTGAGTGACTTTGCGCAGATAGATGCTCCTGACGGTAATGACTCTGATTACGGCTTGCAGTTCTATGAGGCTGATGGAACAACAAAGATTACAGATCCGGATATGGTTCCAGATATCTCTACACCAGGAGAGCATGTATTCTATGTTTCTCAAATATCAACAAGTGGTGGAGAAAGTGCTAAGAAGACAATAACTATTACCTCTTACGGGGTTCGTGATGTAGTTACTCCATCTGAGACTTCTGTATATTGTAAAGACGAAAAAGGAATAGCAAATGTCGAGGCTTTTGTTACTCAGGGTGTAGATAAGCAATTCTATATGTCTGATGCAGATGGTTTGGAAATCTTCAAGGGTAAAGAGCCAGCATTAAATGCTCAAACTCTTGGAGGTAGTAGCACAATGTCAGTTTCTTCTGAAGCTGCAAGTATCACTACTTATTATGTTCGTAATACATATACTATTACAGCAACTTCGGGCTCTACTATGATAACAAATAGTTCTGTTTGTTACGGTGACCATCAGGAATACAAAGTTGAGATTCAAGAGGTATTGCCTCCAACAGGAACATTTAATATTTCTTACTTGAAGTCAGAAGGTGCTTCCGGAGGATTCAAGGCTCCTCTTACTCAAGATCCAAGTGGTGTAGTAGCTTCTACAGGAAATACTTTAGTATGGTATAAAGATGCAGATTTGCAAAATCAGATTGATGAGGCAGATGCAACTCCTACATATAATCCTTCTCTTGTAGGAAACGACGAGAAAACTTATTATGTAACACAAAAGAATGCTAAAGGTTGTGAGAGCGTGGCTGTGCAAGTTAAGATATCAGTTTCTGGATTCCCTCAGCCTATAGTATCCCCTCTTGATGTATGTGAGGGTTCTGATTTGTTGACTGGAACTTTGGCAGATAAAGTTACTATAAAAGGAACAGATGTAAATGATCCTGAGGATTTTGAACTTGTATGGTATGAGTCAAAGAGTGACGGAACTATAGATTTGACAACGGAATCGACAACCGCTCCGTCTCTTGACCCGGCAATTCAAAAGCCAGAGAATGGACAGAGTAAGACTGTTTATACATATTATGTTTTGCAGAGATTGAAGACAGACGCTTCTGCTTCAGGTGCTCCAGCTTCGATTACTGTTACTGTCAATGCAGTTCCTGTTCTTAAGGTTGCTGCCGCAGATCCAATTTGTGGTTCAAAGAACGAGTCTATAGACTTGGCTGATATGTACACTGAGAACACTAAGCCTTCGTTCTCTGTACAGAGTGAGTATTTGGACGAAGCTTCTTCGCCAGTTACGAATACAAAGGTTTCTAAGCGAGGTACATATCAGGTTCAGGCTAGCTACAAGTTGCCTTCTGGTGAAACATGTGTTTCTGAATCATTGCCATTGAAGGTGTTTGTTCACGAGGTAACTCCAAAAATTGAAGGAACAGAGACAACTTGTCCTGGTGAAGCCGTAGAGTTGTCATCTAATGTGGAGACTGAAGGTGCTGTGTTGAATGACATAAAGTATTATTGGTCAAACAACAAGTCATCTGTGACAGGTAACGAAAAAACTTATAACACAGGTTCTGCAGGTCTTGAAAATTCAGGAAACGAGATGCGTGTGTCATTGAAGGTTGATGCAGGTGCATGTAAAGGCATCGAAGCTCCAGTTCAAGTAATCAAGGTTGATATAGGTCAGCTTGACGGTACAATCGAATTCTCAGAGAAGAAGAATGACACGCCTAAGACTCCTATAAATGTCAAGACTAAGGACATTATATTCACTTCTTGTGGTTCTAATGTTACTGTTGACGTTAATGTTACTGCTACAGAGGACGAGTTTACTTACACCAAGGACGGTGGTAGCGAAAAGTCTGGAAAGTTCAGTTCTGGAAGTGCTTCTTTGTCATTGCCTGCAGGTAAGTACGAGTTCAGGTATATCAACAGATGTCCTACTTGGTTCTCGTTCACGATTATTGACGTTAGCACAAAGACTGAAGAGGTCAAGCGTTCCGACTTAGACGTATGTGAGGGACAGAAGTTCAATGTGGAAATCAAGGTAACTCCGAACACAACAGGCTACCCTTACGATATTGCTTGGTTCAAGGATGAAACAGTTATAAGTGGAGAGTCTAACAATGTCTATGCAATCGCAAGTACAGTTCCAGAAAACAGCGGTGTATATTCTTATGAGGTTAAGTCCGGAGGATGTACAACAACTGCAAAGGTTGCTGACGGTTTGCCTTTGACTGTTAAGCCTTACATCAAGATTGACAAGTCTTCTTTGGTAAGAGTTTATGAGGAAATCAGAGAGAATCCGGTTGTTATGAATATTCCTTTCATTGAGCCTTCTGATCCTTCTGCTATCGAGTCCGACATCATTTGGACAGATGAGAGATCTTCTATGGTAATGTCCGGTTCTTCTGCTAGTATTCCTTCATTGACATCAGACCATTACTTCAATATCAATGTTTCTTCCGAAGGATATTGTGACGACTCTGCTGCAGTCAAGGTTTTGGTTGATGCAAAACTTCAGATGGAAGCAGAACTTGACGTAGAGGAGATGTGTGTCGGCGAGAATCACAAAATCACTGTTGATACAACTGGTACAGGTCGAGTTCTTCATAAGGAGAGCGGCAAGTTTGTATTGAAGGTTGAGGAGGTAGTTGCCGGTGGTACGCCTTCAACTATTAAGTTGCTTCCTTCAGGAGGCAAGTTGTCTGCAACAATCTCGCCGAAGAAAGACGCCCAATATACTGTAACATATTCTTATGTTGTAGGCAACCAGCTTATAACTAAGCCATTGTCACTAAAGGTTCACGAGGCATTCGATGTTCAGTTTTCTGTAAACAAGTCAAATGTTTGTGAGGGTGAATCTGCTGAGATTTCTGTGACTAAGCTATACCCTGAAGGCACTAGACTTGAATGGGAGAGCAACGGCGAGGTGCTTAACATGAGCGATAGAGGTGCCACTGTAACGCCAGTGTTTACTTTGCAGGATGGCTTCTCTCAGAGCAAGCGCTATGCGGTTGTCGCTACAAATGACATCTGTATGCCTAAGACATATTACCCAATGGTAGTTGTATCTAAACCTATCGAGGGAGAAATCAAGGCACAGGATTATATTTGTGAGGGAACAAAGCTGAAACTTGACGCTAGTTCGTTCAAGGCTGATAAATACACATGGTATTCTGACGATCAGCTTGGCGAAGGTGTGAAGATGGAGGGCTCTGTGATTACAGTTCTTCCAGTTCCTGACTATGCTGAATACTACCTAGATATGGAGCGTGGTGCTTGTAAGGCATCGGTTTCCCATGCTGCAGTTGTTACTTATGCTCCTAAACTAGACTATGTGGATTCTTTGTCATTCCGTGATGTGGAGATTGTTCTTCAGTCCGGTACTGGTACAGAGCCTTTCATGTTCATTATTGACGGAAAGGATAAGGCGGATGATGTCAACTCCGCTACAAAGCATGATTTGGAGTACGGTAAGCATGACTTGAAGATTGTCGATGCAGCCGGATGTGTAGTGACTGAAAAGTTCAGAATCAACGAGCCAGTAATCAAGATTCCTGTAGTGCTTTCTCCGAATGGTGATGGTGTAGGAGATATCTTTAAGATTGAGGCTTTGAAAGAGGCTTATCCAAGTGCTAAGGTTTCTATCTATGACCGTTGGGGTAAGAGAGTCGCTTACTACAAGGCTGCCGATGCAGAAGGTTGGGATGGAACTTACAATGGAAACCCATTGCCAAGTACAGACTACTGGTATGAGGTTGAAATCAAGGAGTTGTCAAAGACTTATACAGGTCACTTTACTTTGATTAGACAATAGTCACAATAAACTAATCGCAAAAGATGGGCAGACAAAATAAATGTCTGCTCATCTTTTTTGTGTTTTTCTTGCATCTGTGATAATAGGCAGATGCAGAAGCAAAAGAAATATAACAAAAGGAATCAAGTTTTTCTTGTTATTTTCTTGCTATTTGTCAGATAATGGTTGGCCGCTATCGTATGTCATAGGAATCTTGTTTTTTGGGGACAAGGACTGTATAGTGGCATAAAAGCAATTTTATTTTTTTGCAAAATATGATTGCATGAGTAAACCTATATAAAAAATAGTTGTGAAAAAAGTTCCTGTTGCTAAATCAGTTTGTCTTTTTTTGCATGAATGTCCTAGTGTTAGAATTGTACGGCGAACGCTGTGTCTAACATAAAGAAACAGAAGAAAATATGTGGTGTCGCAAAATTCCGATGCGTCGTATTGTTGTTGTGAAAAACGCTTAATTTTGCCAGATTTCGGCTGATTTTACCTATGAATTGGCTGAAATTGTCGAGAAATATTGCAAAAGTTCTCACTTTTCCGTAACTTTGCACTGTACTTAATTCGGTTACCATATTTTGCATAGGTATCTTATAAGGCGATGATGCAGATGGACAAACTTATATTGTTATTTATTGTATGGATACTCTTGAGTGTTGTCTTTATTTTCTATTGGGCAATATTGTCAAGCAGGACTTTTTGTGCCATGTGTATAATGACCAATGTATATACTCTGATTTGTTTTGCTGTAAGCCTTGTGGCTTCATATTTTATTGTTCCAAGGTTTCAGGGGTTTTCGCTGATGTTCAAATATATCGTCATGCTGATTACAAGCAGCAGCTTTGCATCTGGAGCAATGATAACGCTAAATTATGTTAGTGGAGAAACTCCTAAGGAAGAGGTCGCAATAGTGTCATCTCCCCGTGTCGAACTGGATGATTCGAGGAGTTTCGAGTACAACCAGCCTATGGTTGATTTGATATACGAGAATGAAAATTTGGGAGTGAGGCCTACTTCCGCTTCGAACTTCTATATGAAGGTTCGTGAAGGTGATACGGTTTCCATGTTGATAAAAAAGGGAGGTTTAGGTTTTTATGTCCTGATGGACGATGAGCCTATTAGTATTAAATATGGAAAAATCAAGTAGGATTCCCTTCTTTTTTGTATCTTTGCAATGCATTCAAGATTTGAGTGTTTGATAGAGCAAAAGAGAAGAAAATGATACAGGTGGATAAAATCACTCTCAACGATGTCGAGAGAATAGTGTTAGAAAGAGAAAAGTTAGAGTTGTCCGAAAAGAGAATCTCGTTGGTCGAGAAAAGCTACAGCTTTTTGGAGGGCTTTGCAAACACTCGCATTATCTACGGAATAAATACAGGTTTTGGTCCTATGGCTCAGTATCGTGTTTCTGACGAGGACCGAACAGCACTTCAATATAACATAATTCGAAGCCACTCGACTGGCGCAGGCGCACCTTTGGGCGAGCCTTACGTTCTTGCTGCGATGATTGCCAGACTTGGAACTTTCATTCAGGGAAAGAGTGGAATCCATCGTGAGGTTGTTGACCAGCTTGTCAAATATATCAACGAGGGTATCGTGCCTTTTGTGCCTGAGCATGGAAGCGTGGGAGCAAGCGGTGACCTTGTGCAGCTTGCCCATCTTGCATTGACTTTGATAGGGGAGGGCGAGGTGTTCTATAAGGGAGAACTTCGCCAGACTGCCGATGTCTTGAGACAGTTGGATATCAAACCTTTCGGTATGCATATACGCGAGGGACTTTCCCTTACAAACGGAACATCGTTCATGACAGGTATCGGTTCACTAAACCTTATCTATGCAAAGAAGCTTTTTGAGAAGTCTCTGATTGCCGGTGTGATGATGAACGAGATTGCAGGATCTTACGACGACTTTATGTCAGAGGTTATCAATACTGTAAGGCACCATGAGGGACAGACATACGTTGCACAAAGAATGAGGGAGATTTCCAGAGACAGCAAGTGTATGCGAGACAGAGAAGCTGAACTATACGGACAAATCCATACAGAGGACGTGTTTGACCATAAGGTGCAGCCATACTATTCGCTTCGTTGTATTCCTCAGATTCTTGGTCCTGTATATGATACGTTCGTCAATGCGCAGGTAATTGTCGAGGACGAGTTGAATTCTGCCTGCGACAATCCTATCGTTGATCCAGATACACAGAATGTTTACCACGGAGGAAACTTCCACGGGGACTACATATCGTTCGAGATGGATAAGGTTAAGATTGCTGTTACAAAGATGACAATGCTTTGTGAAAGACAGATGAACTATCTGTTCCATGACAGAATTAACGGAATACTTCCTCCGTTTGTAAACCTAGGTAAGCTCGGCCTTAACTATGGACTTCAGGCTTCTCAGTTCACTGCCTGCAGTACAACAGCAGAGTGCCAGACTCTGTCTAATCCTATGTACGTTCATTCGATACCAAACAACAACGACAACCAGGATATAGTTTCAATGGGAACAAACTCGGCTTTGATTGCCCGTCACGTAATAGAAAACGCTTATCAGGTTCATGCAATACATTTCATGGCTATAGTGCAGGCTGTTGACGCTTTGGGAATTGCTGATAAGCTTTCTTCCGCTACAAGGAAGGTTTATGATGAGGTTCGCGCATTCTTCCCTAAATTCTCTGACGACACTCCAAAGTACAAGGATATCGAGAGAATGATTGCCTATTTGAAAGCGTAGAAAACTAGAAAAAAGTTTTATTTTTATTCACTTGCAGGTAATCTTTTGAAGAAGTAATTTTGCAGTGGATAATAAAAATAGTGATGAAAAAAGCGATAGTATTAATATTGATGGGCTTGCTGTTCATGTCTTCGTGCGAGAAGGAGGACAGTGAGGTGGTAATAAAAGTCTATACAGGAGAGAAAGAGAACTCTAATGTTTCAGTTTTGTCAGATGGTAGTGTTAAACTGCAGCTTGATATGGCTGGCGACTATACTCATTGGTATTACTATTCCTTTGACGAGCAAAAAGTTACAAAATCAGAGGTTGGAACTCCTGAACCGGATGTTTGGGATCTGGCTTTTCATCGCTTTGATATCAAGACTAACGACATGGGTGTGATTGCCTATTCTGCTGATGCCTATGATGGGATTTCTGCCATCCCGGCAGAAGGTTATGTACTTGATACGGAGAACGACTCCATAGCTGTGGATATGACTGACGTTATGAATGGAAATATTGGTTATGTTCATTCTCATATCAATCAGGAAATAAGCAGGTTTGTAACCTACAGTCTGGAATCCTACCCACCTGTTTATACATATCATCCCAAGAGTTTCGTGTTGAGGACAAAGAATGCAAGGTTTTTCAAGCTCAAGGTTTTGGACTGGAGAAACAATTCGTTGACTGCAAACCTTATTCTTGAGTACAAGACTTTGAATTATTAAACGGGAGAGATATGAGAAACATTCTGGCTTTTTTGTTCTTGTTTTTCAGTCTTGTCTCTAATGCCGAGAAGTATCGTTTGCACGGAAGGGTGTTTGATGACTCTTCGTTGATGACTCCTGTTGTTGATGTAAGTGTAAGTGTGATTGTTGATGGCAAGAAAGATACGACGGTTGTTACCAATTCATGGGGAAGCTATTCTGTCTTTGTTCCTGATTCGTGCGAGGTAGTGTTCAGTGAGTTTGATATTACATTTGTTGTACTTCAAGTCACACCTGAAAATATCAAGGATTTAACATCTAAGGCTCACACTGTATATTTGCATGAATTGTCTAAAGAAATAGAATTAGATGAGTTTTGTTTTGTTCATACTGCTACAAGTCGAGAGCTAACTGAAAAATTTATAATGCCAGCCAAAGCTTTGACTTTGACTGATATAAAAGGTATTGACGCTTCAAACATCAGTGATGTGCTTGAGCAGGCTGTTCCTGGAGTGGAGTTCTCTATAGGTCAGAATGGAACTCCTGTGATGAACTTGCAGGGAATGGGAGGAAAGGACGTATTGTTCTTGGTCGATGGAGAAAAGATGTCCGGAGAGACTATGGATAACATTGACTATGACCGTCTGGAGTTGAATAATGTCAAGAGAATAGAAGTCATTAAGGGAGCAGCTTCGATACTATACCCTGAAGCTATCGGAGGAGTCGTGAATATAGTCACCATCGATCCATACAAGAATAAAGTGTCTGCATCTTTCAATTATAGAAACCATAACGAGATAAGGGCAAATACTACGGCAGAACTTGTGTCAAAGGACCAGGGGATAAGTTCGTTGACGTCACTCTCTTTCCATAATCGTGATACTTATACTCTGCAGGGAAAAGACTTGGCAAGTACACCTGTTAATGTATGGGGTATCAAGAACTTGAACGTAAATGAAAAACTTACAATAGGGTTAGGAAAGAAACCAAAACTTAACTTTTTGCTTGCAAAGGGAGGCTACTATTGCGAGACTATAGACAAGCAGTCCTATCAAGGCTACAATTATTTCCACCAAGGTGCGAATGCTGGTTTGAAAGGATCCTTTGTCTTGAATAAGTTTTTGAGTCTGTGGACATCATATTATTTCGACAGATATGTCAAGGATTACAAGTATGTGGATTACGACCTTCCTGACAAGCGCAAGTATGAGAACAATAGACATAGTCTTAACTTTATTTTGGAGTATGAAAAGACATCAGACTTAATAAGGAATCTATTGAAGTTTGGTGCAAATTTGGAATATGAATATTTGCTATCCGACCAGTTCGAGTTTGATTTGAAACCGCTTATTGAGGCTGAATTGAATCGTCTCGGCATTACAACTGACAATTATTATTATGAGATAGAGGGAACTCCGTACAAAACACATAGGCAGACAACTCTAAATTCTTGTTTGGTAGATGTTTTGACCTTCAAAGAATATGATTTTGATCTTTTGTATGGTTTAGGTTTGTCTTCTCACTCGGAGTATGGTGCTCATTTTTCTCCGTCAGTTGGTTTGAAGAAAGGATTGCTTAGAAACAAGATGACTCTTCGTGCCAACTATAACAGAGGTACACGAAACCCCAATATTAAAGAACGATATATGGATTATGATGTGGGTGGTTTAGGTATGTTCCGTATCGTAGGAAATAAAGATTTGACTACAGAAAAGAGCGACAATGTCTCTTTGTCAGTGAATTACGATATCATTGGAAGAAAGAACAAATTCAAGGCAGACCTGTTTGTCAATGGATTTTACCATAACAAGAAGAACTGTATAGAGGGACAATTCAATGTTCGTAAAGACACCATGAAGTACATAAATGTGGGAGAAGTCCAGCTATATGGATTCGATGCGTGTACAAGGTTCACTATCTTCCGTGACTGGATGGTGGATTTGAACTATACATTCCTGAAAGACAGCTATAGTAATGTGACTTTCACAACGAATAGGCCTCATAGCGGTACGGTCAGGTTCTCTTATCGTAAATGTATAAAAAAGAAATATAATTTCGATGTTTCTCTAAATGGTACAATAAAGGGCAGAAATGATAGTGAATCATACTCTTACGATGCTAATACAGGAGAAATGAGCATAGATAAAAGTGAAACATATCCGGCATATTCTGTCTGGAAACTTAATACAACGCATTCATTTGTACGTGTTAGCAATCTGGAGTTAGTGTTTGGAATAGATAATCTATTTAACTACAAACCGGACAGATATGACCTCGTAAGTTGTCAAAGTGATGGCATTTCTTTGTATGGAGGGGTAAAATATACTTTCTAATGATGGGATTTTCAGTGAAATAGTATTACCTTTGCCAAACTAACAAACTAAAATAAAATTTTTAAGAAGTATTTTTTTATGAAACGTTTCTTTTCTTTTCTTGTCGTGTCTGCAGTTTTATTGCTCCTTGCTTCATGCAATGGAAACAAGCAGGCGGACGATACAGAACTCAAGCGCGCAACTTTGAAGGTTGAAGGCACTCAGCTTATGAACGAGCTTGGGGATACCGTTCAGTTGAAGGGAGTAAGTCTTGGCTGGCATATATTTTGGCCAAGATTCTATAACAAGAATACAATAAACACTCTTGTTGATGACTGGCACTGCACACTCATCCGTGCAGCTATGTCTGTAGAGCCAGAGGGCGCATACGTTGATGACTCTATATGGGCTAAAAAGTGTCTGTATGAAGTTGTCGATGCATGTATAGAGAAAAAGACTCACGTTATTATAGACTGGCATAGTCACGGCTACAGAGAGAAGGAGGCAAAGGAGTTCTTTGCTCAGATGGCTCAGAAGTACGGAGATTCGCCATATGTAATCTATGAGATTTTTAACGAGCCTGAAGTAACAACTTGGGATTCAGTAAAGTCTTACTGCAGGAATGTGATAGACACAATCAGAATGTATGACAAGGACAATATCATTCTTGTAGCATCACCTCATTGGGACCAGGATGTCGATATTGCCGCAGATTCTCCGCTTGAGGGATATTCAAACATTATGTACAGCCTTCATTTCTATGCAGGTTTTCACCAGAAGTGGCATCGCGGTAGAGCAGACTATGCCCTAAAGAAAGGCTTGCCAATTTTCGTTTCCGAGTGCGCTTCAATGACTCCGTTCGGAACTGGAGACATCAATTATGTAGAGTTCCAGAAGTGGTTGGATTGGATTAACGAGAACAAACTAAGTTGGATTGCATGGTCTGTTGCCCCTAAGAACGAGACTTGCTCAATGATTCAGCCTTGGGGTAACACAGAAGGCCCATGGAAGGAAGACGAGCTAAAGGAGTGGGGTGTAATGACTCGTGAGCTTCTTCGTGGGGAGTATGTCTATAGAGATTCTGTTGTTAAGGATACTATTGTCGTAGAGTGCCAGTAGCCCTTTGCCTATAAGTAAAATAACAGTGCCATTCATTCCAATAGAAAACTGTGGATTGAATGGCATTCTTTTTTTTCTGCAAATTTTGATGTTATTTTTTTGAGATGTCTTCCGTTTTCGTGTATTTTTTATTAAATTGTTGATTTTATTGCAATAAAATAGAGAAAGTTGAGCGGTTAAGTGCTTTTTTTTATATATTTGCCACCGCTTAAAAACGCTTTTCCAATATGAAAAGCAATCCTAATATTTAAATAATAAATCTAATACTTAAAACAGTAATGAGAAAACTTTTCTTTACTGGGCTTGCTGCGTTGTCAACGCTGGTACAGTCCTATGCGCTCGATTACTCATCAGAGTCGGCGTGTAAGAACAATGATTACATCAAGGAATGGGGAAAACTGAAGGTGGTAGGCAATCAGTTGTGCTCTGAGTCAGGACAGCCTGTTCAACTTCGAGGATGGAGTACTCATGGCCATCAGTGGGATGGTAAGTATTGTTATGATGACGAGAATGACTTCGCCGGAATGAAGAAGTTCGGAGCGAACGTTGCCCGTATTGCGATGTATGTGAGAGAGTATGGATGGGTGAATCCCGAGTGGGTGAAGAAGTGTATCGACTGGACTGCAAGTCAAAAGATGTATTGTCTTGTCGATTGGCATGTGCTTAATCCCGGAACTCCAACATCTTATTTCAGTGACAAACCCGATCAGTTTTTTGCCGATATTGCAAGCTATGTGAAGCAGAAGGGCTATAAGCATGTCCTTTACGAAATATGTAACGAGCCAAACGAGAATACACCAGGAGATATCTACCGCCCTAATCTATGGAAAGATATCAAGACATACGCAGACAGGGTTCTTCCTGCAATCGCAAATGTTGACCCTAATGCTGTCGTTGTCGTTGGTACTCCTCAGTGGGACCAAGCTGTTGTTTTCCCTCTTGAAGACCCTATCGAGAATGACTATGGTATGCGTTCCACTATTACGCATGTTCGCACGAGATGTATCTTGGCGGTCTTCAGGCTGCTGCAGGTCAGATTCCTATGTTTGTAACAGAGTGGAGTTTGACAGAGCATAAGGGAGAGTCTGGTTTCTGTACAGATTCTGGAGACAAGATGTTGGATGTTTGTAACGGACTTAACCTTGGCGGACAAAAGATAAGTTGGTGCAGCTGGAGTTTTTCCACTGAAGGAGGAGCGTCAGCTTCGTTAACTCAGGCAAACAATTATAATGACAACACCCTTACTCAAGTAGGTAAGTATATTGTTGGAAAATTGCGCGAGGGAGACAAAAATCCATCAAAGACGGTGAAAAGCTCTCCTTATTTGCAAGCTCAGAAGATTTCTGGTAATTCAGAGAGCCTTATTCTTATGGAGCAGTTTGACAATGGTGGTGAAGGTGTCGCATACCATGAGTACGATGCTGATTGGCTTTATGAATTGACTGGTGGAAGTTGTAGCGCAGGTGAAGGCAATCAATATCGTAAAAACGAATGTGTCGATTTAGGTTATACCGATAAAGATACTAAAGAGTACTTCAATGTCGGCTACATAGTTGCAGGAGAATGGGTGAAGTTCACTGTTAATGTAGAGAAAGCCGGTTACTATCGTGTGATGCCTTATGCCAATGCTCATAAATCATTGAATGTTATTGGTATTACTGTTGATGGTAAGAATGCAATCTATGATTTGAATGACAAGCAGAACGACAAGTACAAGGCTGTTCGCATTGAAATCAATGGCACACCTGATGAGGCTGAAGGTTATGGCGATTGGAATTTTACTAGTTTACAATCTGCTTACAACAAGAGCAACAATACTGACTACGGTATTTATTTCGACACTCCAGGCGAGCATGTCCTTGCAGTTATCTTCTATACTGAGACTGCAGGCCTAGGTCCAATCAAGTTGGTTCCAGAAGGATTTGATACAGGTTGTGATGAGATAGAGGCAGCACCTTCGTTCTCTATCTTCCCTAATCCAACAGAGGGTACATTTAATGTTTCCTATGATGGAGAGGCACAGATGGAAATCGTGAATATGTTCGGCACAAAGGTTTACGAGTCAAGCTTTAATGGCGAGACTTCCGTAAATACAGACTTGGCTAAGGGTGTTTACTTCGTCAAGGTTATTTCCGATGACAAGGTTATGGTCAAGAAGCTTCTTGTGAAGTAATCAAGCAGTAGCTTGGAAATATTGTATTGGAAGGGCAGGTCGTTATGATCTGCCCTTTTTGTGTTTTTGTAATCAAATCTGCCTTAGCTTGCTTGCAACATTTGATTAAGTCGTCTTGATTTGGTTGTTGGAAAGCCAAGCAAGTGTTTTTCCATTGTGTTCCATTCTTGAAAGGGAAATGATAAGAATCGAAAAAGAAACAAGAATTATAATACTTGAAATGATATTTGTCTTTCTTTATAGTTTTTTGCTATAACTGCATTTTTATTTTGTGAAATGCCATGTGTTTTTTTATGAAAAGCAATTCCCTTTTTATATTTCGGTTGGAAGATATATTTTATTAGTTTTGAAAAATATGTCTAAATTTTGTTTGTTTCAGTTTTTTTATGATATTTGCAACAGCAGATATACATGCGACACCCTTTGTAAAAGACAATGCCATGAACGACAAGTTCTGCTATGGATTTTCAAGAGCAGGTAGTTTTCTTTGCAGTTAGGTGCAATTTTTTTATTATTTTTGTCGTCCAAAACAAACTGAATCAACCATGAAAAGATTTTTGTCACTATTTATTCTCATGACATCTTTCCTCTCCCATTCTTTGGCAGAGGGACGTGGAGTGTATATAAATGAGGTGCTCCAATCAAATGTCAATCATGTTGACGAGATTATGTTTCTTCCAGACAGTTGGATAGAGCTATATAACGACAGCGATGAAGATGTAAACCTTGATGGCTGGACTATAGTAGAAGGAAAGAAAAACTTTCATTCCTATTCGCTGAATAACGGTCAGTATCTGCCTATAGACAATTTGCCTTGGAGACAGTGGCAGACTACAATAATACCGGCGAAAGGATATCTGTTGATATATTGCGACGAAGGTAATATAGGAAAGCATGCGTCTTTCAAACTGGACGAAGGTAAAGGGCATAGCTTATGGCTATATGACAGAAACGGAGAGCTAGTTGACAGCCTGATGAATATTCCGGCTTTGATTTATCCTGATATCTCTTATGGTAGAGTCGAGGGAAGTGACTCTTTGTTTTCTCATTTCGCTTTCTCTACTCCTTTCGCTCCAAATCAGGGCGAGGGTAAGGAAGCGGCTCCCGAAGTTACATTTGACCAGTTAGGAGGTTTGTTGACAGACACAATGTTTGTAGAGATAGGTGTCGAAGAGGACAGCCTAAAGGAGCATATTTACTATACATTGGATGGAAGCGAGCCGACATATTCGTCTTTGAGGTATGAGGAGCCGATAAGGATTGATGAATCTACTGTCTTGCGTGCCAGAGTTTTGAAACAAGGTATGCTTCCGCGGTATGCCCAAACACAGTCGTATTTGGCACCCGACCATGACATTGACCTTCCTATTATGAGCATCGTGACCGACTCTTCGTGGTTCTTTGGCGATACTCTTGGAATTTATGAAGGAGATAAAACGTATGGACTAGCTTGTTGGAATCAAAATGGGAATTATATCGGAAACAGATTTCGTTACATATCCATAGAATATTTTGATGATTTAACTAAGGAATCGAAAGTTAATCAGACTGTTTTGGCTCGAATAAGTGGAGGTTGTACCAGAACTTATCCTCACAAGAGCATGATTGTCAAGGCAAACAAGAGACTGCCTCAACATAGTATTCCTCAGGTCTTCTGGAAAGAGAAGCCGGAAATATCTAAGACTAATAGTTTTATGTTGAGAAATAGCGGTCAGGACTACAATCGTACAATGTTTAGAGATGCGGCTGTTCAACACATGTTGGGTGGCAAGGTCGATTTAGATATTCAAGCTTATCAGCCTTGTGTTGTTTATATCAATGGTAAATATTTTGGAATCTATAATATTCGCGAGAGAAGTAATGAACATTGGGTGGAAGATAATACTGATTTGGAGGAAGATGAATACGATGCAATAGAGAATTATGTTGATGTTAAGGTTGGAACAGAAGATGATCTTGTTAAACTTCTAGAAGGAATAAAAGACAGTACTTTGACATATCAAGATGTTGTGTCGCAAATTGATACAGTAGAATTGGTCAACCATATTGTTTTGGAAATGTTCAGTGGAAATATTGATTGGCCACAGAATAATATTATGATGTGGAAACCAAAGAAAAAAGGCGGGAAGTGGCGTTTCTTGTGCAAGGATTTTGATCATGCCGTCGGATTGTCTGACAATTTGTATGCAGATGTCCCTATGTTGAGTTTTTTGTTCAATAAACAAGATCAGTTGTTCGAACCTTATTTGAGTTGGACCCAAAATAACTGGAATGAATACAAAACCAGACTGATGAGGTACCTGTTGGAAGACACACCTTTCTCTAAAACTTTTATAGAGAAGAGTATCCTTTATTTGGGTACGTATTTGCATGGAGATTCAGTAGCGGCAGTGATTGATAGTTTCTCATATCAAATTGAAAACGAAATGTTCTATCACAGGGATCGTTGGGAAGGGGATGAGTGGTATCATTGTGTCTCGTTCTTGAGAGAGGAGTTTCAAAAGAGACCAGACTTTTGTTACCAGCATCTTACAGACCATTATGGCTTGGGAGAACCTGTTCCTACTTATATCAGCGGAGAAGAAGGTTCTGACATAAAACTCTTTAATGTGCAGATTCCTGGCAATAAGTTTGATGGGAAGCTGTTCTCTGGTATGCCGGCCCAATTAAAGTGTTCTCCGGGTTATTACTGGCAAGTCAATTATAAAGGTATGGATGGCGAGTCATACGCAGTCACTATGCCGGATTCTGTTGAGTTCGTTGCGTCTCCAGCTTATTTGGATTTAACCTTGACAGCAGTGAATTTAGAAAACGATCTGCAGGAAGTTGTCAATGTGCCAGAGTGCCAGTGGTGGGTTAGTGACGGGAAACTTCATCTTAATGCTATAGGTGAACCTCTTGCCTTTGCTGAAGTCTTGTCTGCCGATGGAAAATGTTTGTGGAGAGGAGAGAATGTTGAACAGTTTGAACTGCCTTTGCCTGTGCATCAGATATTCTTGTTGAGGTACCAGACAGCATCCAAATTCGGTACGTTCAAGATTGTGAACTAATATACATTTGCAGTGGTAAGGACTTTGCTATATCTGCTTTTTGTTTTGTTTTCCTCTACAATTTTTGCAGAGGCGAAAACTGTGCGCATCAACGAAATTTTGCAGTCAAATGTCTATCATCTTGACGAGAACATGTATCTTCCGGACAGTTGGATAGAACTATACAACGATAGTGATGAAGATATAGACTTGAATGGCTGGACAATAGCCGAAGGCAAGAAAAATATACATTCGTACTCCTTGAACGATGGTCAATTCATGCCTATGGGAGAACTTCCATGGCGAAAGATTCAATCAACAGTAATTCCTGCTAAAGGCTATGCCTTGATATATTGCGATGAAGAGGGCGTTGGTATGCACGCCTCATTCAAACTGGACAACGAAAAGAACCATAGTCTATGGCTTTACAATGCAAATGGTGTGTTGGTTGACAGCCTTGTCAAGATTCCTGCACTTCTATATCCCGATGTGTCTTATGGAAGGGTAGAGGGAAACGACACTTTGTTTTCTCATTTTGCGTCATCATCTCCGATGAGGGAGAACGATAATGTGAAAAGTGAAAAAGTTGCACCAGAAGTTGAGTTCAGCCAGCATGGGGGAATTTTCTTCAACCCCATATTCGTTGAATTGAGCGTTGAGGCTGACAGCCTCAACGATTACATCTACTATACATTGGACGGAAGCGAGCCAACTCAATCTTCGTTAACGTATTCTTCCCCGATACGAATTGACAAGACAACAGTTTTGAGGACGAGGGTGCTGAAGAACGGTCTTTTGCCACGAAACACGCAGACGCAGTCCTTCATGTTTCCAGATCATGAGATAAGTTTGCCTATATTAAGTTTGGCTATTGATTCCCGATACCTAAATGACGATTTTGTTGGAATATATAGCGGCAGGAAGTGTGCCGGATATGCGCAGTGGGACAGCATGGGAAACTATGTCGGCAACAGGTACCGATACGCATCAATAGAATACTACAATTCAAGAAATAAAAAAGGAAATGACTTCAACCAGCCGGTTCTGCTTAGGATTGGCGGTGGTGCGACTCGTACCTATGAGCAAAAAAGTTTTGTTGTAAAGACAAACAAGTATCTGCCGAAAAAATCCTTTGAGTCTGCCTTGTGGGAGAGTAAGCCTCATATTACTGAAACAAAATCGTTTGTTCTGAGAAACGGGGGTAACGACAACTCACGCACGATGTTCCGAGAGGCGATGATGCAGCACTTGATGGGGGGCAAAGAGGATTTGGATTTTGTGGCTTATCAGCCCTGTGTGGTTTATGTTAACGGAGAGTACTGGGGACTCTATAATATAAGGGAACGAAGCGACAAGCACTGGGTGTCAGACAATACCGGATTGTCTGACGACGAGTTCAATTCGGCTGACACCTACATTTCTCCGGACAACGGTACTGCCTATGATATGGTGAAGATTCACGATGATATAGAGTACGGTTTGATGAACCACAGGAAGCTGATGTCTAAGATTGATTCGGTCGAAGTCATGAACTATATGATTACTGAATTGTTCAGCGGCAACATAGACTGGCCACAGTATAATGTTATGGTGTGGCAGAATAAGGGGAGTGGAATATGGAGGTTTCTGTGCAAGGATATTGACTTGGCTGTGGGACTTACCCCTGACTTGAAGGCTGATGTGCGCATGCTTGACTATATATTCAACAAACCTATGCCAACAAAATTCTTTCAGAACTGGCAGAGAGAAAATTGGCACGAGTACTATACTAGGCTGATGCGCTATCTTCTGTCAGATGACGAGTTTGTCAAGCCTTTTCTAGAGCGAAGTGTGGTTTGTCTTGGAACTTATTTCCGCAAAAGTAATGTCGAGGCCGTTGTGGATTCCTTTTCTGGAAAAATTGAGAGTGAAATGGAATACCATAGGAAAAGGTGGAGAGGTGACGATTGGAAAGAGAGCGTAGAACACCTCAGAAAACAGCTCGGAATCAGGGCTGACTATTGCTATCAGCACCTTTCTGACTTCTATGACTTGGGACCGGCTGTCTCAACAAAAATATACGGAGAAGATGGTTCTCAGCCTCAACTGTATGGTTTGGACATTCCTGACAATAAGTTCGAGGGCAGACTGTTTGTCGGTATGCCGGCAAAGTTGAAATGCGCCCCAGATTATTATTGGAGAGTTCACTATAAAGGTTGGGATGGAGAGTCATATTCTTTCTCTTTGTCCGATTCCGCAGAGTTGTCAGTTTCACCATCATATCTTGACTTGACTTTGACAACAGTAAAGGACGGATTGCAGGATTTTGAAGAATTGCCCGAATGTGAATGGTGGTTTAATGAAGGATTCCTACATCTGAAAGCTCATAGCGAACCTATAGATTTTGTTGAGGTGCTATCCGTTGATGGGAAATGTTTGTATAGGGGAGAAAAGGTCAACTACATGGAGATTCCTTTGCCTAAACTTCAGATATGTTTGCTGAGGTATCAGACTGCATCAAGAGTCTCTACGTTCAAAGTTTTGCAGAACTAACAGGCTGGATTGACATTCAGTTCGCGTTGCCTGTTTTGTTGTACGATAATGTCGTTTTGCCGAGGTTTGACAAAAAATGTATCTAAATGTTTTGATTTCTCACGAAAAATTCCGAAATTTGCTCGATTTTATAAGAGAGAACTGAAAAATAGTTATAATATGCACGCTTATAGACCATTTCATTTGGTGCTTGAAGATGGCACCGTGTTTGAAGGTAAATCGTTCGGATACGAAGCTCAGGTTTCTGGAGAGGTAGTGTTCAGCACAGCTATGATGGGATACCCAGAAAGCTTGACTGACCCGTCTTATGCAGGACAGCTTCTTACTGTTACTTTCCCTCTTGTTGGAAACTACGGAGTTCCTTGCGATGAAACTGATGAGAATGGAATCTCAAAATTCTACGAGTCTGAAAAAATTCAGGCGAGCGCAATCATAGTCTCTGACTATTCCGATCGCTATAGCCATTGGAACGCAGTCAAGAGTCTTGGTGATTGGTTGAAGGCTGAGAAGATTCCTGGAATTTGTGGTATCGATACTCGTGAGCTTACTAAGATTGTTCGTGAGAAGGGTGCCATGAAGGGTAAGTTGGTGTTCCCTGATGAGCAGGATATTCCTTTCGTTGATCCAAATATTGAAAATCTTGTTGCAAAGGTTAGCTGTAAGGAAGTTAAGACTTACGGAAACGGAAAGTACAAGATTGTAATGGTTGACTGCGGTGTCAAGAATAATATCATCCGTTGCTTGTTGAAAAGAGATGTAACCCTAGTTCGCGTGCCTTGGGATTACGACTTCAATACAATGGAGTTTGACGGACTATTCATTTCAAACGGTCCTGGTAACCCAGCCCTATGCGGTGTTACTGTCGAGCATATCCGTACAGCTATGCAGAAGAACAAGCCGATTTTCGGTATCTGCATGGGTAACCAGTTGCTTTCTATCGCCGCAGGTGCTAAGACCTACAAGTTGAAGTATGGTCACCGTAGCCATAACCAGCCAGTAAGCATGGCTGGCAGCACTCGTGCATACATCACTTCTCAAAACCACGGTTTCGCAGTAGATAACAATACAATTCCTTCGGATTGGGAGCCTTTGTTCATCAATATGAACGACGGAACTAACGAGGGTATTCGCCATAAGTCTAAGCCTTTCTTCTCGGCTCAGTTCCACCCAGAGGCTTGCTCTGGACCAACTGATACTGAGTTCTTGTTCGATACTTTCGTTGATATGGTGGCAAAGCAGAGCAAAGAGCCTGTAAGTATCATCGACGAGGGTAAGTTCACTGGACCAAAGAAGTATAATAAGGTATTGCTTCTAGGTTCCGGAGCATTGAAGATCGGAGAGGCAGGAGAGTTCGACTATTCTGGTTCTCAGGCCTTGAAGGCGCTTCGTGAGGAAGGTGTCAAGACAGTTTTGATCAATCCAAATATCGCTACAGTCCAAACTTCCGAGGGTGTTGCAGACAAGGTTTATTTCTTGCCAGTAACTCCGGATTTCGTAGAGCGTGTTATCCAGAAAGAGCGTCCAGACGGAATCTTCCTTTCATTTGGAGGACAGACAGCGTTGAACTGTGGTGTTGCCCTATACCAGAGCGGAGTGTTGAAGAAGTACAACATCGAGGTGCTTGGTACTCCGGTTCAGGCTATCATTGATACAGAGGATCGCGAGATCTTTAACTCTAAGCTAGCTGAAATTAACGTTAACTACATCAAGAGCGAGGCTGTAACAGACCTTAATCATGCATTGAAGGCAGCAAACGCACTTGGCTATCCAGTTATTGTTCGTGCAGCATACGCACTTGGAGGTCTAGGTTCCGGTTTCTGTAACAATGACGATGAGTTGAAGGTGCTTGTGGAAAAAGCATTCTCTTATTCTCCACAGGTACTTGTAGAGAAGTCATTGAAGGGATGGAAAGAGGTTGAGTACGAGGTTGTTCGCGATAGATACGACAACTGTATTACTGTATGTAATATGGAGAACTTCGATCCACTTGGAATCCATACAGGTGAGTCTATCGTTGTAGCTCCATCACAGACTCTTTCAAATAAAGACTATCACAAGCTTCGTGAGTTGGCAATACGCATCATTCGTCACATCGGCATCGTTGGTGAGTGTAATGTTCAGTATGCTTACGACCCACAGAGCGAAGATTATAGAGTTATCGAGGTGAACGCACGTCTTTCTCGTTCATCAGCTTTGGCTTCTAAGGCTACAGGTTATCCTCTAGCTTTCGTGGCAGCAAAACTTGGTATGGGTTATGCATTGCCAGAGTTGAAGAACTCGGTAACAAAAGAGACATCGGCATTCTTCGAGCCTGCTCTTGACTATATTGTATGTAAGATTCCTCGTTGGGATCTTGGTAAGTTCCAGGGTGTGAGCCGTTTGCTTGGTTCTTCGATGAAGTCAGTCGGAGAGATTATGGCTATCGGTCGTACATTCGAGGAGAGTATCCAGAAGGGACTTCGTATGATTGGTCAGGGAATGCACGGATTTGTAGCCAATAAGGATTTGATGTCCGATGATTTGGATTCTGCATTGTCTCAGCCAACAGACAAGCGTATCTTCTTTATAGCTCAGGCATTGCACGAGGGTTATTCAATAGAGAAGATTCACGATTTGACTAAGATTGACCTATGGTTCTTGCAGAAACTTGAGAATATTATCAAGCTAGAGAAGGAACTAGGTACAGTTAATTCCTTGAAGGAGTTGCCTGATGCTCTTCTTCTTCGTGCTAAGCAGTTGGGATTCTCTGACTTCCAGGTTGCTCGTCTTGTTACTAAGTGCAACAATAACGAGATAGAGAAGGAGATCCTTAATGTTCGCGCTCACAGAAAGCAGAGAGGTATCGTTCCGGTTGTTAAGCAGATTGATACACTTGCAGCAGAGTATCCGGCTCAGACAAATTACCTATATGTAACATATAGTGGAGTAGGTAACGACATCAAGTACGTAGGCGATCACAAGTCTGTAGTTGTTCTTGGTTCTGGTGCATACCGTATTGGTTCTTCTGTAGAGTTCGACTGGTGTGGAGTTAATGCTCTTAACACTATTCGCAAGGAGGGGCTTCGTTCGGTAATGATCAACTACAACCCAGAGACAGTTTCTACTGACTATGATATGTGCGACAGACTTTACTTCGACGAGTTGAGTTTCGAGCGTGTTATGGATATCATAGAAATGGAGAACCCTAAGGGTGTAATCGTTTCTACAGGTGGTCAGATTCCAAATAACCTTGCAGTCAAGCTTTCTGATGCAGGTGTGACATTGCTAGGTACTCAGGCTGTTGACATCGACCGTGCTGAGGATAGACAGAAGTTCTCTTCCATGTGTGACGAGCTTGGTATTGACCAGCCTAGATGGAGCGAGCTTACAAGCCTTGATGACATCTATGGATTCGTTGACAAGGTAGGCTTTCCAGTTTTGGTTCGTCCTTCGTATGTCCTTTCGGGTGCTGCAATGAATGTATGCTACGACAAGTCTCAGCTAGAGAATTTCTTGAAGCTTGCCGCTAATGTATCAAAGAAGCATCCAGTTGTAATCTCTGAGTTTATGGAGAGATGCAAGGAGATTGAGATTGATGCAGTTGCGCAGAACGGAGAAATCGTTGTCTATGCAATCAGCGAGCACGTTGAGTTTGCAGGTGTTCACTCTGGTGACGCTACAACACAGTTCCCTCCTCAGAAGATTTATATCGAAACAGTTCGCAGAATAAAGGCTATTGCACGCAAGATTGCTGCTGCACTTCATATTTCCGGACCATTCAACATTCAGTTCCTTGCAAAGAACAATGAGATTAAAGTTATCGAGTGTAACTTGCGTTCTTCTCGAAGCTTCCCATTCGTAAGTAAGGTTTTGAAAATCAATTTCATCGAGCTTGCTACAAAGATCATGCTTGGTATGAAGGTTGAGAAACCAGAGAAGAGTGCTTTCGATCTTGACTATGTCGGTGTCAAGGCTTCTCAGTTCTCTTATGCTCGTCTTCAGCAGGCAGACCCTGTTCACGGTGTGGATATGAGTTCTACAGGTGAGGTAGGTTGTATTGGTGACGATTTGTCTGAAGCATTGCTTAAGTCTTTGCTTTCTGTAGGCTACAAGATTCCTAAGAAGAACATAATGATTTCTTCAGGTGAGGCTAAGTCTAAGGTTGATTTGCTTGACGCTTGCAAGATGTTGCAGGATAATGGCTTTGACATTTATGCTACATACGGAACTTACAAGTTCTTGGAGGACAATGGAATCAAGTCAACCCCTGTAGGTTGGCCAGATGAGCAGAACTGCCAGAAGAATGTTATGGAGATGATTCATGACAAGAAGTTCGATTTGGTTATCAATATACCTAAGAATAACACTCCGCGTGAGATTGAAAATGGTTACGCTATACGTCGTGGTGCTATTGACTTCAACATTCCGTTGATAACTAATGCTCGACTTGCTAGTGCATTCATCCGTTCTTGTTGCGAGCTTAAGTTCGAGGATATCAAGATTAAGAGTTGGGATGAGTATTAATAGATAGTTGAGTTTCAATAAATAAGAGCGGTTTATGCCGCTCTTATTTTATTTTATGTTAACTTTGCAAAAAAAAATGTAAATAATAGTCTTATAATTTGTATTCAAATGAATTCTAAAAGAAAAGTATTTTTGTTTTTAGTTGCGTTCCTTTCCTTAGTTGCGCAGAATCTTTTTGCCTTTCGTATAAATGGTAAGGAGTGTTTTGCGTGTCACGACACCCTTTTTTTTACATTTAATCCTGATACAATGTATGTTGATTCTGCGTTTAAGGACTGTAGAATCAACGGATTGTCATGCGACAATGTAACTTTGAAAGTAGGAAACTACAAGGTTTCTGATTCCACAGGAACAAAACTTCTAATCATTACAAGTCTTCCTTTGCTAGAGATAAATGTGAAGAGCGATTCATACTTGCCAAACTATAAGTGCGATACTTGTGAGATGGCTGTTGTGGAAGCTCGTCTTCTTGATGCTCGTGGTGAGGAGAGATATTCGGATGCTCTAATGAAAGTCAGAGGTGCGGCATCGAGTCAATATCGCAAGAAGTCATACTCTTTTGAACTTATTGACTCTACGGGAAATGATTACGATACTGATTGGTTGGGGTTGACAAGAAGTGACGGAAAGTATATGCTTAACGCCATGTACAAGGATCACTCTCTGATGCGTAACAAGGTTTTGATGGATATTTGGAATTCCTTCAGCCCTGTTCATTATTTGGAAAAGGAACCGGGTGTGATAAACGGACAGAGAAATGAGTATCTGGAGGTTATATTGAATGGAACCTATAACGGAATTTATACTTTGGGTGACAAAATAAACAGAAAGTTTATGAAGCTGAAGAAGTATGATGAGGAGAAGAATAAATATAAAGGATTGTTGTTCAAGTCCACTCAGCATGACTATTACCTATACGACAGGGAAGAGGCGTCTGACTCAGCTCTTACATGGCTTGGTTGTTATGAGGCAAAATATCCTGGCAAAGAGGGTATTTCCGGTTTCCCTCTGCTAAAGAAGTGGCTTGTCATGGCAAAGAATAACGAGTTTGTTTCTGATGTTGACTATGACTTCCGAAATATAGTTGACTACACTATATTCATAAACATAATACATGCAATTGATAACGAACGAAAGAATTTTTACTTTGCATGCTATAATTATAACAAAGAACCGAAGTTTTTTGTGATTCCTTGGGATTTGGATTCAACATTGGGTAGAGACTATCTTGGAAATGAAGCTCCAACTGAGCTTTCTGACTCCACTTTATTGCAATTCATCGCAGCATTCGAGGAAAATGCGTTTAAGAGTAACTTGTGCTTTGCTGTGAAGAGATGGAATGAGTTGAAAGTAGGTGTTTTGTCTCCGGACTCTTTAGGTGCAAGGTTGGATAGCCTTGCAAACTATATTATCGCATCAGGAGCGCATAAGAGAAACATCAAGAGATGGGATTGCGCTAAAAACGGTGTATATGTTGACAATGACGTTGAGTACATCAAGAATTGGTATGCAAAGCACTTCGTAACTTTTGACACATACATGAGCCAGTTCAAGGATTTCGAGCATGCACCAAGAATTGTAGGTTACGTAGAACCGACAGAGACGGAGTTCGGTTACAGTGGTGACTCTGTATGTTTTAAGTGTGGAGAGGTATTCAAACAGGGTGAGGTGCTACCTATGTTGCCGCCGGTAATATCTTCGGTTTGCAACCATTCTGCAGAAAATGTTCATGTCTATTTGTCTGACGGATTGTTGGTTGTAGAAAACGCTTCGGACGACGTGTCTGTGTATAATTCAAAGGGAGAATTAGTTGCGAGAAAGAAATGTAACAATTCTATGTGCAAGATTCCTTTGCCTAATCCAGATGTGTACGTTGTTAAAGTTGGAGGAGAAAGCCATAAGGTTGTTTCGACAAAATAGCTTTTTGTATATTCTATTTTGATTCAAATGGGATTGCCAGTTCAGTTTGTCTGAGGTGGCAATCTTTGCTTTTGATTGGCTTTGTAATAGGATTATAATTTGTATCTTTGCACATAAATTTTTACGATTATATAAATGAAAAAGTTTTTTTATACAGTTGTTGCACTGTCTGTAAATCTTGTTGTCTCTGCAGCGTCTCTAAGCAAAGAGCAGACAGAAACATTGAACGAGAGAATAAAAGATTATACGACAGTCAGCAGCTTCTGCGAAAACAGGGCACTTGTAATCAAAGATGGGAAGGCTGGATTTATCAACAAGTTAGGAGAGGTTGTTATCCCTTTGCAGTTTGAAAATGTTGATCGAAATGCGTTTTTTAGAAACGGTTTGTCTCTGGATTTCTCGTTTGGTGCTATAGATAGTTTGGGTAATCGTGTTGTGCCAGAAGGTAAAGTAACGAGAATTGCCAGATTTCCCCAACGTATTGATCGCGATATCAACAACTTTCCACAGTATGTGCCATTGGATGCCATAGAGATAGAAACTGAACCAAACAAAAAGGTGGCATATTGCTTTGAAAATGGAAAGTTATTGTTTACAATGGATAATGACTGGCCTGTTATAAATGAACATACAGGAAAGGTCCTCTCTAAGACCAAGAAAGGACAAAAAATCTATTTTGGTGAGAAAGAACTGCAAAAGCAAGGTTATCAGAATCCCAGAAACTGGTCACACAATCCTATGGGGATAACTAGAGGTGAAGGTCTTGTCTTAAAGAAGGATGACAAGTATGTGGTCGTGGATACTGATTTCAATGAACTTTCCCCCTTCCAAAGCAACAGTTGGCTTAATTATGTAGATGGTGTCGTCGTTTATATTGATTGTCGTTCCATAGACACAGAGGTGGGTGAACAGACTTACCCTTTTACAACATCACTTTATAAGAATAAAAAACTTCTATTTGACAAGTTGTATTCTGATTATAATAAATTTGGAAGCTATCTTTTCTTTGACGGACAAGATATTAACGAAGATTTTAAGCAATTAATTGGAGAAGACACGCCTGAGTCTGCTAAAAAGAAAGTTTTGTGTACCTTGGATGGAAATGTTGTTGATGCTATTCCATTAGGCAAAAACAGACTGAAGCTGTATGTTGAAGGTGAGAATGTCAGATGGAAGTTCGAGGATGCCAGCGGAAAGCCCATAATCGATGAAGATGTTAAACCTGTATCTGGAGCATGGTTTGGTAAGAAGTGTGTGGCGTTAGAGGCTGCGAGTGTAACGAGCGGATTGAGACATATTTGTGTTGATGTTGCCACCGGAGACACTGTGCATGTGCCAGAGTACAGCGATGTATTCAGCTATATAGAGAATGGTGTTGTTAAATTCTCTGACTTGCAAAAGTATGATGTGCATGTGCATACCTCTGGCTTTCTTGGAGGTTTTAATATTATGTTTACGCAAAGAGATAATGAGTTGAATACAATGTTCCTGAAAAACATGTATAATCCAGACAATTTAATTCATCTCAAGAGTGTCAAGTCAGGCAAATTCTTGGAGCAGGGATTCCAGGATGTGACTTATTTTTCGGATGAACTTCTAAAAGTGAAGTATAAAGACAGATGGTACTTCCTAAATGACAAGGGCGAAGGCATAAAATAAACTAGTAGGTCCTTTTGTGGAAAAAGATAGAGGCGCTGAATTTTCAGCGCCTCTATCTTTTAGTATATGCCTTGTTCTCTAGCTTATTTAACCGTAATTTCACCAAGAGCATACTTCTCAATAACACTAGGGAAGTACTTGTACTCAAGCTCGTGTACCTTGTGAGCTACGTCTTCGGGAGTGTCTGTTGGCAGTACATCTACAGTTGCCTGGAATATTGTTGTTCCCTGGTCATAGTTGTTGTCGATTAGGTGGATTGTGATTCCAGACTTCTTTTCTTTGTTGGCAACAACAGCCTCATGAACCTTCATTCCGTACATTCCCTTGCCACCATATAGAGGAAGAAGTGCAGGGTGAATGTTGATAATCTTCATTGGATAAGTCTCCAAGATGTCATCTGATACTTTTAGAAGGAATCCAGCCAATATCACGTAGTCTGTGTTAAGTTCCTTGAGTGTCTTAAGTAGGGCTCCGTTCTCCATATCTGCTTTAGAAAAAGAAGAGTGGGGGATACCTAGTCTTTCAGCTCGCTCGTGTACGTAAGCATCTTTTTTGTTGGAAAGTATTGCAGTCACATTAAACTTGTCGCTGTTGGAAAAGTAATTCACTATGTTTTCTGCATTAGAACCAGAACCAGATGCCAATATTGTTATATTAATCATTATCAGTTTATTAAATTGTTTTCTTCCTTTTCTCAAAAGCAAAGTTAGTGCTTTTTTTACGTTTTTTGGCACTTTTTACGTCATAAATGTCAATTATGTGAATTTTTTTTCGTTACTTTGCACCCGAAAATTAAACATAGATATTAATTAAATTTTTTTACTATGAACGAAGAAGTAGTATCAAAGGTAAGATCTATCATCGTTGATAAGCTTGGAGTTGATGAGTCTGAGGTAACACTAGAGGCTAGTTTCACTAACGATCTAGGTGCAGATTCACTTGACACAGTTGAGTTGATCATGGAGTTTGAGAAGGAGTTTGGCGTACAGATTCCAGAGGATCAGGCTGAGAAGATCACAACTGTAGGTGAGGCTATCGACTTCCTATCGAAGTAAGAACAGAAGAAACTCTTTTAATAAGAACTTCTATTAATGAGTTTTAAGAGAGTAGTTGTAACAGGACTCGGATCACTCACCCCAGTCGGCAATACTGTCGGTGAAATGTGGACAAATTTGTTGTCTGGAGTGAGTGGTGCGAGTCCTATTACTCGTTTTGATGCTTCCAAACACAGGACTAAGTTCGCTTGTGAGGTGAAGGATTTTGACGGAACTGCTCATTTTGACCGTAAGACTGTTCGAAGATTAGACCCTTACGTTCAATACGCCTTAGTAGCGGCACGGGAGTGCATGGCAGACACGGGGCTAGACCTAAGCAAAGAAGACCTTAACCGTATCGGTGCTATCGTTGCATCGGGAATCGGTGGATTAAAGACATTTGAAGAGGAAATAGGAGCGTATTACAGCTCGGGAGATATGACTCCCACTTTCAGTCCTCATTTCATTCCCAAGATTTTGGGTAATATCGCAGCTGGCTATTTGTCGCTTGAATTTGGTTTGAGAGGACCGAATTTTGGCGTTGTTTCTGCTTGTGCATCAAGTATGCATGGAGTCGGTACTGCCTTCGATATGATTAGAGTGGGCAGGGCGGATGCAATGTTGGTCGGAGGAGCAGAGGCTCCGATTACGCCGGGTTCAATAGGTGGATTCGGGCAGATGCGAGCTTTATCGGTAAATAATACAGAGTTCAAGACAGCTTCTCGTGCTTTTTCTGCGTCCCGAGATGGATTCGTGATGGGTGAAGGCGCGGGATTTCTTATGCTTGAGGAGTTGGAGCATGCGCAGAAGCGAGGTGCAAAGATTTATGCCGAGCTTGTTGGCTACGCCGCAAGTTCCGATGCATACCACCTTACCGCTCCGCATTCTGAAGGTTTGGGGGCAAAGATTGTAATGACCGAAGCCTTGAAGGATGCAGGATTGAAACCTGAAGACGTAGATTACATCAATGCACACGGAACAAGCACTCCGCTTGGGGACATCTCGGAGGTGAAGGCTATTCTAAGTGTGTTCGGTGAGCATGCCTATAAGTTGAACATAAGCTCTACAAAAACCATGACAGGCCATTTGTTGGGTGCCGCAGGTGCAGTAGAGTCCGTTATTTCCGTATTGTCCGTGGTCAATGATGTTGTGCCTCCTACCATAAACCATAAGGCGGGGGATGACGATGACAGAATTGATCGAAATCTAAACTTTACATTCAACAAAGCTCAGCAGAGACGAGTGGATGTGGCAGTCTCGAATTCTTTTGGATTCGGAGGTCAGAATGCATCGTTAATTTTCAAAAAGTTTAAGGGGTAATTTGAGTGGAGGAATCGGAATTCATATCTATTCTGACTGACATGCTCGGTTTTGCACCATGCAATATTGTTTATTATAAGCATGCGTTTATGCACAGTTCTTGTGCAGGGTCAGATTTGAAAGCAGAATATAACAACGAGAGACTGGAGTTCTTGGGGGATTCTGTCTTGAGTACTATAGTTTCAGAGAAACTTTATAAGATGTATCCTGACAAGCAGGAGGGCTTTCTTTCAATGCTTCGCTCAAAGATTGTCCAGCGACCTACGTTGAACGCTTTGGCGGTTAAACTTGAGCTTGAAAGACTTGTGATAATAAAGTCTGATGTTGTGGCGTGCCACTCGAATGTGTATGGAAATGCTTTTGAGGCCTTGATCGGAGCCATATATCTAGACAAGGGTTTCCACGCATGTTCCTCATTTATGAATGATGTTGTGTTTGCCCATTATCTGAACATCGAGAAATTGCAGGAACTTGAACTTAACTACAAGAGTCGTTTGCTTGAGTGGTGCCAGAAGTTTAATTTGAAGCTTGAATTTGAACTTGTCGGAGAAGAAATGGTGAACAAGAATGACCACATGTTCAAATACAAGGTGCTGGTGAACGACGTTACCGCCGGACTGGGAAACGGCTTTTCCAAGAAGGAGGCTCAGCAGTACGCATCCCATGAAGCCTTGAATTTTGTAAGAAGAAAACCTGAAGTGTTCTGCCGAAAGGGGTAATGTTTCCCCTTCTAACTAAAAGCCGTTTAGTCCTTAATTATTGTAGGAAAATCAACCAAAGTGCAAAAAGTAACGATATATTTATAAATATTATTTTTTTTGTATTAACTTTGCCCCGAAATTTGCTGAACCATATTAAGTTGGATTTTTTCTCAGTGAGGTATGGGTCAAGTTAAAAATAGATAAAAGGAAAATTAATGAAGATTATCGGAACAGGAAGTGCTTTGCCGAAGTTCGAAGCAACGAATGACATGCTTTCGCAGATAATGGACACTGATGACGAGTGGATATCATCTCGCACCGGTATTAAGCGCAGACATCTTCTTTCGGAGCAAGACTTGACAGAAATTGGTGTTGAGGCTTGTATGAAAGCTTTGGACAATGCAGGTATTGCTGCAGAGGAGTTGGACTACATCATCTGTTCAAATACAGTGAACGAGTTTATTACTCCGGGCCTTGGTTGTATTCTTCAGGGTCAGATTGGTGCTAAATGTCCATGTATTGACATAAATGCCGCTTGTAGTGGTTTCTTGTATGGTATGCAGATTGCCAATTCTTTCATTGCTTCAGGTGTGGCAAAGAAGGTTATGGTTGTGGCTGCAGAGGAGCCATCTCGTATCCCATCTTGGCAGGACAGAAGTACTTGTGTCCTATTTGGAGATGGTGCAGGTGCGGTAATTTTTAGTGACGAGAGCAACGACGTGTTGAGCATGCGCACAACTACAACTTCTGCTTATGAAGTTTTGTACAGCAAGCGTGCGATGGAACAGCATCCTTTCCAGAAGGAGGAGACTAAGGATGTTCCATTGGTAATGAATGGCCGTGAGGTGTTCAAGATGGCCGTGTCAAATTCTCAGGAGGACATTAAGGCTGTAATGAAGGATGCCAACATTTCTTCTGACCAGGTGAAGTATTTCGTCCTTCATCAAGCAAACATCAGGATTGTTGACGCCATTCAGCACTTCCTTGGTGAACCAAAAGAAAAATTTCCAACAACAATAGATTACACGGGTAATACGTCATCTGCATGTATTCCTATCTTGCTTGATCGTTTGAATCGTGAGGGCAAGTTGTCCAAGGGCGATGTTCTCGTAATGAGTGCGTTCGGAGCCGGTTTTGAAACGGCTGCTTGTGTAATAAAGTGGAACAAATAACAACGAAAGTAATAAAGAATCATGATAAAGAGTAAGATTTGCGACCTATTGGGCATTAAATACCCAATTATTCAGGGTGGTATGGCATGGGTAGCTGACGCAAGTTTGGCTGCAGCAGTTAGTAACGCAGGTGGTTTGGGTATCATTACTGGTGCTTGTCCTCCTGATATCGTTCGTGCTGAGATTCAGAAGTGCAAGAAGTTGACTGACAAGCCTTTTGGTGTTAACATCATGTTGCAGGCTCCTGAGGTTGAGAAAATAGCGCAGATTGTTGTTGAGGAAGGTGTGAAGATCTTGACTACAGGTGCTGGTTCTCCTGCTCCATTTATGGAGATGTGGAAGGCTGCTGGCATCAAGGTTATGCCTGTTGTGGCAAGCGTAGCTCTTGCTTTGCGTATCGAAAGAATGGGCGTTGACGCTATCATCGCAGAGGGTGCTGAGAGTGGTGGCCACACTGGTGAAGCGAATACTTTGCCGCTTGTTCCTCAGATTGTAGATGCTGTTAGTGTTCCAGTTATTGCAGCTGGTGGTATTGGTGACGGTCGTGGTATGGCTGCTGCCTTTATGCTAGGTGCTGAGGCTGTTCAGTGTGGAACATGTTTCTTGGTTGCTGACGAGTGTACTGTTCATGAGGTTTATAAGGAGAAGGTCTTGAAGGCTGGTGATAATGATACTATCGTAACAGGTAAGAAACTTGGTCATCCAGTTCGTACAGTTCGTACTCCGTTCTCTAAGAACTTTGCTAAGATGGAGTATGATCCTAATGTAACTTCAGAGGAATTGCTTGCTTTCGGTGCTGGTTCGCTTCGTAAGGCTGTTAAGGACGGTAACCTTAAGGAGGGTAGCTTCATGGCAGGAGAGATCGCAGGTATGATCAACGAGAAGAAGTCTTGCAAGGATATCGTCGAGGGTATGGCAAGCAAGTGCGAGGAATTGCTTAAGGCAGCGAACGGCCGTCTTGCTTAATTTATTATAGGATAATTAATTATAAAATGAAAAGAGTCGTAATTACAGGTATGGGCGTTATTTCGCCTATCGGTAACAA